>JAYTMT010000273.1:0-43574 GCA_043728315.1 Polaromonas sp. | reverse complement strand
ACCAACACGATATCGCCAGTTTTAAGCGTACCAGTTTGCACCAGCACAGTAGCCACAGGACCACGGCCTTTGTCCAGCTGCGCTTCAATGACCAAGCCTTTGGCCATCGCGTCAACAGGGGCTCTGAGTTCCAATACTTCAGCTTGCAACAATACTTGCTCTAGCAAGGCGTCAATACCTGCGCCGGTTTTAGCAGACACCGTGACGAACGGTGAATCGCCACCAAATTCTTCAGGTACCACTTCTTCAGCCACCAGCTCGTTTTTCACGCGCTCGGGGTTAGAGTCTGGTTTGTCGATTTTGTTGATAGCCACCACGATAGGCACACCAGCAGCCTTCGCGTGCTTGATAGCTTCTTTGGTTTGCGGCATCACGCCGTCATCCGCTGCCACCACCAAGATGACGATGTCGGTCGCCTTGGCACCGCGTGCACGCATGGCGGTGAAGGCCTCGTGACCAGGGGTGTCTAGGAACGAGATCATGCCGCGTGGTGTTTCAACGTGGTAAGCACCAATGTGCTGGGTAATGCCGCCAGCTTCGCCAGAGGCTACTTTGGCACGGCGAATATAGTCCAGCAATGAAGTTTTGCCGTGGTCGACGTGGCCCATCACCGTCACCACAGGGGCGCGTGGCAGCAACTCTGCGGTTTGCTCAACACCCTCGTCGTCCGTGAATGCTTCAGGATCGTCCAGCGCTGCAACCACCGCTTTGTGACCTAATTCTTCCACCACGATCATGGCGGTGTCCTGGTCTAGTGGCTGGTTGATGGTGACCATCTGGCCAAGCTTCATCAACTTCATGATGACCTCAGACGATTTAACCGCCATCTTGTGCGCCAATTCGGCTACGGTAATGGTCTCGGGCACGTGCACTTCTAAGACGCGTGCTTCTACTGCCGCTGCAGGGGCTTGGTTCTCGCGGTCATCCTCGCCACCACGGCGCTTGCCGCGTGGGCCACCACGCCAGTTGCTACGGCCTACGCCACCACTGGCATCACCTCGGGTTTTGATTTCTTTCTTTTTGGCTGGGTCGCCGCCCCAGCTGGAGGACAGTTTTTCAGATTTAACTTCGGTTTTAGCGCCGCGCGGGCCGCTGGACGGCGATGTGGCTACACCTGGGGCTTTGGGGGTGGCTGCTGGCTTGTGCAGCGTGCCTTTAACGCCCTCTTTGCTGACAGGCTTGGCTTCTTCAGGTTTTTTGGCCACGAGTACGCGCTTGGGTGCGTTCATCATGGCGCGGATGCCTTCGGCCTCAGCCAGGGCTTTGCGGCGGCGCTCGTCTAAGTCTTTAGCGCGGGCTACGTCGTCGGCTTTAGCCTCGGCAGCTACACGCACAGCTTCATCAGCAGTGGCTTTGGCATGGTTAGCCACCGCTGCAGCAGCGGCTTCTTTATCCGCTTGGGCGGCAGTTTTACTGGCCACCACAGCATCTTTTTCGGCGCGTACGGCCTGCTTGCGGGCGGCATCATCGGCCTGCATCTGTGCTAGCGTTTTAGTAGCTGGTTGAGCAGTATCCTCTTGGGCTGCACCCTCTTTTTGCACATCGTCATGGGCCTGGGTTGCAACTTCAACAGCCTTTTGCGCCAACGCCATATCGCGCTCTTCTTGCGCTTCGCGCACGCGGCGGCGCTCGGCCAATTCTTCTTCTTGGCGGCGCAGCAGCTCAGCCTGGCGGCGGGCCTCTTCTTCACGGCGGGCCAGTTCAGCATCATCAACCACAGGCGCATTCGACGTGGCGGTGTCATCAGCCGACACTTCCGCCTCATCATCACGCTGCATAAAGGTGCGTTTTTTGCGCACTTCAACTTGGATAGTGCGTGCTTTGCCAGTCGCGTCAGCTTGCTTGATCTCGGTGGTGGATTTTTTCACCAGCGTGATCTTTTTACGCTCAGTCGTTGCAGTGCCATGGCTGGTTTGCAAAAAGCCAAGCAGCTTTTGCTTATCCGAGTCGGTCAGCACATCGCTGGCCGAGCCTTTAGGCACACCGGCGCTTTTTAGCTGCTCTAGCAGCGTGTCGGTGGATTTTTTGAGTTCGCCTGCGAACTCGGAGACTGTGGTACTTGACATAATTTTCTGCTCGTCTCCATGATGTTACTCAGCCGCTGGTACAGCGCTATTTTTTTCGTCGCTGGCTGCGTTGGCGGCAGCTGCTTCGTTGGCAAACCAGTGTTCACGCGCTTTCATAATGAGCGTGGTGGCTTCTTCGGCAGACTGGCCGGTAATATCGGTTAGTTCGTCAGTGGCCAGGTCGGCCAGCTCGTCACGGGTGTGCACGCCGCCCTCGGCCAGCTTGGCGATCAGCGCAGGCGTTAAGCCGTCAAGATCTTTCAGGTCTTGGCTGACTTCTTCTACCGACTCTTCTTTGGCAATGGCCATCGTCAGCAATGCGTCTTTAGCGCGGGTGCGCAGCTCGGTGACGGTGTCTTCGTCAAAGCTTTCGATCTCCAGCATCTCTTGCAGCGGCACGTAGGCCACTTCTTCCAGGCTGGTAAAGCCTTCTTCGATCAAAATGTCGGCGACTTCCTGGTCAACATCGAGCTTGGCCATAAACAAAGCGCGTGTGCCTTCGGTCTCGCTGGCTTGCTTTTGTGCAGACTCCGCAGCGTCCATGATGTTGATTTTCCAGCCGGTCAAGTCAGACGCTAAACGTACGTTTTGACCGCCACGGCCGATGGCGATAGCCAGGTTTTCTTCGTCTACCACTACATCCATCGCGTGGCGCTCTTCGTCTACCACGATAGAGCTGACATTAGCCGGGGCCAATGCGCCAATCACAAACTGCGCCGGGTCTTCGCTCCACAGCACAATGTCCACACGCTCGCCAGCCAGCTCGGTGGTGACAGCGTTCACACGCGTGCCGCGCACACCCACGCAGGTGCCAATCGGGTCTACGCGCTTGTCATGCGACAGCACAGCAATTTTGGCGCGAGAGCCAGCGTCGCGGGCGCACGATTTGATCTCGAGCAAGCCCTGTTCAATCTCGGGCACTTCGTTGCGAAACAGCTCAATCATGTACTGTGGGGCCGAGCGCGACAAAATGATAGGTGCGCCGCGCAAGGTGGTGTCCACTTCCATGATCATGGCGCGCACACGGTCGCCAGAGCGTAGGTTTTCTTTGGGGATCATCTCGCTGCGGCGCAGGCGGCCTTCAACACGGCCGCTCTCGACGATGATGTCGCCTTTGTCCATACGCTTGACGGTGCCGACAAAAATCTTCTCGCCACGGCTCATGAAGTCGTTCAAGATAATTTCGCGCTCAGCATCACGGATTTTTTGCAAAATCACTTGCTTGGCAGCCATGGCACCAATACGGCCAATGGGCACTGACTCGATCGGCTTTTCTATGTAGTCGCCTTCTTCGATGTCAGCAATCTGGTCTTTGGCATCCATCAGCATTTCTTCGGCATCCGGGTTTTGCAGGCCAGCGTCGTCGGCCACTACCAGCCAACGGCGGAAGGTTTCGTAGTTGCCAGAGTCACGGTCGAGCGCTACACGAATCTCCACGTCGCCGTGGCCTTCGGTTTGCTGCAGCTTTTTGGTGGCTTGCGCTAGTGCTGCTTCTACAGCACCAAACACCACGTCTTGCTCGACGTTTTTCTCACGGGAAATGGCTTCAATCAGCATCAACATTTCGCGGTTCATGTCACTAGCTCCTTCAAATCATCAAAACTCGTTAATTC
The DNA here is from genome assembly GCA_043728315.1 of Polaromonas sp. GTDB lineage: Bacteria > Pseudomonadota > Gammaproteobacteria > Burkholderiales > Burkholderiaceae_C > JAAFIP01. The sequence continues at coordinate 39,895 of JAYTMT010000273.1, read as the reverse complement.
ACACGTGTAGCAGTGCAGCACCTTGCTACACCACAAAAACTCTTGCCCGTTGGCCTAGGCCAGAGCGCTGGACTTGCGCCCCTTAAAGTCCACAATCGGCGCTAAGCGCGCGTCTCGCAGCTCGTCCAAACTAAACCCCAGTGCCTGCATGGCCACTGGCGCCCTTTTCTTGCTCACGCGCACACCGGGCTTAGGCTCTGGCGCATCGCTCCAGACAATCTGCCAGCCTGCTGCAGCGCCTGCCACAGCCTCTACCTTCTCTAGCGTGCCGCGAAACTTTTTGCGGTTAGCGTTGACCTGCCCTTGCGCTGCCACGCCCATCGGGGCCTTCAGCGTGATGTCAATCACCTCACCTGCAAAACGCTCAAAATCTGCCGCGTGGCGCAGTGGCCGGTCAATACCCGGCGACGACACCTCCAAGCGGCGGTAATCAATCTCTTCGACCTCTAGCGCAAACTGCAGCTGGCGTGTGACGCGTTCGCAATCTTCTACCGCTACCAAAGCGTGCGCCGCCCCCGGTGTCCAGGGGTGGTCTATCGTGATGCGCAGCAGCCCGCCTGCAGAGCGGTCTATCTCTACCAGGTCGTACCCCAAACCACCCACGGTGGTTTCAACAATGGTCTGCAAACTCACGGCAACACTCTAGCTGAATACTGAAAAAATAAAAATGGCCGCAAGGTTCAACCCCCCTGAGTCAAAACCGTTCAGCCAAAAAAAAACGGGCGCTAGATGCCGCCCGTTTGGTCGATATGTGTCTGATTATAAAGGATTTTTAGGCTTTTGCAAGCTCTGGTGAAGGCTTATTTTGCAGTGCAGCAATGCGTTGGTGCATCAATTTAAACCATACTGGCGGCAGCATCGCCAGCATCAGGCAACCCGCATAGCCGGTAGGCAGCTGGGGGCCAGGCAAGGGCTCGAGCGTGGCGTAGGGCTTCCAGGCGTGCATGTGGTGGTCTGAGTGGCGCTGCAGGTTGGCTATCAGGCTGTTGGTGACGACATGGTCAGCGTTCCACGCGTGCATCATGCCAAAGGCCTCACGCTTAGTGCCGTCAACTTGGCGCTGCAGGCCGTAGTGCTCAATGTAGTTAACAATCTCTAAAAGCAAAAAGGCAATACACGATTGCAATACGATAAATGCTACATATTTAATAGCTGCTTGAGCAGTAAATACAAGGACTGGCAGCACTATTAGCATGCAAGATGCGACTGCGCTCCACAGCAGGGGGCTACTCCGCCAAGACGACTTCATTTGTTTGAGGCGCAGGCCTTCCAGTCGCCAGCCACTGGCTAAACTGCCCCACAAGGTGCGCGGCAAAAAGCGGTACAAGCTCTCGCCGTAGCGGGCGGACGCGGGGTCATCATGGGTGGCTGCGCGTGGGTGGTGGCCACGGTAATGCTCCACCATAAAGTGGCCATAGCACACGCTGGTCATCAGCACCCAGCCGCACAAGCGGTCGATTTTGGATTTGCTATGCCCCAACTCATGCGCAAAAGTAATGCCTTGCGAGCCGGTGATAAAGCCCACGCTGAAAGCCAAGCCCAACAGCACTAGCCAATTGCCCTGCGCCGCAGCATAAGCACCCACGGCAATCAAACACAGTTGGATTGGCACAAACAAGCGCAGCACCCAGCTAAAGTAACCCAAAGAAGCGGTGTCAGGCAGCGCAGCAGGCGTGCGCTGGGCGTTTGGCAGAAATGCATCCAAGAGAGCTATCCCGCCCCAAATCGCCAAAGTGTAGACCCAAGCCAGTTGCGGCTGCACCAGCAAGCCTACCACCGTGAGAGAAGGTAAGGCCAAGGCCAGTAGGAATCGGGTATCGGATAAACGCATAGTTTTTGACATTGCCTAAGTTTTTAACATCACACTAGTATTACACAGGGCAAAGCTGCCCGCAATAGGTGTAAGCAATGGGATAATCAGCCTATGAATCCCCTGCTCGCCAAGTTACAAGCCTACCCATTTGAACGCCTCAAAGCGCTTTTTGCCTCAATTACTCCCAACAAGGACTACGCGCCCATCAGCTTAGGCATAGGCGAGCCCAAACATGCCACGCCTGCTTTGCTCAAGGACGCGCTGGTTGGCAACTTGCAAGGCTTAGCGGGCTACCCGGCTACTGCGGGCGAGCCTGCATTGCGCCAAGCCTGTGCGGCTTGGCTGGCGCGGCGCTACGGCGTGGCGGTGGATGCGGCTACGCAAATTTTGCCAGTCAACGGTTCGCGCGAGGCTCTGTTTGCACTCACGCAAACGCTGATTGACCCCACACAGGCGGATGCCACGGTGATCAGCCCGAACCCGTTTTACCAAATCTACGAAGGTGCGGCGCTGCTGGCGGGGGCGCAGCTGCATTTTGTCAACAGCGAACCAGTGCGCAATTTCTCGCCCGATTGGCTGGCCGTGCCTGAGGGCGTATGGCAAAAAACCCAGCTGGTATTTGTGTGCTCGCCGGGCAACCCCACTGGCGCGGTGATGGACATGGCGCAGTGGAAGCTGCTGTTTGCCTTGAGCGACCGCTATGGATTTGTGATTGCCTCAGACGAATGCTACAGCGAGATTTATTTTCGCGATGAGCCTCCGCTGGGTGGGCTAGAAGCGGCGATGAAGCTAGGCCGCACGGATTTTAAAAACCTGATTGCGCTCACATCGCTGAGCAAACGCAGCAATGCGCCGGGTATGCGCAGCGGTTTTGTGGCGGGCGATGCGGCAATCATCAAACAGTTTTTGCTCTACCGCACCTACCACGGCAGCGCCATGAGTGGCACAGTGCAAGCGGCCAGCGTGGCCGCGTGGAACGACGAGGCGCATGTGCAGGACAACCGCGCCCAATACCGCGCCAAGTTTGCGCAGATCACGCCCATGCTGGCAGCCGTGCTGGATGTGAAGCTGCCCGATGCCGCCTTTTACCTCTGGGCCAAAATCCCCGCCAATCTGTGCGGCGGCTCTGACACGGCTTTTGCGGCCCAGCTTTTAGAACAATACAATGTGACGGTGCTGCCGGGCAGCTATTTGGCGCGAGAAGCGCATGGCATCAACCCCGGCACTGGCTATATCCGCATGGCACTGGTGGCGCAAACCGCCGAATGCGTGGAAGCTGCCGCACGCATCGTTGCATTTGTACACAAAAACCGTCTTTAAACCCACTTTTTCAATTTAGGAAAAAAACCATGACCCAACAACTTCAAACCCTCATCGATGCCGCGTGGGAAGACCGCGCCAATTTGTCGGCCAAATCGGTGCCCACCGAAACCATGCAAGCCGTAGACCATGTGATTGGCGAACTTAATAAAGGCAAGCTGCGCGTGGCCACACGCGAGAGCGTGGGCGTGTGGACTACCCACCAGTGGATCAAAAAAGCGGTGCTCTTGAGCTTTCGCCTCAAAGACAATGTGGTGATGCGCGCTGGTGATTTGGGCTTTTTTGACAAAGTGCAAACCAAGTTTGCACATCTGACTGAAGAGCAAATGCGCGCCACTGGCGTGCGCGTGGTGCCCCCAGCCGTGGCGCGCCGTGGCAGCTACATTGCCAAAGGCGCGATTTTGATGCCCAGCTATGTGAACATTGGAGCCTATGTGGACGAAGGCACCATGGTAGACACATGGGCCACCGTGGGCAGCTGCGCCCAAGTGGGCAAAAACGTGCACATTTCGGGTGGCGTGGGCTTGGGCGGTGTGCTCGAACCCCTGCAAGCCAACCCCACCATCATTGAAGACAACTGCTTCATTGGCGCGCGCTCTGAGGTGGTGGAAGGCGTGATTGTGGAAGAAAACTCTGTCATTTCCATGGGTGTATTCATCGGCCAAAGCACCCCCATTTACGACCGCGCCACCGACACCGTGAGTTACGGCCGCATACCCGCTGGCTCAGTGGTGGTGGGTGGCAGCTTGCCCAAGCCCGGCGGCAAATACAACCTCAATTGCGCCGTGATTGTTAAGCGTGTGGACGCCAAGACGCGGGCTACCACGTCGCTCAATGATTTGTTGCGCGATTAAACCGCTATTTTATAAAAAAATTGACCAATGTCATCGTCATATGGTCATAGTGCGCTATTAAATAATGAGCAATTAAGGAGAACGCGATGAGCATGATGGAACGCATTTTGAAGCTGATGGCAGAGAAAAAAGCCTCCGATGTGTACCTGTCTGCGCATTCTCCTGCGCTCATCAAAATCAACGGCCAGTGCATACCGATTAACAGCCAGCTGCTGCCGGCCGATGCGCCCAAAAACCTGTTAGCAGAAATCTTAGAGCCTTCTCGCATTGAAGAACTAGAAGAATCGGGCGAGCTCAATATGGCGCATGCCATTGAAGGCGTGGGCAATTTTCGCGTGAGCGGCATGCGCCAACGGGGCAGCTATGCAGCGGTAATTCGCTATATTCCCACTGAAATCCCGGCGCTTGAAACCCTGAATGTGCCTCTGATTTTGGCCGACTTGATCATGGAAAAGCGCGGGCTGATTTTGATGGTGGGCGCTACGGGCGCTGGCAAAAGCACCACACTGGCCTCCATGATTGACCACCGCAATGGCAAAGCCTCTGGTCATATTTTGACCATTGAAGATCCGGTGGAGTTTTTGTTCACCAACCGCAAATCGGTGGTGAACCAGCGCGAAGTGGGCTCAGACACCCAAAGCCTGCAAATTGGCCTGAAAAACGCCCTGCGCCAAGCACCCGATGTGATCTTGATTGGCGAGATCCGCGACCGCGAAACCATGAGCGCGGCACTTGCCTACGCCCAATCTGGCCACCTGTGCTTGGCCACTATGCACGCCAACAACAGTTACCAAGCGCTTAACAGGATTTTGAGCTTTTACCCTGTGGAGGTGCGCGGCACTATGTTGGGCGACTTGGCAGGCGCGCTTAAAGCGATAGTGTCGCAGCGCTTGCTCAAGACCACGGCAGGCGGGCGCGCGCCAGCGGTAGAAGTGCTGCTCAACACCAAACTGATCTCTGAGTTGATTGAGAAAGGCGATTTTTCGGCCGCCAAAGAGGCCATGGAAAAATCCATGACCGAAGGCTCACAAACCTTTGAAAAAGACATTGCCCGCCTGATCACCGAAGGCTTGGTAGACCGCAAAGAAGGCTTGGCCAATTCCGACTCGCCCACCAACCTGATGTGGCGCTTGCAAAACGACATGGCCGCTGCACAAAAGCTGGCCGCCGCCGCGCAAGAGGAAGACCCAGACGATTCGCCATCGTTCACTGAAATTGTTCTAGACGTTAAACAATGACGAAACTGCCCCCCACGCTTGCCACTACCTGTGCTGCGCTGCCCCAGAGCTTAGAAGCACTGCGCCTGACCGAACAACTGATCGCCGCGCAATCGAACACCCCCGACGACGCAGGTTGCATGGACACCATCGGCGCGCGGCTTGTGCCACTGGGCTTCACGCTGGAGTGGATGGACAGCGGGCCGACGAGCTTCCGAGTTCGCAATTTATGGGCAAAAAGAGCCAATGTCAGCGCCATATCGTCATCTAGCGCTATTAAAACATTAGCATTTGCAGGCCACACAGACGTTGTGCCCACAGGCCCAGTAGACCAGTGGGACAGCCCGCCCTTTGCGCCCACGCACCGCGATGGCAAGTTATTTGGCCGTGGCGCGAGTGACATGAAAGCATCGATTGCGGCCTTTGTGGTGGCGGTGCAAGAGTTCGTGACCGCGCAGCCCGACGCGCCGCTCAACATCGCCTTCATGCTAAGCAGCGACGAAGAAGGCCCGGCCGTAGACGGCACAGTGCAGATGTGCCGCATCTTGCAGGCGCGCGGCGAAGCACCCGACTATTGCATCGTGGGTGAGCCCACCAGTGTTGAAAAAACGGGTGACATGATCAAAAACGGCAGGCGCGGCACACTAAGCGGCAAGCTCACCATCAAGGGTGTGCAAGGCCATATTGCCTACCCGCATCTGGCACGCAACCCCATCCATGCATTCGCACCCGCCATGGCTGAGTTGGTGCGCATCAATAGCGCAGCAGATTGGGATGCTGGCAACCCCTTCTTCCCTCCCACCAGCTGGCAAATCAGCAATATCCACGGCGGCACGGGCGCAAGCAATGTGATTCCCGGCCATGTGGTGGTCGACTTTAATTTCCGTTTTTGCACCGCTTCCACGCCTGAGAGCTTGAAACAACGCGTGGCGCAAGTATTGCAAGCTAAGGGCTTGACAGAAGCCGATTACGATCTGGCTTGGACGCTGGGCGGCCTGCCCTTTCTCACAACGCCCGGCAGCTTGGTCGACGTGGTGCGCGCTGCCATTCTGGCCGAAACTGGCATCCACACCGAGCTGTCCACCACAGGCGGCACCAGCGACGGCCGCTTCATCGCCCAAATCTGCCCCCAAACCATTGAGCTTGGCCCGCCAAATGCCACCATCCACAAGATCAACGAGCATGTGGTGGTTGCCGATATTGAACCACTGAAGAACATTTACCGTGGTGTTTTGGAGCGTCTTGCAGCGCAGGCAGCGGCATAAGCGTACACAAGCTGCAGCCATTGAGTCGTCATTTTTAAACCTGCCTTTTTGAAATACTTTACAATCTCGGAGTTTGAACTCGGATTTGTAAAAAATGATTCCACGCCACGTCACATCTCGCTTGTTGCGACTGCTGCAAGGCTTCCCAGTTGTCACTGTTACAGGGCCTCGGCAATCGGGTAAAACCACCCTTGTGCGCGGGCTATTGGTTGACAAACCCTACGTGTCGCTTGAGGCTCCCGCAGCACGCGAATTCGCGCGTACGCGACCCGAAGAATTTTTAAAACAATACCCGCAAGGCGCGATCATTGACGAGGCACAAAATGCGCCTGAATTATTCTCTCAAATGCAAGGCGTGGTAGATGCGTCGGGCAAAATGGGACAATTTGTTTTAACAGGTTCACAAAACTTATCCTTAATTTCTAATGTCACACAAAGCTTGGCTGGGCGTACCGCTCTGGTTGAGCTGCTCCCGCTATCGATTGCAGAGCTGCGTGACGCACACCTGCTGCATGATGATTATGCAGAGCATTTACTCAAAGGTTTTTATCCAGCTCTGTATGCACGCCCCGTTGACCCCTTTGAATGGCTTAACGCCTATTTGGTAACCTATGCCGAGCGCGATGCGCGCCAACTCGCCGCCATAGAAAATTTAGGCGCATTCCAGCGCTTTCTCAAACTCACCGCAGCCCGCACAGGTCAGCTGCTGAACATGCAATCGCTGGCCAACGATGCAGGCATTTCCGATAAAACCGTCAAGCACTGGCTATCCATTTTAGAAACGTGTTATTTGGTGCATTTTGTGCGCCCGCACTTTGCCAATTTTGGCAAACGCCTAACCAAAAGCCCCAAACTCTACATGACTGATGTGGGCTTGGCAGGCGCGCTGCTGGGCATCAGCACAGCCGGGCAAATGCAAAACCACCCCCTACGCGGCGCACTATTTGAAACCATGGTGGTCAATGAGTTTCTCAAAAACCGCGCCAACACCGGCGTGCGAGAGCCATTGTATTTTTGGCGCGATAACAGCGGTACAGAGGTCGATTTGATCCTAGAGCGCGGCACTGAGATCGCCGCCATAGAAATAAAATCTGGCATCACCGTGGCCTCTGATGCGTTTACCAAACTCAATAAATGGCAAAAATACGCCACCGACAGCGCCAGTTTTTCGGCCATCTACCCCGGCTTGGTCTACGGTGGCGACACCCGCTTTGTGCGCTCTGGCGCTGATGTGCTGCCTTGGGCCATGCTATGAAGTGCCAACTGCCATCTACACCAACCACCTTGCCGCTTCAAAGCCACCCCCTAACCATGACCCTAGCCCAACTCATTGCCCAGCACGCAGCCGCACTAGAGGCTGCCAATTTAAGCTACGGCCACGGCACGACCAATGCGCAGGACGAGGCGGCTTGGCTGGTTTTGTGGGCTTTGGGGCTGCCGCTGGATACGGACACGACAGACGCCACCTACAACGCGCAATTTATAGAAAATTTACCCAATGTCAGCATCAAACGGTCAAAGCTTGCTAGCATTATAGAAGCACGCATTGCTACGCGCAAACCAGCGGCTTACCTCACGCAGGAGGCTTGGCTGCAAGGCGTGGCTTTTTATGTAGACGAGCGGGCCATTGTGCCGCGCAGTTTCATTGCCGAGTTGCTGGTGGACGAAAGCTTGGATTATTGGCTATCGCCCAGCGTGGATACCAACGGTGCTGAGCGCGTTTTCCGTATCCTTGATTTGTGCACCGGTAACGGCAGCTTGGCCGTGCTGGCAGCCATGGCCTACCCCGATGCGCTGGTGGATGCAGCGGATTTGAGCGCTGACGCGCTGGCTGTGGCCGCTATTAATGTGGATAAACACAGCTTGAGCGAACGCATTACGCTCCTGCAAGGCGATGGCCTAGCCGCCTGTGCCCAGCGCGTGGCGCAGCAGGGCAGCTATGACCTGATTTTGTGCAACCCACCCTATGTCAACGCCACCAGCATGGCCGCCCTGCCCTTGGAATACCTGGCTGAGCCGCAGATGGCGCTGGCCTCGGGTGCTGACGGCATGGACTTTACCCGCAGCCTTTTACGTGAGGCAGCGGCATGTATGAGTGAACATGCGGTATTGGTTCTTGAGATCGGCAACGAGCGCGAGAACTTTGAACACGCCTTCCCCCGCTTAGAGCCCATCTGGCTAGAAACCAGTGCAGGGGAAGACCAAGTGCTCTTGCTCACGCGCGATGCGCTGGGTGCTTTGCACACCTAAACGAACGCACAGGCTGCTTTGTGCGCAGACCGTGCGATAATGTAGTGACTTATAAATCAATTGCACTACATCAAGGGTAAACACCATGCAAACCATGACCGCAGCCAATGCCAATCGGCATTTCTCCAGCCTGCTGCGCGATGTGCATGCAGGCCAGACCATACAAATCACCTCCCGAGGCAAACCCGTTGCCATCGTCGAACCGATAGCCGCCTACGATGCCAGCGCATCCCATGACGGTGCGCAAAACGCAGCCCAAGCGGTCCACACCGCTTTGTTTGCCCGCTTACATGCACAGCGCCAAGCGAACAGCCAAAGCGCAGAGAGTCGCACCCGAAATTGGATACGCGACGAGCTGTATGACTGAGCGAAAAGCCATGCACTGCGCCATTGACACCAATATTTTGGTATACGCCGAGGGCTATGGCGACGAGGCGCGCTGCGCCCAAGCGGCCAGTCTGCTCTCGCGCATCAACCCGCACACCACTGTGATACCTGTACAGGTTTTGGGCGAGCTATGCCGCGTTTTGACCGTCAAAGCCAAGCGCGATGCCGCCCAAGTGCGCACCCATGTTCTGCAATGGACAGCGCTGTTTCCCACAGCCCCCACACAAGCCAGCGCTTTGCTTGCCGCTATGGATTTAACCGCAGAGCTGCAAATCCCCACTTGGGATGCCGTCATACTAGCCGTGGCCGCTGACCAAGGCTGCAGATGGCTGCTAAGCGAAGACTACGCCGATGGCATGACCTACCGCGGCGTGACCGTGGTCAACCCCTTCACCCAAGCAGCGCATCCTGCCTTGCTGGATTTGCAATCGCGCTAATTTTTTGAAATTTTTGCACTGCTCAACAGTGCGCCCTAACCCATGATTACTCTGAAAAACGTGGTGCTGCGCCGCAGCGCCAAAGTCTTGCTTGACAAAGCCAATGTCACCATCAACCCCGGCGAAAAAGTGGGCTTGGTGGGGCGCAATGGCGCTGGTAAATCCACACTGTTTGGCCTCTTAAACAAAACCCTGCATGAAGACGGCGGCGATTTTTTCATGCCCGCTGCGTGGCGCATGGCCCAAGTTGAGCAGAACATGCCCGAGACCGAAGAGTCAGCCACCGAATATGTGGTGGCGGGCGATACGCGCTTGGCTGCATTGCGCGAAGAGCTATCAAAAGCAGAGCAATCAGACGACGGCATGGCCATAGCCCATGCGTATACCGATTTGGCTGACGCAGGTGAGCACGATGCCGTGCCGCGCGCGCAGGCGCTGATACTTGGCCTAGGGTTTCAAACCCACGAACTTGACAAAGCCGTCAACAGCTTCTCAGGCGGCTGGCGCATGCGCTTGCAGCTGGCGCGCGCCCTCATGTGCCCCAGCGATTTGCTGCTGCTTGACGAGCCCACCAACCACTTGGATCTAGACGCGCTAGTGTGGCTGGAAGCTTGGCTCAAGCGCTACGAAGGCACGATGATTGTGATTAGCCACGACAGAGAGTTTTTGGACGCGGTGACGCAAACCACCGTGCATATTGAAAACGCCCAGCTCACCCGCTACGGCGGCAATTATTCGAGCTTTGAAGACCAAAAAGCCCAGCAAATGCTGCTGCAGCAATCGGCATTTAGCAAGCAACAAGACAAAATTGCGCATTTGCAAAAATTCATTGACCGCTTCAAAGCCAAGGCCAGCAAGGCCAAGCAGGCGCAAAGCCGCGTGAAGGCGCTGGAGCGCATGGAGCGCGTTGCGCCGCTCTTGGCGCAGGCCGATTTCACCTTTGAGTTCAAAGAGCCACTTAATCTGCCCAACCCGATGCTGGCCATATCGGATGCCAGCTTTGGCTACACCACCGAAGCGGGCACCACCACCATTTTGCAAAACGTCAGCCGCAGCGTACTGGCGGGCCAGCGCATTGGTATTTTGGGGGCCAACGGCCAAGGCAAATCCACACTGGTGAAAACCATTGCCCGCGACATGCAGGCGCTCTCTGGCGAAATCACCGAAGGCAAGGGTTTGTCGATTGGCTATTTTGCGCAGCAGGAACTTGACGTGCTCAGGGCGCAAGACACCCCGCTAGAGCACATGATTCGCTTGGCCAAAGAGCATGCGGCCACCTCGGGCAACTCCAAAGAGTCTGGCCGTGAACAAGATTTGCGCGGATTTTTGGGCAGCTTTAATTTTGCGGGCGACATGGTCAAACAGCCCGTGGGCACCATGAGCGGCGGTGAAAAAGCGCGGCTGGTGCTGTGCATGATGGTCTGGCAGCGGCCGAATCTGCTGCTGCTGGACGAGCCCACCAACCACCTCGATTTGGCCACCCGCGAAGCGCTGGGCATGGCGCTTAACGAGTTTGAAGGCACGGTGATGCTGGTCAGCCACGACCGCGCTTTGTTGCGCTCAGTATGCGACGAGTTTTGGATGGTGGCGCGCGGCGGCGTTGCGCCCTTTGATGGCGATTTGGACGACTACCAAAAGTATTTGCTGGAAGAATCCAAGCGCCTGCGCGAAGTGGCCAAGGTGTCGGCTAAATTGTCTGCCAATGAAGCGGCCAAAGACCTGTCGAACTTTGAACCCAGCGCAGCAGAAAAAATTGAAGACGCCTATGTTGCCAAGAAAATTACTAATAAAAACATAGCAAACAATGACCAAACGACGCTGACATCTGGCAAAAAAACCTTAAAAACAGATAAAAACACATCCCCCAGCGCCAGCACCGCCAAACGCGAGCTGCAAAAGGTGGAGGCCAGCATCAGCGCCCTACAAGCAGAGCAAGCCGATCTGCACAATAAGCTCACCGCGCCCATGCACCCGCATGAGATAGCCAGCGCAGGCAAGCGCCTCAAAGACATCGAGATGGACTTGGCCTATGCCGAGAACCGCTGGTTGGAATTGTCAGAAGCGCTAGAAGCTGCTGCCTGATGCTGCTGCACATTTGCGCGTAAAAGCGCATGCGCGTATTCGCACAAAGCGGCATCGATTTGTTACAAAAATGGTGTACATTGACATCGCGGCGCAGCAGCAATCCCGCTGCCGCGTCGCCGTAAGACAAGCCCCCTCACCAACTAGGAGAAAGCTAGCATGATGTCAATCATTGGAACTATTATTGTCGGCCTGATCGTCGGCTTCATCGCCCGCGCCATCAAACCCGGCGACGACAAACTCGGCTGGATCATGACCGCTGTGCTGGGCGTGGCTGGCTCATTTTTGGCCAGCTTTGCAGGAACAGCGCTGGGGCTCTACCAAAAAGGCGCTGCCGCAGGCTGGATTGCCTCGGTGGTGGGGGCAGTGATTTTGCTCTTCATCTATGGCATGGTCACCAAAAAATCGGGCGGTGGCGACTCTGGCCAGTCCTGAGCTTGCACACTTAGCCTGTGTCAGTCGGTTTGTCATCTCGCGCGTTTAATGTATAGTTTTAACCACGAAGATTGCACCCCATGAGCCGACTGAGCACTGCGCTATCTAACGCCACAGCGCAAATTCTTCCGCCAAGCAAAGACAGCAGCGCCAGCCTAGCCGCTGGCAACCCTGCCATGCTGGCGGCCATTGCACGCTGCAAAAAACTGCTCAACCGCCGCGCACTCACCGCCGCCGCGGCCAGCGCCGTGCCAGTGCCCGGGCTTGACTGGGCAGTAGACGCAGCGCTAATGAGCAAGCTGATTCCCGAGATCAATGCACAATTTGGCCTGACCGAGGCGCAAATTGAAAAACTAGACCCCGCCAAGCGCGAAAAAGTGCAAAAAGCCGTCACTGTGGTGGGCACCATGCTGATAGGCAAGCTCATCACCAAAGACTTGGTGCTCGCCGCTGCCAAAACCATAGGCGTGCGCCTCACAGCCAAAACCGCCGCCAAATTTGTGCCGCTCGCTGGCCAAGCCGTCTCTGCCATGATTGGCTATGCAGCAATTCGCTATTTTGGCGAACAGCACATTGCCGACTGTGTGCGGGTGGCTAAGAGCGCGCAGTTGGCCTTACCCGCAGCGTAAGGATATGGCACTGTGGGTGTATCTCGCTTGGGCAAAGCGGGATTGCTGACAGGAGGACTTCGGGTACTCCCGTATGGCGAGTGGTGGCAATCCCGCTTTGCCCAAGCGAGATACACCAAGCCAGCGCTTCACATTATTTAGCCGCGCCCAGCCCCATGCTGCGCGAAATCACTTCTTTCATGATTTCGTTGGTGCCGCCGTAAATGCGCTGCACCCGCGCGTCGGCATAAGCACGGGTAATTGGGTATTCCCACATATAGCCGTAGCCACCAAAAAGCTGCACGCATTCGTCCATTACCTTGCACTGCAAGTCACTGCACCAGTATTTGGACATGCTGGCCGTGGCGGTGTCGAGCTTGTTCGCCAGTAAAAGCTCTGTGCATTTGTCCACAAACACCTGCGCAATTTGCACCTCGGTTTGCATCTCGGCGAGCTTGTAGCGGGTGTTTTGAAAGGCCGCCACGCTGGTGCCAAATACCTTGCGGTCTTTCACATAAGCTATTGTCCAGTCGATGGCGGCTTGCGCCGCTGCTATAGCGCCTATAGCAATTTGCAGCCGCTCCCAGGGCAGCTGCTCCATCAGGCAAATAAAGCCTTTGTTTTTGTAGGCATCGCCACCCAGCAAATTCGCAGCGGGCACACGCACGTTGTTGAAAAATAATTCGCTGGTGTCTTGCGCTTTCAGGCCCAGCTTTTTCAAGCGCTTGCCTTTGTCAAAGCCGGGCATGCCGCGCTCTACCAGCAAGAGGCTTGTGCCCTTAGCGCCAGCGCTGGGGTCGGTCTTGGCCACCACCACCACGAGGTCGGCGTGCCAGCCATTGGTGATGAAGGTTTTGCTGCCATTGAGCACATAGCAGCCATCGGCTTCGTTATCGTCTGTTTCGTTGCCATTGGTTTCGTTGCCATTGGCTGCCCCACCAGCAGAGCCTGGCTGCCAAGCCGCCGTGGTTTTAATGCCTTGCAAATCGCTACCTGCCGCAGGCTCGCTCATGGCAATGGCGCCCACCATTTCTCCGCTGGCTAATTTTGGCAGGTATTTGGCTTTTTGCGCGGGCGTGCCGTAATGCAGTAAGTAGGGCGCTACTATTTCGCTATGTAAACTGTAGCCCACTCCGGTGAAGCCTGCGCGGTTAAGCTCCTCCATTTGGATCACCGAATACAGCTTGTCAGCGCCCGAGCCACCGTATTCCTCTGGCATGGTCATGCACAAAAACCCATTCTCTCCGGCCTTGCTCCACACCGCGCGGTCTACATAGCCCTGCTCTTCCCATTGCGCGTGAAAAGGCGCAATTTCTTTGTCTATGAATTTGCGAAAACTGTCCCGAAAGGCATCGTGGTCAGATGTGTAGAGTGTGCGTGCAATCATGGTTGAGGCTCCGGTTTTGCCAATGGCGCGTGGTCGCTATTGGTTTGCGCAAATGCTGCGCTGTCCAAAGTATTTTAGACACGCTTGTGTGCCACAAGCTGTAATTTATGCGTCTGCATGGATTTGCGTTGTTGCAAGTGTGTGGGGCATTTAATTTGGAGTTTTTTTGCCTGATGTCAGCGTCAAATGGTCTTTTCTTGCTATGGATACGGGAGCGTTTGCAAACTTTGGGGCTTTTTTCCACTGCGCCTCCAGTAGTCGCGCGCCGTGCACTTTTTTCACCGCCACCACGCAATACGCCGCACCCAGTATGGGCCACCAGCGCTGGCCCAAGCCATTCATCCATTGCAGGCGTTGCAGCCATTTTTGGGTGCGCACAGCGGGTTGGTAAACGCCAAAATTGGAGGATTCCACCTCAAAGCTTAAAAGTCGCAGCCAGTCACGCAGCCGCCAATAGCCAATGAAATCACCGCTTTCGGGCAAATACAGTTGCCCAAAGCCCAGCTTTTGGTACCAACGCGCCCGCTGCTGCGCCCAGCCCCACAGGCTGGCGGGGTTAAGCCCGCAGACCACCACGCGCCCCTCGGGCACAAGCACGCGCACCACCTCGCGCAGGGTGGCGTGCGGGTCTGGGCTAAATTCAAGGGTATGGGGCAATACCAATAAATCCAAACTGGCTGAGGCAAATGGCAGGGCCGCAAAATCAGTGACCAGCTGGGCATGCGCCGCCAAGCCATCTGCACTGCGCCCCACGGCCAGCCACTGGTGGGGCATGCGGTTAGCGGCCAAGCCCGCTATTTCGGGCAAACCCAGCTGCAAAGCGTGGTAGCCAAAAATGTCAACCACGGCCTCGGACAGGCGTTCGCGCTCCCATTGCAAAAGCAATTGGCCAGTAGGGCTTTGAAACCACGCTTGTAAACCTATAATTTGACTATCCATGAACCAATCAATCCCAACTCTTACGCTGCTAGCGTTACCCGCTTTCAATGACAACTACCTGTGGATGCTGCACAACGGCACGCACGCTTTGGTGGTAGACCCTGGAGACGCAGCCCCAGTGCTGGCCGCACTTGCCAAGCATGGCCTGACTTTAAGCGATATTTTAATAACCCACCACCATGCCGACCATGTCGGCGGGGTAGACCAATTGCGCCAAGCCACGGGCGCGCGCGTGTTCGGGCCAGCCTTTGAAACCATGCCCGAACCGCTCACACGCCTGTCTGGCGGCGAGCGCATGGGCGCTCTGGGCCTAGATTTTGGCGTGATTGACGTGCCCGGCCACACGGCAGGGCATATTGCCTACTTCTGCAGAGACGTTGCGCTGCAGTTTCAAGGCCAAGCATCGCAGGCGCCATTGCTGTTTTGCGGGGATACATTGTTTTCGGGCGGCTGTGGCCGCTTATTTGAAGGCACGCCTGCACAAATGCTGGAGTCACTTGACAAACTGGCCGCCCTGCCCGCAGCCACCCGCGTGTGCTGTACCCATGAATACACCTTGAGCAATTTGCGCTTTGCTGTTGCCGTGGAGCCCGGTAATGCCGCGCTGGCTGACTACCAAGCACACTGCATAGCCTTGCGCGAGGCCAACCAAATCACCCTGCCTTCGTCGATAGCCCAAGAGCTGGCGATTAACCCGTTTTTGCGCAGCCGCTGCCCCAGCGTGGCCGCAGCGGCGCTGGCCCGCAACCCGCAGGGCACTGGCGACATTGGCATTTTTGCCACCATCCGTGAATGGAAAAATACTTTTTAATGGCTACTTTCAAACACTGTTCATCGGCACTGCTTGCCCTTATTTTTGCCGCAGCGCTGGCTGGCTGTGCCACCACCGCGCCCTCTGCACCCCTATCAAGCTCGGCTTCAGTAAGCAATGACAGCCCTGCCCCGGTATCTGATGCCCTGCCCGTAGCAGCTGGCGCTAACCCCAACCTTACCAGCAGCCCCAGCCTGTCTACCCCCACCGCTGCCATGCAGTCGGTGTCTGCTGGGCAGGCCACTGGCAGGGCGGTAGCCAAGCTCACGCCCGCCAACGACATGTGGGAGCGCATCCGCCGTGGCTTTGCCATGCCCGATTTAAGTTCGGACTTGGTACTGGGCCAAGAGCAGTGGTATGCCGCGCGACCCGAATACATTGGCCGCATGACCGAGCGCTCGCGCAAATACCTTTTTCACATTGTGGAAGAGCTTGAGCGGCGCAACATGCCCACCGAGCTGGCCTTACTGCCTTTCATTGAAAGCGCATTTAACCCCACTGCCATGTCCAGCGCCAAAGCATCTGGCATTTGGCAGTTTATGCCCAGCACGGGGCGCTATTTTGAGCTCAAACAAAACGTTTTTCGTGACGACAGGCGCGATGTGCAGGCCTCCACCCGGGCTGCGCTAGACTATTTGCAAAAACTGCACCGCATGTTTGGCGACTGGCACTTGGCGCTGGCCGCTTACAACTGGGGCGAAGGCTCGGTGGGCAGGGCGATTGCCAAAAACAAAGCCGCTGGCTTGGGCACAGCCTACACCGACCTGAACATGCCAAGAGAAACCCAAATGTACGTGCCCAAACTGCAGGCCGTGAAAAACATTGTGGCCAACCCGCAGGCCTTCAAAGCCAGCCTGCCCGAGATTTCCAACCACCCGTACTTCCAGTCAGTGAACGTCACCCGTGACATTGACGTGACGCTGGCTAGCAAACTGGCCGAGGTCAAACTCGATGATTTCAAATCGCTCAACCCATCGGCCAACAAGCCGGTGATTTTGGCCTCTGGCACACCGCAAATACTGCTGCCATGGGACAACGCATCCATATTTGAAAGCAATCTGGCCGCCCACAAAGGCCAGTTGGCCAGCTGGACGGCTTGGACAGCACCCAGCACACTCAAGGTGGCAGACGCAGCCAAGCGCGTAGGCATGTCTGAATCGGAGCTGCGCAGTGTGAACAACATACCGCCCAGAATGCTGATCAAACAGGGCTCCACCCTGCTCGTGCCGCGCTCGGTGCGGATCGAAAAAGACGTGCCTGTGCATGTGGCTGACAACGGCCAAGTAAGCCTGTCGCCCGAGATTGTGCTGCGCAAAACCAGCGTGCGCGCAGGCAAGAGCGACAGTGTAGCCAGCATCGCCAAGCGCTACGCGCTCAGCGTGGCCAGCGTGGCGCAGTGGAACAATGTGACGTCCAGCGCGGGTTTTCGCAAAGGGCAAGCGGTGGTGGTGTATTTACCCGTGAAGCCTAGCCAAGCTGCGCGCAGCAGAAGGCGCGCTTAAAGGTGACAAGCTAAAGCCAAGACTGCGCGCTTGGCGAACCCTGCGCGGCGCTGGTGCTTGTTTTCAGTCGAAGGTGGTCGCTGCTGCGGCTGCGCGAGCAGTATTGCGCCTTAAGCAGAAAATCGTTTTTTGGCGTTTTGTGCATACACATTGGTGTATGTTTTGCCCACGTCAATCGGCACAGGCCCAGCCATGGGTTCAAACTGCGCCATAACCTTATAGGCATTGCGCGCGGATTCGGGGCTGAGCAAACCGTCGGTAGAAATACCATCGCGTACCCTCTCATACGCAGCCAAATACAGCGCCCTGTCGCCAAGCAAATACTGCTCAGGCACCGCCCGCATCAAATCTCTGGGACCCGCGGTTTGCAGCCACTTGAGCGCACGCACCATGGCATTGGTGATGGCTTGGATGGTTTGAGGGTGTTTGGAAATGAATTCGCTGCTCGCATACAAGCAGCTCGATGGCATGGGCCCATCAAACACCGCCAGCGTGCCCGACAATGTGCGCGCATCGGCCACAATTTTGACCTCGGCCTTGAGCTCTAGCGCAGTAATCACAGGGTCAATATTGCTCAGCGCGTCAATCTGGCCGCTGCGCAATGCCGCCAAAGCGCCCGCTGCCGTTCCCACTCCTACAAAACTGACCTCGGCAGGCAACACGCCAGCGCGCTGCAAAACCCGCTGCGCCATCACATGCGTGGGCATGCCCGGGGCCGATATGCCCACACGCTTGCCGCGCAGCTCGCCAAGCTGCTTAAAGCCTGGCATGTTGCGTGTTGACACCCCAAAAGCAATTTGCGGCGCTCTGGCCTGTAGCACAAACTCTTGCGCAGGCAAGGATTTGCTTGCAAGCGTCAAAATATGCTCAAACGTGCCGCTGGCCACATCGGCCGCGCCCGAAAATACCGACTGTTGCACCCGCGCGGCTCCTGCCATGTCTTCGGTCTCAAGCTCTAGCCCCTCATTGGCAAAATAGCCCAATTGCTCAGCCAACAAAAGCGGCAAATTGGCAAAACTGCCTTTGCCATTGGCTGCTAAGGTGATTTTTGATTTTTCTAGCTTAAGCAGTGGCACTGGCTTGGCGGCTTGGCTTGGCAAGTGCAAGGCGCTGGCTATGCCAAGTGCAATGGCTTGCCCGGCCGCACTGAGCAAAGCCCTGCGCGCTATGGGCAAGCTGGCTGTGCTGTACTCCTTGGTGTGGTGGACTGTCATGCAGCCATCGTAAGCGCGCGCCAGCAAAAGCGCATCGGTAACTATCCCAAGCGGGTAAATACGAATACCTTGTAATTAATGCGGCTCAAGCACATTAAATTGCTTAGTCGATATGCTGCATCACCTAGCCACGAAGGTAAATGACATACATTTGTCACATGAATCAGTTAGAGAATCAGCCACATGCAGTGGCTGAAACCGCCGCTAGCGGTAGCCCATGAACAAGATGCCGATATTGAGCGCAAAAGCCGCCACCCACACACCCGTGCGGGCCGCAGCCAAATCGCCCACATACATCACCACATACACCATGCGCAGCAAGACCCACAGCAGGCAAGCAATGTCTAGCCGCGTTTGCGCAGCGCCCAACTGGTGGGCAATGACGACCGCCCCAATGAAAAACGGCAGGGCCTCGAAGGTGTTGGCCTGCGCCGCGTTGGCCTGAGCCCGCCAATCGGTTTGGCGCAGCAGCCAAGCGCGGGGGTTGTTGTTGTCATAGCCGCCATCTCGGCGTGACTTGGTAAACATGCCCCATTTGGCCAGCCCCGTGCAGGCAATCGGCAAGAGGCAGGCCACCAAAACGCACCAGTAGGCAATAGTAAAGCGGGCAATTTGCATAAAAAGCAGTCTTTTAAAGAAAAATTAGCACAATGCCAGCGTCATATGGTCATATGTTGCTCTTAAAAATAGAGCGTTACGCTGTCAATGTTAGACTCTAATTTTGCCACCAAATGGCCTGCTTTTGCCCTGCGCGCGCCCCGCGTGTGGCAATAATTTTGCAATACTGCCTAGCCGATCAGAACATTGTCACTTTGCCAGTAGCGTCAGTGATTTCAATTTTGAGACCGACTGCACCGCCAACTGTGGTGCGGGTTATCACCGTTTTGGTCGGCGCTTTACCTGTGATGGTGGCTGTGCCGCTGGTGTCGCTGTAGTTCACATATTTCACTGTTACTGTGCCATCGCCGTATTTGGTGGCATAGGTGCCATTGAGCACGCCGTTCGTGTAGGTCAAGCTTGTGTCCCAGCCGCGCGTGCCATCGCTCAGCGCGCAGGATTGGAGCTTGGCAGTGAGGTCGCATTTATAGCCACCGTTCACAGTCACAGTGTCGGTTTTGGTGGCCAGGGTCAGGCCATTGAATATGGCTACAAAAGCCGCATCGCTTTCACTGGCGTAGCGCGAAAAATTCACCGTCCACTTGCCGTTGACTTCTATGGAATCGGTCGATGTGCCATTTTTGCATTTGTTAAACGTAAAGTTATAGGTGGTGCCAATAGCTGGTTTACTTAAATTGGCAATCGGTAGCTCGCTGTCTAATGTGCCGCCCAGCGCGCATTCCCCATCGACTACTTCCTGTGTACGCTCCAAACCATTGGTATCAGCCGAAGCGCTTAAAAAACCTACCCTCTTGCTCAAGGAAGCAGAGGCTGCGGTTTTTTGTGAGGCGGTAAACGCTGCCGCTACCTCGGCTTTGAGCGCATCGGCGCTAGCCTGAGTGGCAGTTAGGGTGGCCGTGGGTGCGGCCCCAGGAAATGGCGTGTCTGCCACGCTTGCTAGAGTTACCGCTGCGCCTGCTGTTGGGGTAGTTGCTGCTGCTGCTGCTGCTGCGGGTGCAGAGGCATCGCTACCGCCCCCGCAGGCAGTGAGTGCGGCTGCAGCCACAGTGGATAAGATAAGTGTGTGAAGTGTGCGCATGTTTGTCTCCAGTATCAAAACGGAAAATTCCGCTAAAAGCTAATATAAGCACGTTAAATCACTATGTATATCCCCTGTTTAAGGGTGTAGTAAAAAGTACCAGTTCGCAACCAGTCCGCAGGATTAGTCTTATCTTCTGTCGACCAAAGCATGGGCAATGGTGCCTAAATCCACGTATTCGAGCTCGCTGCCCGCAGGCACGCCACGTGCTAGGCGCGTGACTTGCAGGCCTTTGCTGCGCAGGGTTTGGGCTATCACATGCGCTGTGGCTTCACCTTCTGCTGTGAAATTGGTAGCAAGTATCACCTCGCTCACCACGCCGTCAGTGGCGCGCTCTATGAGGCGGTGCAGGCCGATTTCTTTGGGGCCTATGCCGTCCAGCGGGCTGAGCTTGCCCATGAGCACGAAGTATTGGCCTTTGTAGGCGCTGGTGCGCTCCAGTGCGGCTTGGTCGGCGGGGGTTTCCACCACGCAGAGTTTGCTTTTGTCGCGCTTGGCATCTAGGCACGTGTGGCAAACGGGCGCTTGCGTGAAGGTGTAGCAGCGCTCGCAGTGGCGCACGCTTTGCACCGAATCATCCAACGCACGGGCCAGTTGGCGCGCGCCTTCGCGGTCGTGCTGGAGCATGTAAAAAGCCATTCGTGCGGCAGACTTAGCCCCCACGCCCGGCAGGCGGCGCAGCGCCTCAATCAGGGCGGACAGGGAATGGGTGTCACTCACAGGCTTTTTCGCTGGTGAATTGGGCTTTTATTGGCACTGAATCCACTGCTTGCTATTGGCCGTGGGGGCTTTAAAACGGGAATTTCATGCCGCCTGGCAAACTGGGCATACCTGCGGTGATTTTGCCCATTTTGGCGTTCGATGTTTCCTCGGCCTTGCGCACGGCGGCGTTGAATGCGGCGGCCACCAAGTCTTCGAGCATGTCTTTGTCCTCGGCGAGCAGGCTGGCATCGATTTGCACGCGCTTGACCTCGTGTTTGCAGGTCATGAGCACTTTGACCATGCCAGAGCCGGATTCGCCCTCTACCTCGATGCTGCCAAGCTCCTCTTGGGCGCGCTTCATGTTGTCTTGCATGGACTGGGCTTGTTTCATCAGTCCGGCTAATTGGCCTTTGTTGAACATAGGGTTCTCGCTATTAAAAAATGAATGGAATAGGAAAAATGGCTACAAGGCACGGATGCTGCCTGTGACGATTTTTGCGCCGTAGTCGCGCATCATATCCTGCACCAGCGGGTCGCCCATGACCAGGGCCTGGGCGGCGCTTTGGCGGGCCAGTGCTTTGGCGTTGGCCCGGCGTGCCCAGCTGTCGGTCACGGGGCCCACCTCTACACGCAGCACCAAATCTTGCGCGGCGCTGCTGCTGGCAGTGCCTGTGAGGGCTTCTAGCACAGGGGCATCCAGAGCCAACGCTACCAGCGCCGCTTGCAGCTTGTCGCGCGCGGCCTCGGCGGCCAGCATGGCCTGCTCTACGCGCAGGGTGATGTAGCCCGCGCCGCCGCCCACACGCTGGGCCTGCTGCGCAAGCTCCTTTGTAAGCGCAGCCACGGCTTGCCTGTCAACCAACTGCTGCACGGTGGCAACCCAGGCGTCTTGCGCAGCATCGGGCGGCATGGGCTCCATGCGCGGCTCGGTGCGCTCGCTCGGTGCGCTTTGCTCACGCACCGTTATTGCTACAACTTGTGGAGCAGCATATGACGGTGGGGCGCTGACATTGGGCTTATTTTCTGTAAAAATTGGGCTTTTAGCGGGTGGCGTGCTGGGCAGGGAGTCAAACGAGGACTCGTCGTCGTAGATGGGGGATTCGTAGACTGCTACAAAGCGATCGGCGGGTGCTGGTCGCGCAGCGGGTGCAGGCTGCGCGGTGGGTGCTGGCTGCGTGGCTGGCGCGGCGGCTTTTGGGGTGGGTGTTGGGGTGGCTGTTGCACCGAAAGCCAAGGCCGCGGCTGTTGGTGCAGCTGGCTCAGCTTTCGCTAGAGTTTTTTTTTCAGCCTCGGCCATGGTGGCCGTGGTGTCAGTAGCGGTATTGCCAGAATCGGCATGAGGCGCGGTGCTTGCACCAAGTGCTGGGTTTTGCACCGCGCTGCTTGGCGTGGCTGGCGCTGCTTGCGCAGGCTCAGGGCTCGCAGGCTCAGGGCTTGTGGGCTCAGGGTTTGCAGTCTCAGGATCTGCATGCGATTGTGTTGCAGCAGCCAGACTTGCAGGGCTTCGGTCCTCTGGGCTTGCCATTGCAGGCGCTGCACTGGCCGCCGTTTTCACAGCGCCGGCTGGCTTAAAAGCCAAGAGCCGCAGCAGTGTCATGGTGAGCCCTGCATACTCATCGGGCGCCAAACCGAGCTCAGCGCGGCCATGGATACACAGGGAATACAGTAACTGGGTCTCGTCCACCGCCATCACGGTGGCCAAGCGCGCGGTTTCTACACTTTCTGCGTCCTGCACATCGTGGCTGCCGGGCACGGCTTGGCACACTGCCATGCGCTGCAGCAGCGCCGCCATGTCTTCCAGCGTGCCAGCGGCGCTCAGGCCGTTGCTGCGCAGGGTGTCTATGGTGTCAACCACCAGCTTGCCATCGCCCCGGGCCAATGCGTCAATCAGCCTGAATACATAACTGCGGTCTACCGCGCCCAGCATCAGGCGCACCGTGGCCTCTGTGAGCGCGCCCGATCCAAAGGCAATGGCTTGGTCGGTCAGGCTCAGGGCATCGCGCATAGAGCCGCGGGCAGCTCGGGAGATTAAGCGCAGGGCTTGCTCTTGGGCCTGCACTGCTTCTAAACCCAGCACCAGCTGCAGGTGGCTTAGCACCGTCTCAGGCGCCATAGGGCGCAGGTTAAATTGCAGGCAGCGCGAGAGCACCGTGGGCGGCACTTTTTGCGGGTCGGTGGTGGCTAAAACAAATTTAAGGTAATCGGGCGGCTCTTCCAGCGTTTTGAGCATGGCGTTGAACGCCGTGTTGGTGAGCATGTGCACCTCGTCAATCATGAACACCTTGAAGCGCCCCACCACCGGCTTGTACACCGCCTGCTCTAGCAGCTGCTGCACCTCGTCCACGCCCCGGTTTGACGCGGCATCGAGCTCGGTGTAGTCCACAAAGCGGCCGCTGTCGATGTCGACACAGGCGTTGCACACGCCACAGGGCGTGGCCGTGATGCCGCCCTGCCCGTCAGCGCCTTGGCAGTTGAGCGATTTGGCCAAAATGCGTGACACCGTGGTTTTGCCCACACCGCGTGTGCCAGTGAACAAATACGCATGGTGCAAGCGCTGCTGCGTGAGCGCATTGGTCAGTGCCGTGACCACGCTTTCCTGCCCCACCATTTCGGTGAAGTTTTTAGGGCGGTATTTGCGGGCGAGCACCAAGTAAGACATGGCGTGATTCTATGTGCTTCTACCCAGCATTTGGCCGCATCGAGTAAGCATTTGCTATAACTTCTTGCACGCATTTGCAATAACTTGCACAGGCCATTTCATTTATCATCAGGGCATGACCGACACCAATACCACCCCCTACCCCCAGTTCCACTTGGCTTTTCCTGTGCATGACTTGGCCGCTGCCCGCGCTTTTTATGGCGATTTGCTGGGCTGCCCCGAGGGGCGCAGCTCGCCCGAGTGGGTTGATTTCAACTTTTATGGCCACCAAATTGTGGCGCACCTGAGCCCGCAAGAGTGCACGCCTGTGGCCACCAGCAGCGTGGACGGCGATGCCGTGCCAGTACGCCACTACGGCGCGATTTTGCCCATGGCGATGTGGGAAGCGCTGTCGGTCAAACTCAAGGCAGTGAACACCAAATTTGTGATCGAACCCCATGTGCGCTTCAAAGGCCAAGTAGGCGAGCAAGCCACCATGTTTTTCCACGACCCAAGTGGCAATGCGCTGGAGTTCAAGGCTTTTGGCGATTTGTCACAGGTTTTTGCAAAATAATTGGCCAATGTCAGCGTCATATGGTCACAATATGCTATTGAAATAGCAGCATTATTACAATATGCTGCAGCTCAAAAAGTCTTTAGACCGCCTCCGTATCCACCTCAGACTGAGACTGCGCATCGTAGCGCGGCCCCGTCACGGTGTGGGTGTTGATCAGCGCGTCAAGCTCTTGTAATACCTGTGCGTCGAGCCTGATGGTGGCAGCGGCCATATTGTCTTGTAAGTGCTCCAAACTGGTGGTACCGGGAATGGGGATGATGTGGGGCGCTTGGTGCAGCAACCATGCCAGCGCCAGTTGCGCTGCCGTGCAGCCATGCGCTTGGGCAATCGCCTCGTAGCGCTTTAAAAGCTGCAGATTGGCGCTGTAGGCCTGCCCCTGAAAGCGCGCCATGCCACGGCGGATGTCTTTGGCATCGAAACCAGCTGTGTTAAGTTCCCCACACAAAAATCCACGCGCTACGGGGCTGAAAGCCACAAAAGCCACACCCAGCTCTGCGCAAGCCTTGACAGCGCCAATCTCAGCATCGCGCGTCCACAGCGAATACTCGGTTTGCAGCGCGGCTATGGGGTACACAGCATGAGCCTTGCGCAGGGTAGCGGCGCTCACTTCTGACAGGCCAATGCTGCGAATTTTGCCTTGGCGCACCAAATCAGCCAAAGCGCCCACACTGTCTTCAATCGGCACTGTTTTATCCCAGCGGTGCAAGTAATACAGGTCGATCACTTCCGTTTGTAGGCGGCGCAGGCTGTTGTCGCATTCGCGCTTGATGGTGTCTGGGCGACCGTCTATGACACGTTTCATCACGCCATCTACTGGGATGATGGCCATGCCGCATTTGCTAGCCAGCGTGAAGCGGCTGCGGTGTTTGGACAGCACTGCGCCTAAGCGCTCTTCGTTTTTACCACCGCCATAGAGCGTGGCGGTGTCAAAAAAATCGTAGCCCGCATCCAGCGCGCCCAGCAACACGCGCTCGCCCTGCTCTGGGCTCACGCTCGGGCCATAGGCGTGGTCTAAATTCATGCAGCCTAAGCCGATGGGCTTGACTGCGAACTGGGCGACTTGGCGAGGCGATTGCAATGCAGAAAGTAAAGACATACAGTATCCAAAAAATGGCGGATTAGGGTCGTGACCAATTGGCAAAACTTGCGTGATCGGTTATAACTAATTCTCGCTTATTTTAGTTACATAGCTAAGGAAATACCCATGTTCACGCTCAATATCAATGGCAAAAGCCATTCTCTGGCTGTCGAACCCGAAATGCCCCTGCTGTGGGCGCTGCGCGAGGTGCTGGGCATGACGGGCACCAAATACGGCTGCGGCATTGCCCAGTGTGGCGCTTGCACGGTGCATATCAATGGCGCGCCAGCGCGCTCATGCTCGATTCCGGCCTCTGCCCTGTCTAGCGTGCAAATCACCACGATTGAAGGCCTGTCTAAGGACAGCAGCCACCCCGTACAACAGGCTTGGGCAGCGGTGGATGTGCCCCAATGCGGCTACTGCCAGTCGGGCCAAATCATGGCTGCTGCGGCCTTGCTCAAAACCACGCCCAAGCCCACGGACAAAGACATTGACGAGGCCATGACCAATATTTGCCGCTGCGGCACTTACCAGCGCATACGCGCGGCTGTGCATTTGGCCGCTGGCAACAAAAAAATGGCGGCGGCCAATGGCTACACAGGCGAGTTCACGGGCATGTATGCCGCCGAGCACAGCGGTGCGCGCGCTTTTGAGGTGCTAGCTGGCACCCTGCCCGCGGCCATTCCTGCTGCGTTAGCTGGCTTACAGCCCGTCGCGTCATGCGCCAGTGCTGGTGCAGCCCAATGCAAGCATGCGGCCTAACCACAGCGAGGAAATAACCATGACCACTCCACAAATTAGCTTACAAGTTACCCGCCGCTCTTTCATCGTCGGCACAGGTTCTATTGCAGCGGGCGGCTTAGCCCTTGGCATACCCGCACTCATGCAAGAGGCGCATGCTTACAGCGGCGGCGATGCTGAGGTGAATGTGTGGGTGGTTGTCAAAGCCGACGACAGCTGCGTGATACGCATTGCCCGCTCTGAAATGGGCCAAGGTACGCGCACGGGTCTAGCCCAACTGGTGGCCGAGGAGCTTGAATGCGACTGGAAAAAAGTAAGCACCGAAATGCCCACCCCCGGCCAAAGCGTGGCGCGCAAGCGCGCTTGGGGCGAGATGTCCACCGGCGGCAGCCGCGGCATCCGAATATCGCAAGACTATGTGCGCCGTGGTGGCGCGGCAGCGCGCATCATGCTGATGCAGGCGGCGGCCAATGAACTGAAAGTGCCAGTATCTGAGCTCACAGTCAAGCAAGGCATAGTTAGCCACGCCGCCAGTGGCCGCAGCATCAGCTACGGCAAAGTGGCCGAGGCCGCTGCCAAGCTTACCCCGCCCGACCTCAAAGCCATTGTGCTCAAAGACCCAAAAGCTTGGACGCTGGCTGGCAAGCCCATGGCGCGCATCGACACCGCTGAAAAGCTCAACGGCAGCCTCATGTATGGGGCAGATATTCAGTTCCCCGACATGCTCTGTGCGGCCATCAAAGACTGCCCTGTGTTTGGCGGCAAGTTGGTGAGCTTTGACGAGTCTGCTATCAAATCTATGCGTGGCGTGAAAAAAACGGTGCGCGTGAACGACAGCACAGTAGCCGTGGTAGCCGACACTTGGTGGCGCGCCAAGGTGGCGCTCGACAAACTGCCGATAGTGTGGGACGAAGGCCCGAACGCCAAAGTAAGCAGTGCCAGCATTGCCGCGCATTTGGCCGAAGGCTTGGCCGCCAATGTGCCGCTGGGCAGCGTGGCTGGCCGCGTAGAAGGCGATGCACTGGGCGCTATTGCCAAGGCTGCCAAGCGCATCGACGCCACCTACACTTCGCCATTTTTAGCGCATGCTCCCTTAGAGCCCATGAATGCCACGGTCAAGCTCAGCGCAGGTGCTGACGGCAAAATCGCCCGCGCAGAATGCTGGGTGCCCACGCAAAACGGCGAGGCCTCCCACGCCGCATTGTCCCAAGCTGCGGGCATACCCTTGGCGCAATGCGAAATTTACAAAATGGACTTAGGCGGCGGCTTTGGGCGGCGCGGTGGCAACCAAGACTATGTGCACCAAGCCACCGCCATAGCCAAGCAGTTCATAGGCATCCCGATCAAACTGCTGTGGAGCCGAGAGGAAGACCAAGCGCATGACTTTTACCGCCCGATTTCGCAAGCGAAAATGAGCGCAGGTTTGGACGCGCAGGGCAACTTGGTGGGGCTGCATGTGCGTATCTCTGGCCAGTCAATCAACGCTTTGCTCAACCCACTGGCCATCAAAGACGGCAAAGACGAACGCCAATTGCAAGGCTTTTGGAAAACCACTGAGGGTGATGCGCAATTTGGCTACACGATTCCCAATTTGCTCACCGAGTATGTGATGCGCAACACCCATGTTCCCGTGGGCCCGTGGCGCGGGGTGAACACCAACCAAAACGCGGTGTATGCAGAATGCTTCTTAGAAGAAGTGATTAAAGCCGCTGGCAAAGACTCGGTGGAGTTTCGACGCAATTTACTCAAAAACCACCCCAAGCACTTGGCTGTGCTCAACGCAGCGGCCGAAAAAGGCGACTGGGGCAAACCTCTGCCCGCCGGGGTTTTCAGAGGCATAGCCCAATTCATGGGCTATGGCAGCTACTCAGCGGCCACAGCCGAAGTGTCAGTGAGCGCCAGCGGCGAGCTCAAGGTGCACCGCATGGTACTGGCCACCAACTGCGGCCACGCGGTGAACCCTGACCAAATTGCAGCGCAAGTAGAAGGCGGCGTGGCTTATGGTCTGTCTGCTACATTTTTTGGTGAAAACACGATTGAAAACGGCCGCGTGAAAGAACTCAACTTTGACACCTACCGCATTTTAAAAATCAAAGAAATGCCCAAGGTGGAAACCGTGATTGTGCCTACCTATGACTTTTGGGGCGGTGTGGGCGAGCCCACGATATGCGTGGTGGCACCTGCTGTGCTCAATGCCATATTTGCCGCCACAGGCAAGCCGGCGCGCAATTTACCACTGAAAAACCACGGCTTTAGTTTTGCCTGAGTGCCCTGCCGATACGGACGTAAGCCTTTGCATCAGCCTTAGCGCCGTATCGACGGGCCATCCAGTGCCATGCCGTTGGCGCGGACTTTTAAATACAACTCTAGCTGGCGCAGTTCAATGCTGCCCGTAGTGGGCACTGGTGCTTGCACACCAGAGTAACACGCACGCAAACGCCGATCCACCGTGCCCGCAGTTTGCCAGCTCATGCGGTAAATCGGAAAACCTGTGGGATGGCCTTGGCTGATCGTATCGGCGCGCATTTGTGCCCCCACTTTTTGGTCATGGCAATGCATGCAGGCCAAATTCATGCGGCCCATGCGGCTGGTGTAGAGTTTTTGGCCTTGATCCAGATGCAGCTGCCACTGGGCTTTGTCGGCTTGAGCCTGTGGAGCTTCTGTACGTATGATTTGGCCTTTGGCCGTTTGATGCAGCACTGCGCTGATCGCCACAATATCCTCCTCCTGCACTGCGCTGGCCTTGGATTGGCCCAGCGCATCATGTGTGGCACCGCGTTTTTGGCAAATCGCAATTTGGTCTTCTAAATTTACCAGCCCAAGGCCGCCCTGCCCTAAACGAGGAAAAACTGCGGCACTGCTCGTGAGCGACGCAATGTCGCCGTGGCATGCGCTGCATTGCGCAGACCACAAAGATTGCCCGCGCTCTAGGAACAAACTCAGCGGATTGCGCGCAGGGTCATTTTGCAAGGCCAGCAGCTGGGGCGACAGGTACTGGCTGCCGCTATGGCGTGCTTGCGCAGCGCTGATGCCCGCAGGCGTCTGAGCCAGAACAGCCGTGCTGAGCCAAACACACAGCCCAAACATTGCAGCGAATACGCGCATTGTGTAGCTACCGCAGCACGCGCTCAATCGCGCCACGCTGGCCTTTGTCATCCTGCCAAGTTACGCGCAGCACCACAGCGTGGGCGGGCAGAACCGATGGCAATGGCACAGAAAAAGCCACATACGGATTTGAAGCAATTCCAATGCCTGTTTGCATTTGAAACAACAGACCATCGTCTAGATAGACCTGCACACTTTCAATCACATTTTTGGCAATCCGCTGGCCTGAATCCATGGTGCGAAAACCAGACTCCATGGGGTGGCCTATCAGCAGCACAGCTTGCAGGGTGCCTCCTGCAGCCACAGCGCCCGTCACGCTTAAACGCATAGGGATTTTGGCAGCATCCATGGCTTAGCTCGCATCAAAACAGGCCGACGATGTGAGCACCGTAGGCGCGTGCATACCCATCAAACTGGCGTCTGAGAGGGTAGCAATCAGCCACACATCTTGACTTGCCCCCAGCCGAATGCGGGTGTCAAAGCGGGCGGTTGGTTGCGGCTTGCCCAGCGTGACTTTGAGCACCTGAGGCACGGGGTTGTCTGGCGCAAACACTTCAAATGACACGATGGACAGGCCAGCGGGGGCTTGCAAGCGTATGCCAATGGGCACTGCATTTCCCGTGTCGGATAAGGGCTCAAGCTCTAGCACGGCTCCCGGGCGCAGCTTGAGTTTGGTCAATGTGGCGGTGTCCATAGATGCTTGGAATACTAGCGCAGAGTGAGCAGCGCAGCAAGCACCTCGTTGACATGCTCTTGGCTAAGTATGCTGCCAAACGGCGGCATCAAAGTATCTGGATTTATTTTGCGCGCATCGACCACCCATTGGCGCAATACCTCAGCACTGTAACGCGAAGCCACTGCGTCTAGCGCAGGCGCAAAGGTGCTTTGGATACCGGTTTTCTTGCCAGATGCATCTGCAACAGAGTGGCAGGCCACGCAATTGCCTGCACGCTGGTCAAATATGATGCGCCAGCCGTTGCTGACGCTTTGCGCGGCGGCAGGCACGGCAATCAGCACTGCGCAGCACAGCGCAAGCAAGCTATACGCATACACCAATCCCGTTCGGGCTGAGCTTGTCCAAGCCATCGCGAACCCTTGGTCAAGATCAGGATGAACCGATCGCATGGTGCACCATTGGCCTATTCCCGATTGCATGGCATCCTAAATGAGTTGTTGCTCCAAGTCATGCAAGACTTTATAGCATGCCAGCACGCCCGCCACGCTGCTGTTGGGCGCGCGGCCTTCACGTATTGCGGCAAAAAACTCACGGTCTTGCAGCTCGATGCCGTTCATGCTGACATCTACTTGGCTGACATCGATTTTTTCGTCTTTGCCGTTGAACAAATCGTCGTAGCGGGCCAAATACGTGGCGGTATCGCCGATGTAGCGGAAATACGTGCCCAGCGGGCCGTCGTTGTTAAAGCTCAAACTCAAGGTGCAAATTGCTCCATTGGCCGCCTTGAGCTGGATGCTCATGTCCATAGCGATGCCCAGCGCAGGGTGAATCGGCCCTTGCACGGCGTTGGCTTTGATAATCGGCGCGCCGCACTGGTAGGCAAACAAATCCACCGTATGCGCCGCATGATGCCACAGCAGGTGGTCTGTCCACGAGCGGGCTTGGCCCAGTGCATTCATATTGGTGCGGCGGAAAAAGTAGGTTTGTACATCCATTTGCTGGATATTGAATCTGCCTGCAGCGATTTCCTTATGTACATACTGGTGGCTGGGGTTGAAGCGGCGGGTGTGGCCACACATGGCCACCAAACCCGTTTGCTTTTGCATGTCCACCACGGCCTTGGCGCTTGCATAGCTGTCGGCCAGCGGAATCTCCACCTGCACATGTTTGCCCGCTTGCATGCACTGCATGGCCTGCGCAGCGTGCATTTGCGTGGGCGTGCATAAAATCACGGCATCCACTTCGGGCAGCGCCAAGCTAGTCGCCAAATCAGTGGTGACATGGCCTATGCCGTATTTGGCAGCTGTTTCTTTGGTTTTTTCAAGATCACGGCTAATCAGCGAGACCACTTCCACGCCTTCAATATTTTTGATGCCGTCAATGTGTTTGATGCCGAAAGCACCTGCACCAGCTAACGCTACTTTGATGGTTTTCATAATTGGTTCTCTAAAATTAAATGGCCTACTGCCGTGTTGGATGCAGGCACATGGTAGAAACGGTGCGCCACTTTTGGTGCCTGCCCACCGTTCAAATCAGCCAGCGCGCCGCGCGCGGTGAGCCACATCACCAGCTCAATGCCTTCGCTGCCCGCTTCGCGTACATAGTCAATGTGCGGAACGGCTGCTTGCGCCTCGGGGTCACTGATCATCAAATCCATGAATGCAGTATCGAATTCTTTGTTGATCAGGCCAGCCCGCGGGCCTTGCAGTTGGTGGCTCATGCCGCCTGTGCCCCAAATCTGCACCTTCAAGTCTTTGTCAAACGACTCCACGGCTTTGCGAATGGCTTTGCCCAAATTGAGGCAGCGCTCACCAGACGGCACGGGGTATTGCACCACGTTAATCGCCACCGGAATCACGGGGCATGGCCACTCCACGGGCTGGCCGCACATGAGCGTGAGCGGCACGGTCAGGCCGTGGTCTACGTCCATTTTGTTGACGATAGTGAGGTCAAAGTCGTCTTGGATGACAGACTGCGTGATGTGCGCGGCCAGCTCAGGGTGGCCAATCACCTTGGGCACAGGCCGCGGACCCCAGCCTTCGTCCGCCACGGCGTATTGCGCTGCACAACCAATTGCAAAGGTGGGAATCATCTCAAGGCTAAAGGCCGTGGCATGGTCGTTGAATACCAAGATGATGACATCGGGCTTGTTATCAATCAGCCATTGCTTGGAATACTCGTAGCCTTTGAACAAAGGCTGCCAATAGGCTTCTTGGGTTTTGCCCAAATCTACGGCTGCGCCAATGGCGGGAACGTGGGATGTGAAAACACCTGCGGTGATTTTTGCCATTATTTTTGTCCTTGAAAGGAGGCTTGCGTAGCTTTTGTGCCGCCCTGTGGCTGCGTACTTTTATCGTCACCCTGCGGCTGTGTACTTTTAACGCCACCCTGCGGCTGTCTATCTTTAGCGCCACCCTGCGGCTGGCGGTGCGCTTGTGCCGTGCCGTCTTCACCCACCACGCGGTTGCCTTCAATCGAGCGACCGCCGCCCACCATCATGGCCTTGTATTCGTCTTCGGTCATGCCCGTCATGCTACCTGCCATTTGCTGGAAGCTGCGGCCGTGTGTGGCACCCAGCTTAGCCAAAAAGTAAATATTGCCACCCAGCTTGATGGCTTTGTTCAAATCTACCGCCATCACAGCCTGTTTTTGGTCTTCGGTCATGGGCCATTCATCCAAATAGGTGCGCTGGTCAGCCTTGAAGCGCTCGCGGTTATCAGCCTTCATGAGCGACATACAGAACTGGTTCAAATGAAAGCCTTTGCGGCTTTCATCCATGTCAAATAGTGTCGTGCCGGGCACGTTGAGGTAGGGTTTTTCTAGGGGCATAGTGTTGCTTTTAGTTATTCCAATACAAAGCGTTGGGATTGTCCACCAAGAGTTTGCGCTGCAAATCTGGGGTAGTGGCAATGTGCGGGATGAAATCAACCAGCAGCCCATCATCGGGCATGTGGTTTTTCAAATTGGGGTGTGGCCAATCGGTGCCCCAGAGCACGCGGCTGGGGAAGGTCTCGACCAAGCGTTTGGCAAACGGCACAACATCGGCATAGGCGTTTTGCTCGCCATTCAGGGCGGGTGCGCCTGAGAGGCTCAAGCGCTCGGGGCAACTTACCTTGCTCCAAATGTTGCCGTGCTCGAGCATCATGCGCTCAAACAAGGCAAACTCTGGGCCATCCACTGGTTTGCTGACATCGGGTCTGCCCATGTGGTCTACCACCACGGTGGTGGGCAAGGCGGTAAAAAAATCGTAGAGTTCGGGCAAATCGGCTGCTTCAAAATACACCACCACATGCCAGCCCAGTGGCGCGATGCGCTGGGCGATTTCAAGCAGCACCTCGCGCGGGGTGAAATCAGCCAAGCGCTTAACAAAGTTAAAGCGTGTGCCGCGCACGCCCGCTGCGTGCATGTCTTGCAGTTCGCGGTCGGTCACGTTGCGGTTCACCGTTGCCACGCCACGCGCCTTGCCATTTGACGCAATCAGCGCGTCGACCAAAGCACGGTTATCCGTGCCGTGGCAAGTGGCTTGCACAATCACATTTTTATCAAAACCCAAATGGTCGCGCAGGGCAAACAATTGATCTTTAGACGCATCACAAGGCGTGTATTTTCGCTCTGGCGCATAGGGGAACTGCGCGCCCGGGCCAAACACATGGCAGTGCGCATCTACAGCGCCAGCGGGGAGTTTAAATCGCGGTTTGGCAGGACCTGCGTACCAGTCGAGCCAGCCGGGGGTTTTGGTGAATTCCATAAGGTCTAGAAATATAAGTTTTACAAAAACTGCTTACAGACTAAGGCTTGTCTTAGTCGATGTATTTCAAGCCCGCCTTGGCCAGCGGTTCGCGCATGTTGTACATGTCTAGCCCCAAAATGCCAGAGGCGAGTTTGAGGCGTTTTTCACCTTCATTGGCTTCGCGGGCGGTGGCTACCTCTAGCGTTTTTATAGCCATAGCAGCGGGCACCACCACTACGCCGTCGTCATCGGCCACCACCACGTCGCCGGGGTTAACCAACATGCCAGCACACACCACGGGGATGTTGACCGAGCCCAGCGTGGCCTTGATCGTGCCTTTGGAGCTGATGCCTTTGCTCCATACGGGGAAACCCATCTCGGTGAGGGTTTTCACATCGCGCACGCCCGCGTCGATAACCAAGGCGCGCGCGCCGCGTGCCATGAAAGATGTGGCCAACAGGTCGCCAAAAAAGCCATCGCAATTGTCAGCGCAGATAGCAGCCACCACTATGTCGCCCGGCTGAATTTGCTCAGCCACCACATGCATCATCCAGTTATCGCCGGGGTGCAGCAGCACGGTGACTGCTGTGCCGCTGACCATAGCGCCTGCATAAATGGGGCGCATGTAGGGCTTCATGAGCCCTACTCTGCCCATGGCTTCGTGCACGGTGGCTGAGCCAAGCTTGGCCAAGCCGTCGGCGGCTGCGCAGTCAGCACGGGAAATGTTCCGGTATACAACGCCTAATTCATGCATGTTATTGGCCTTTTTGGGTGGTTTTTTGATTCAAGGCTGCGTCCAAACGCGGGAATACGCGGCGGGCATTGCCTTCGTAGATTTGGTAGCGCTGATCAGCGTTCAGTTGGGCGGAGGATTCAATGTAGCGCTTGGTGTCGTCGAAATAATGGCCCGTTTCAGGATCAATACCGCGCACTGCACCAATCATCTCAGAAGCAAACAAAATATTGCCCACGGGTATAACTTTGGTCAGCAGGTCAATGCCCGGCTGGTGGTACACGCAGGTGTCAAAGAAAATATTGTTGAGCAAATGGTCTTTGAGCAGCGGTTTTTTCAACTCTTGCGCCAAGCCGCGAAAGCGCCCCCAGTGGTAGGGCACTGCGCCGCCGCCGTGTGGAATGAGAAACTTGAGCGTGGGGAAATCAGTGAACAAATCGCTGGTGAGGCACTGCATGAAGGCGGTGGTGTCGGCATTTAAATAATGCGCGCCCGTGGTGTGAAAGCAGCTGTTGCAGCTGGTGCTCACGTGGATCATGGCCGGAATGTCGTATTCCACCATTTTTTCGTAAATCGGATACCAGTGCCTGTCGCTCAAGGGTGGCGATGTCCAGTGGCCACCGGACGGGTCGGGGTTGAGGTTAATGCCCACGTTGCCGTATTGCTCGACGCATTTGACCAGCTCAGGGATGCAGGTTTTAGAATCCACGCCGGGCGACTGGGGCAGCATGGCAGCGGGAATGAAGTGATCGGGGAAAAGCTGCGCCACGCGGTAGCACAGCTCGTTGCAAATGGCAGCCCAAGTGCTGGACACATTGAAATCGCCAATGTGGTGGGCCATGAAGCTGGCGCGCGGGCTGAATATAGTCAGGTCACTGCCCCGCTCTTTCATCAGGCGCAGCTGATTCTGCTCAATGGTTTCGCGCAACTCGTCGTCGCTGATTTTCAGGTCTGCCACCTTGGGCATCACGGCAGGGTCTTTGATGCCTGCAATTTGCTGGTTGCGCCAGTTTTCTAAAGACTTAGGCGCCGTAGTGTAGTGGCCGTGGCAGTCGATGATTAGCGGAGTTTCTTTGCTCATAATTGGTTGGGTTGCCTAGGGTTTAAATCGGGTTTCCGGCCGCGAAGGGCGCTAAAGATGCGCGAAACACGCGAAAGGAATACCAAGAAAAATAAATTTTAAATCAGCGAACTATATTATTTATAGCAAACTATGACCATTTAACGCTGACATTCCATGTATTTTTTATAAATTAACTCTTTTTTGGTATTCTTTCGCGTTCTTAGCGTAACTTTAGCGCCCTTCGCGGCCGGAATTTCGGTATCAAGCATTCAATGCCCTGCCCAAACGCCAGAAGGCACAAACACCTCCCCGCGCATGATGAGTCTGGCTGTGCGCAAGAGCGCGGCTTTGGTGACACCTTGCGGGTTCAAAGGATCGGTTTCTAGCTCCACGCTGAATTCACCTGTGGGGTGCTCTACAGACACTTTTTTAGTTGCACCTTGAGGCATCACCGCTATGCCGTCGCACACCGAGCCCTGTAGCACGCAGGCCGTGCCCACTGTGACAGCAGCTAGCACTCCAATGGCATCGTGGCACACGTGGGGGATAAAGCTGCGGGTGCTGATGCTGCCACCACCCTGCGGGGCTGCTATCAGAGTCATTTTGGGGTAGTTTTTATGGCTTACGTCGCCCAAGCCCATGGCCAAAGAAACTTGCAGGCGCAGTGCTTCGAGCTTGGTTTTCAGCTCGGTATCTGCATTGAGTGTGTCTACTGACTCGTAGCCTGTGCGGCCCATATCGGCAGCGCGCAGCAGCACCAGCGGCATGCCGTTGTCGATGCAGGTCACCTCTATTGCAAAACTGTCAAAACCTGCGCCCTCAACACGCACCATGTCGCGCACCTTGCCAGTAGGCAGCAAACCAGAACACACCGAGCCAGCGGTGTCTAAAAAGTTGATGGTGATTGGCGCTGAAGTGCCCGGCGCACCGTCGATGCGGGCATCGCCTGCGTAGGCTACGCACCCGTTGGGGGTGTGTACCGTCACATCGCATTGCATATCCGTGTTGAGCGTGAGCACACGGGCTATGGTGGTGTCGCCCTGCACCGCTACTAGGCCGCGCTCAATGGCAAAAGGCAGTACGGCAGCCAGCATATTGCCGCAATTGGGAGTGGTGTCCACGGTGTCTTTGTCGGGTTGGAGCTGGGCAAACAAAAAATCTACTGCCACGCCGGGCGTGCTGCTTGTGCGCACAATACCCACTTTAGAAGTGAGCGGGTGCGCACCGCCCAAGCCGTCGATTTGGCGTTTGTGGGGCGAGCCCATCACAGACAGCAGCACGCGGTTGCGTGTGGCCACATCAGCTGGCAGGTCGCTTTCTAGAAAAAACGGCCCCTTAGAAGTACCGCCGCGCATGAAATAACAGGGAATTGCGGTTTGCATGGAAAAGTGGATACTGTGTATGAATTATTTGTATTTTCAACCAATTGCGTGCACAAGTGAAGCCCAAGCATCTCCTATCTGATATTCAAACGTGTGATACCATTTGAGATGCTATGCAATATAGCAAATACCAGCAGGCGGCATCTATGGATCTGAAACAACTTGAATATTTTGTACGGGTGGCCGAGTTAGGCAGCTTCACACGCGCCTCGGCCGCGCTGAATGTGGCCCAGCCAGCGCTGAGCCGCCAGGTGCGATTGCTCGAAGTGGAATTGCGCCAAAGCCTGCTGGTACGCAACGGGCGTGGCGCTGTGCCTACCGAAGCGGGGCGTTTGCTGATTGAACATGGGCGCGGCATATTGCACCAAGTAGAACGGGCGCGTGAAGAGCTGGCTCGGGTGCGCGGCGGGCTGGCAGGCCGGGTGGCCGTGGGTTTGCCTACCAGTGTAGCCAAAGTGCTTACCGTGCCACTTATGCGGGCTTTTCGCATTGCGCTGCCCGATGCCACTTTGGCCGTAAGCGAGGGGCTTTCGGTAGCCATGCAAGAATCGCTCTCCACGGGCAGGCTTGATATTGCCATGCTCTATAATGCTCTGCCCAGTGCCGACATAGAGGTGCAGCATATGCTCAGCGAGGATTTGTATTTGGTGCAATCAGCCCAGCAGGCCATAGGCAAAGCGCAGCAAATTTTGCTACTTGATGAACTGGCTGATTTTGCGCTGATCATTCCTACGCGCCCAAATGCTATTCGCGCCCTTGTAGACAGCAGCTTGGCCGCTTTAGGGCTGCGCTTGCAGATTGGCTTAGAAATAGATGGCGTGGCTGCTATTCTTGACCTTGTGGCTGATGGCGCTGGCTGCGCCGTGCTCCCGCTTAACGCAGTTTCCACCTCTGGCAAGCCCGATACATTCACTGTGCGCCCCATCACTGGATTGAAAAGTCAACTGTCCATGGCCACCAGCGCCCAACGCCCAGCCACGCTCACGCAGCGCGCAGTGCAAGAGTTGCTTGGCAAGGTATTGGCGCAGCAATTTGCCTTGCGGTAGACAAAATATAGCGCATAAGTGTGAAAAATAGCCGCTTTTGAGCACCGTTGCTGCTGCTGGTGTCAGCCAAAAGATCGGGTTTGTACCCATAATCCATCCATGATACGCAGACCCCACTACGCTAAGCCCGAGCCACACAAAGCGCAGATGCCTGCCAACACCAGTGGTTTAAACGACACCACCCCTTTGGAGTTAGCCCTAGATGTGCATGCCAAGGTGCGCGAAACCAGCCAATGGCTCAGGCTTGGTACACCGCCCCATGTGACTACCAGCGAGCTAGAAATGCTCCAGCAGTGCATCAAAAGCCTGCTACAGCACATCATTAAAACGCCGTCTGACACCCCAGCAAACCGCCCACACAAGGCCTATATTGAGGCTCTGAGCGATTTTAGAATTGCTATTTCAATATGGCTGCTTCAAGTGCGACGAGGCACGGGACTTGGTGTAAACGCCAGCATGCGCTACGAGCTTCACGCTTCTAAAACCGAATTTTTAGGCAAACTTTGGCTCAACACCATTGCCGCGCCAAAACCTTCTAAAGCCACAACCAAAACTGACGCCCCTTTGCGTAAATTTGCCCACAGCGGCTGGTGGCAATCCAAGCGCTCGGTGGGTTTTGGTTGGAGTTTAGTGCCGCAGACGCTGTAGCATCTGGCGACAGCGCTTAATCCGCCTGAATGCCAAACTCTTTGATCACCTTGGCGTAGCGCACATGGTCATCGGCATTGATTTTGCCCAACACAGCGGGCTCACCACCTACGGCAATGGTGGCGATATTTTTCATGCGTGCAAGCACATCTGGCATCTTGATGATGTCGTTCAGAGCAGTGTTGAGGGTTTTAACGATCTCAGGTGACATGGCTTTGGGGCCCATAATTGCCTGCCATGCACCCACGTCAGAGTTTTTGTAGCCCAGCTCTTGCAAGGTGGGTATATTGGGCATGAGAGAGGAACGCTGTGGGTCGGCCACTGCCAGCACGGCCAGCTTGCCGGTAGCCAAATGCTGGGTAACAGGTCCGAGTGTGGTGTACATAAACGGCACATGGCCGCCCACTAAATCCACCATTGCAGGGGCTGT
Source organism: Polaromonas sp. (assembly GCA_043728315.1). Classification (GTDB taxonomy): domain Bacteria; phylum Pseudomonadota; class Gammaproteobacteria; order Burkholderiales; family Burkholderiaceae_C; genus JAAFIP01. The sequence goes on along the minus strand of JAYTMT010000273.1, from coordinate 1,129 downwards.
GCCGCGGTAAGGCACTTGCTGGATTTTCACGCCTGCTGCGCTGTTGAACAATTCACCCAAAATATGCATGGGCGAGCCGCTGCCCGGGCTGGCATAGGTTTTGAGCTTGCCCGATTTGGCATCGGCCACCAGTTCTTTCACATTGGTGATGCCGCTGGATGTATTGACCACCAAAAAAAGCGACTGGCTGCCCGCTTGGATGATGGGGCTGAAATCATTGAGCACATCATACGATGCGCCAGTGCCCGCCTTGAGCACCAGTGTGGCTATGGAAATAGTGTTGGGTGTCATCAAGAGGGTGTAGCCGTCTGGCGCTGCTTTGGCCACAAATGCGTTGCCAATCGTGCCGCTGGCACCAGGTTTGTTGTCAACCAGCACTTGCTGGCCAAGTCTGGCGCTCAGCTTTTCGGCGTACAGGCGCGCCAACGCGTCGGTATCGCCTCCTGCTGGGTACGACACCACGATGGTGATGGGTTTGTTGGGGTAAGCAGTTTGCGCGCTGGCAATGCCAGAGGCCACAGTAGCAACCAAGGCAGCGGCGGTAAAAATAGCAAGGCGACGAGAAGCGGGCATATAAAAAACTCCGATCAAATGATGAAACCAAACCAAAATACGCCACGAATTTGACGCAATATCCATACCGAAAAGTTTAGCCCTTGCACTACCTCGCTGCAATAGCGTTAACCACGATTTCCGGTTTCATGTACGCAACAGGCGTTCATATGCAAAACACGAGTGCGCCCTGCTGCGCTTGCAGCATAGCGTGTAAGCGCGTATTGGAACGGCGCACGCGCTCGTTGTCGTGCTCGCTGCCGTGCTAGCCCACTGTTAGGTCAAAGGCAATGCTGTTACCCGCAGACCAGCAAACGGGGCTAAGCAGCGCGTCGTGCTCGGGCGCCGCCAGCACCATGCTGTTCACCCGCTCTTCTAAACTGCCAGCGGGTGGCGCGGGGTGGTGCAAATCCATGATGCCGCTGATCGGTAAGCAGCCGCGAACAGCCCCAGCTGGCACACCTGCGCACGTGCAGCTGGCGGTGCACAGCGCCGCCATAAGCTGCGCAGTGCTGTACCACATGCGCCAAAGCAGCCAAACCGTCCGGGGTTGTAGTCTGCGTCTGGAAATTTGTGC
>JAYTMT010000272.1:0-12594 GCA_043728315.1 Polaromonas sp. | reverse complement strand
CTCAGTGATGTGGTCTTTGTTGACCAATCGCCCATTGGCAAAACCGCCCGCTCCAACCCCGCCAGCTATGTAGGCGCGTGGGACAGCGTGCGCGAGATTTTTGCCAACGCACCCGTCTCTCGCCAGCGCAGCTACACCGCCAGCAAATTCAGCTTCAACTCGGGCGATGGCCGCTGCCCCACCTGCGGTGGCTCAGGCTTTGAACATGTGGAAATGCAGTTTTTGAGCGATGTGTATTTGCGCTGCCAAGACTGCGATGGCAAGCGCTACCGCCCCGAAATTTTAGAAATCAGCATTGAGCGCATGGGGCGCACACTTAATGTGGCCGACATGCTCAATCTGACCGTGAGCGAAGCCGCAGTTTTATTTGCATCAGACCGCGATGTGTTGCGCGCACTGCAACCCATAGTAGAAGTGGGGCTGGAATACGTCAAACTCGGCCAACCCGTGCCCACGCTCTCAGGCGGCGAAGCACAGCGCCTCAAGTTAGCCGGTTATTTGGCCGCAGCCGCCAAAAGCGCCAGCGCCAGCAAGCAAAGCCTTGCCAACAAAGGCACGCTTTTCTTGTTTGACGAGCCCACCACGGGTCTGCATTTTGACGATATTTCTAAACTCATGCGGGCGCTGCGCAGGCTGATGGATGTGGGGCATTCGCTGGTGGTGATTGAACACAATTTGGATGTGATTCGCGCCAGCGATTGGATCATTGACTTGGGGCCCGAGGGCGGCGAAGCAGGCGGCGAGGTCTGCGCCATTGGCACACCAGACGATTTGCGTGCGCACCACAGCTCGCACACGGGCAAAGCGCTGCGCGACTACGACACGGCGCTGGGCGCAGGCCGCGTGGCGGTGGAAGAGCCGCGCGTGCAGTGGGCTGGCAGTGCCGAAGAAAGCCAAGCCCCCAAGGGCAAAAAAGACTGCATATCCATTGTGAATGCCAAGGAGCACAACCTCAAGTCTTTGAGCGTAGATATTCCACGTGGGAAATTCAGCGTGGTCACGGGCGTGTCGGGCTCAGGCAAGTCCACCTTGGCCTTTGATATTTTGTTCAACGAAGGCCAGCGCCGCTATTTGGAGTCGCTTAACGCCTATGCCCGCAGCATTGTGCAGCCCGCAGGCCGCCCCGAGGTGGATGCCGTGTATGGCATACCGCCCACGGTGGCTATTGAGCAGCGCCTTAGCCGTGGTGGCCGCAAGTCAACCGTGGGCACCACCACCGAGGTCTGGCATTTTCTGCGCCTCTTGTATGTGAAGCTGGGCACGCAGCATTGCATCCACGACGGCGCAGCGGTGCAGCCGCAAACGCCAGAGAGTATTGCTGCGCAGCTGATGAAAACCTACCGTGGCCAGCATATTGGCCTGCTCGCGCCACTGGTGATCAACCGCAAAGGTGTCTACACCGAGCTGGCCGACTGGGCGCGCCCGCGCGGCTACACGCATTTGCGCGTGGATGGCGAGTTTTTACCCACTACGGGTTTCCCGCGCATCGACCGCTTCAAAGAGCACACGGTAGAGCTGCCAGTGGCGGATATCCATGTGCAGCCACACAATGAAGCGGCCTTGCGCGCGGCCTTGGCTACTGCACTGGAGCAGGGCAAGGGCGTGCTGCATGTGCTTGCGCCGCTGGATGGCTTGCGTACTGCTATGGAGATCAAGGCATCCACAGCTCAAATCGGCAAGCTACAGGTGTTTTCCACCAAGCGCGCCTGCCCTGTGTGCAGCACCAGCTACACCGAGCTAGACCCGCGCCTGTTTAGCTACAACAGCAAACACGGCTGGTGCCCCGACTGTGTGGGCACAGGCGTGGGCCTGACCAAAGAGCAACGCAAAGCGCTGGACGACAGCGTGCAAGACGACGACAACAAAGGCCGCGAGCAAAGCTTTGCCGAGCCCGAGGTGGAAGACGTGGGCAACGCTGTGTGCGCCACCTGCCACGGCACGCGGCTTAACCGCACCGCCAAAGCCGTGAAATTCCATGCGGTAAGTATCACCGATGTGGCGCAGCTGAGCGTGCGCGACGTGCGCCAGTGGGTCGATGGCTTAGCGCTCACAGGACGCGACGCAGAAATTGGCCGCGACTTGATACCCGAGATCAAAGGCCGTTTGGAGTTTTTAGAGGAAGTGGGGCTGGGCTACCTCACGCTGGATCGGGGTGCGCCTACCCTGTCGGGCGGCGAGGCGCAGCGTATACGGCTGGCCGCGCAGCTGGGTAGCAATTTGCAAGGCGTGTGCTATGTGCTCGATGAGCCCACCATAGGCCTGCACGCACGAGACAACCAAATTTTGCTCAACGCCCTGCACAAACTGGGCGATAAAGGCAATACGCTGGTGGTGGTGGAGCACGACGAAGACACGATTCGCCGCGCTGACCACATCATCGACATTGGGCCGAGCGCTGGCAAGCGCGGCGGGCGACTGGTGGCCCAGGGCAGCGTGGCGGATGTGTCGGCTGTGGAAGAATCCGCCACTGGGCGCTATTTGCTGCATGCCATCAAGCACCCGCTGCACCCGCGCAGGGCTGTAAACCATGCGGAATCTGTGGTTCCCGTTTACCAGTCAAGCTATGTGCCAAAGCCCGAAAAACCCGCCAAAAGCAAAACGGCCAAGCAAATACCATCTGCAGAGCCAGCAAGCGCGCCGCCCGAGCAACAAGAGCATCTGCGGGTTAACCACGCCCATTTGCACAACCTGCAAAACGTGAGTGTCGACGTGCCCCTGCACCGCTTGGTGGCCATCACAGGCGTGAGTGGCTCAGGCAAATCCACGCTGGCGCGGGATGTGCTGCTATCGAATGTATACGCTGCTGTCACCGCCAAAGGCATAGGCCGTGAAGCAGGCAACCGCGCAGCCGCATTTGCCACATGGACGGGCTGCGAGCGTATCGACGGCTGGCAGCAAATCGACCGCGTGCTGGAAGTGGACCAAACCCCGATTGGCAAAACCCCACGCTCCTGCCCTGCCACTTACATTGGCTTTTGGGATGTGATTCGCAAGCTGTTTGCCGAAACCTTAGAAGCCAAAGCACGTGGCTATGGCCCTGGGCGCTTTAGCTTCAACACAGGCGAAGGTCGCTGCCCGGGCTGTGAAGGCCAAGGCATGCGCACCATAGAGATGAGCTTTTTGCCCGACGTGAAAGTGCTGTGCGAAGTGTGTGCAGGCGCGCGCTTTAGCCCCGAAACGCTGGCGGTGAGCTGGCGCGGCAAAAGCATAGGCGATGTACTGCAAATGGAGGTGGACGAGGCGGTGGAATTCTTTGCCGCCATGCCCAATATCAGCCACCCCCTGCAACTGCTCAAAGATGTGGGTTTGGGCTACCTCACGCTTGGGCAACCATCGCCCACACTCAGCGGCGGCGAGGCGCAGCGCATCAAGCTGGTCACCGAGCTGAGCAAAGTGCGAGACGACATCACCCGCCGTGGCCAAAAAGCGCCCCATACCCTGTATGTGCTGGATGAACCCACAGTGGGCCTGCACATGGCCGATGTGGAAAAGCTCATCCACGTGCTCCAGCGTCTCGTATCAGGCGGGCACAGTGTGGTGGTGATTGAGCATGATTTAGATGTGATTGCCGAGGCCGATTGGGTGATTGACCTAGGGCCCGAAGGTGGCAAAGAGGGCGGGCAGATTGTGGCGCAGGCCACGCCAGAGCAGCTAGTCAAAATGAGAAGCCACACTGGGGATGCGCTCAAGCGTGTGCTAGCGCGGCGCTAAAGAGCGCAACAAGATTTTGGTTTCCATGGCGTTTCCTTGCCGAGTTTTGCCTTTTGCGAGGAGCTTGACTCCATTATTTTGTTGGCGATAGGCGCATTTTGTTCAGATGGGTTCTGTGATAATTGCCTATTTCATCACCACTTCTCCGCCATGACATACAAACCAGAATCTGCCACTAGCCTAGGCGCTGTAGAAATAGCGGTCCATTGGTTGTCAACTTTGCATCGCAAAGGCTGGCAAAATGCCTTCACGCATTTGTACCAAAAATTGCTTTCAGAAGGTGATCTCGTACTGCTTGCTGAGCTCGATGCTGACGTTATTCAAAGCATTGAAGTCAACACCATTGAATGGCTGCTGGCCGAGGGCGATATCCATGCCCGTGGCGGAATCCAGCGTATCAATGATTACGTGATCAGCCCCGCAGGACCGCGCCTGAATGCTCCACAGCGTGACTGGATTGCGCAGCTAGGCCAACGCCCGCTGCGCCTGTATGACGTGACCGATGTAGTGCAGGGTCAACAAATGACGCTTTGTGACGCACTGGACAAAGAGGCCGAGCCTATCGTTGTGCGTGAGCGCGCTGGCACGCAAAATTTAAAGCCTGGGGATTTACTGGGTTGCCGCATTATGCGCGAAGGGGAACATTTTCAAATGTCGGGGGCGGCTTATTTATTCGCATTGCTAACCAGACAGGGGTTGCTATCGATGGCGCGTGAGCTTGAAAAAAATACCGGCCTACAGCTTGATGCGCCCAAAGAAATGGGCTTGCTTATCTTGCGCGAGTGGCTACAACTCTGGCTGCAGCCGCTACCGATGCCAACGCTGATTGACCACTATTCTGGTGAGCCAATGAAGATGATTACCGACCATTACCATGTCGAGGATGAATTGGCGCTGGCGCAGGCTCTGGCCACCCAGAGCGATGTGGAGGGTGACCGGCAAGAAGGATGGTCGCGCCTAATGGACTGCACGGATGGCCAGTTGCGCGCCAGAGTTCATATCAACCCAAGCAAGAAGTCGAATCAATTAGAGCTCTTTTATAGGACGCAAAAATATGCCGATGAAGGGCGGGTATGGTTTGAGGCGCTGGTGGGTAAGAGCGCCACGTTTGTTAAGAGAAAAGTGGAGGAAGCGGCGGATGCAATGTCTAAGGCGCAAAAGCAAGCTGCCATGACATCATCAAGTAGCAGCAAGTCCTCTTCTGCTTTGGCTCCTTCGCTCGATGCGGCCACCATGTCGCAGTTGATGTCCAAAATGATCCACGATTCCTACGCCAAGTGGGCCGATGAACCGATTCCGGCGCTCGATCACAAAACGCCGCGCCAGGCCATCAGGACGTCAGCCGGTCTGGAGCGTGTTAAAGGGTTAATTCGCAGTTATGAGGCCGGCGAGGCATCGCAGTCAAGGCAACAGGGCCGCACTGAGATTTCGTATGATTTTTTGTGGGCTTCGCTTGGGTTGACGCGATAGCAGAACCTGTAGGAACGTAATTTCGGGCTGCTAGACCCCATTATGATCCGCAACCCGTAGTTGGCTACAGCCGATGGCGCTGCTTAATTCGCGCTAATGACTTTGGGCTAATGGCTTGCTTTTGGCGCACTATTGAATCTCACACCTTGCAATCCAAACCAGAGTGATCTAAATTAGCGCGCTGCCAGTAGTGCCTGCGCCATTTGCGCAAAGCCTGCGCCGCGTTCGCCTTGGGTGATGTAGCGTGGCTTGTAGACAAGCTGGGGTATAAAGCGTGAGAGGTTGGCCACGCCCACGCTACTGGGGAAGGCTTGAAACATCAACGCATCATTGGTTGAGTCACCAATGAAGACCCAGTGCTCGATTTCAGTCTTTAAATCGCGGTCAAATAATTCGCGCACGATCCACTGCGCGCCCACCAGCTTGTTGTGATCGCCAAACCAGCCATTGATGTGGATGCTGCTCACTGTGGCTTTCATGCCGCTGCTTTGCATGATGTGCACCACCTGCGTGATGTGCTCAGGTGCTAAATGCGTGAACTCGCTGTGGTCAATGGCTATATCGGTCTCGCGCCCATTGCTGTCTTGCGCCACGCAGCTGCCGGGCACTTCGCGCAGAACGCGCTGCACCACGGCCTGCATACGTGCGAAGTTGTAGGCGCGCGTGGCAGCATCTTGTTGGTATATTTTTAATAGCGTACTTTGACCATTTGACGCTGACATCAGCGTATTTTTTTGTAAAAACAAGGCGCAAGCACCGTTTTCGGCCACGATGGCATCCACCGGCCAAGGCGCAAGCCCCCGCGCTGCATCGCCGTAGGCAAAAGGTGCGCTCCAGCCAATCGGGCGGCCTGTGATGGCAACCACTGCAAGCCCTGCTGCTTTCAAGTCATGCAGCGCTTGCAAAGCGTCGGGCGTGATAGCACCGTTGGTGGTGAGCGTGTCGTCAATGTCGGTGAAAACGCCTAGGCAGGGCGCTAAGCCCTTCAAACCCGATGCATCAAGTGTTTGCATAGATGCAAACCTAAAGTCCAAGCCAAGGCTGAAAATCAGCGAGGCAGCAAAACCCTGCCCGGTGACAGTGGTTTGGCAAATGTGGCTGGATTCCACGTGGAAACCAGCGGCTTGCTTTGTGCAATGCTGTCGCGCGCAGAGGCAGTGGCGCAGATACCAGAGTCTGCGTGTTGCAAAGCGATAGACAATTTTCTCTCAGCCACATCGCCCAATTTGCGGTCAAAGTCATCGCCTGCGGGGCAACGGGCTGCAAAACCAGCGGTGTAACCACCCACACCCTTGGCATTCACGCCGTCAAACTCAATGGCGAAATAGGCCAAGCCGCAATTGTCGATTTCAGAAAACCCATAGGGCTTGCCACAGGTGGCGGAACCTACCAAAACCACGTCTATGTCAATGCCACGCAAGCCATTGATCACGGCCTCGCTGGCTGAGCAAGAGTCACCTGAACTGAGAATATACACCTTAGACAAATTCAGGCGTGGCAAAGCAGTGCCTTTGGCAAACTTGGGTGCTTTGACTTGGTCCGCAAAGGCTACCGTGTTGACGAATTTATAAATGCTGGCGGCGGTTTCTTCGCTGCGCTTGCTGTTAAAGCGCAGTTGCTCCATTGTTTTGCCGTCAGCGCTTGCACCAGCAATCATGGATGCCAAGCTCTGCGCTATGAATACATAGCCGCCGCCGTTGTAGCGCAAATCCAATACCAAGTCTTGAATGGCAGCAGTTTGTAAGGTGGCCACGGCGTCAATCAATTTGTCTTGCGAGCCCGCAGAAAAGCCATGAAAATCGATATAGCCTACTTTGCGGCCAAGCGGGCTGGTCACGGTTTTGACAATAGGCACAGCATCTTCCACCACGGTGACGGCATTGAGCGTGATGCTGCGTGGTGCGGCAGCAGGAGTGTCGCGGTAAGTAAAGGCCACCGACGCATTGGCTGCGTTGGGATACCACACGCGCGCGGTTTCCCCTGAGGTGATGGCCTCCAGTTGGCCGCCTCTGGCCATGCCAGCTGCGGCGGCGGGGCTGTTGGGTTCTACATAGGCCACCCGCATTTTCTTAGCTGTGTCTTCTTTCCACGTCACGCCGTAGCCCACATTCACTCCCGTGACCAAGCTGTCAGCGTCGGTTTTGCTCACTACAAAGCTGAAACGGTCTTTGGGGAGGTTGTTGGCGTCCGGCGTTTCAACTAAGATGCTGTAAAAGTAGGCCGATGCGGAGGAATAATTGCGTGCGTCCACGCTGCGCACCTCGTCATACCACAGGTAATAATCGTTGAGCAAATAGCGGCTAAAGCGCTTTTGCCCCTCTAAGGTGCATACATTTGCCGCGGATTCAGCCGATGCCAAGGGCGTGAAGTCAGCGTTGCTGTAACCTGGATTGGTAGCCACTGCACAGGTAACTGGCCCGCCAACACATAAACCCGGATTGCCACCGCCACCACCGCAGCTTGCCAATGCCAGCACGCTGCTAGCAGCAAGAAACCAGCGCGTAAGCCGACGCGTGCTGGCTGCGCCGATTTGGCGGTGTGTCATTTGTTGGGGCATAGTCGTTCTCGGTTTGGGCGGGCTTGGTGGCCAAGAGCCTTGTTTTTACCACACTCAGCTGGCCTGCAAGGCCAGCCCCGCATGCTCGCGCAGCGGGTGAAAGTGGATCTTAGGAAAACGCTCTTGTGCCAAACGCACGTCATAGGGCGAGGTGGTCAGATAAGCCAGTGTGTCGGCGGCATCGGTGGCCATGCGGGCAGGGTAGGCATCCATGAAGGCGCGCAGTTCTTCGCGGGTGTCCGCAGTGATCCAGCGCGCACCCACATAGGTGCAGTTTTCTAGGCGCACGTCGGCATCGTATTCGGATTTGAGGCGGTGCTGCACCACTTCAAACTGCAGTTGCCCAATAGCGCCCAAGAGCATTGCGCCGCCCATGCTGGGCTTGAACACCTGAATCGCGCCTTCTTCGCCCAGCTGCTCCAAGCCTTGCTGGAGTTGCTTGGTGCGCAGCGGGTTTTTCAGCCACACGGTCATGAATAATTCAGGCGCAAAAAATGGCAGCCCCGTGAACTGCAAGGCCGCGCCATCGGTAATGGTGTCGCCCAACTGCACGCCGCTGTGGGTGGTAAAGCCAATGATGTCACCCGCATAAGCCTCCTCCACCGCTTCGCGCCGCTGGCTCATGAAGGTGACCACGGATGTAGGGCGCATTTCTTTGGCGGTGCGCTGCACTTTGAGTTTCATGCCGGGGGTGTATTTACCCGAGCACATGCGCACAAAGGCAATGCGGTCGCGGTGGGCCGGGTCCATATTGGCCTGCACCTTGAACACCACGCCTGCAAAGGCTGCGTCCTCGGGCTGAATCTCTTTGACCACGGGCTGCCTGTTGACAATCAGTGAGCTGGTGCGCGAGCGCGGCGAGGGCGCTAGGTCTACCAAGGCATCCAGCACTTCCATCACACCAAAATTGTTCACGCCCGAGCCGAAAAATACCGGGGTTTGCTTGCCCGCTAAGAATAATTCGCGGTCAAAGGCGGGTGCTGCGCCAGCCACCAACTCGATGTTTTGCTCGGCGATGCTGAAGTCGTGGCCAAAACGCGCACGCAGCGATTCGATCTCTGCCAGTGGCACGGTCGTGAAATCTTGCGGCCTGCGGTCGGAGCCGCTTTCAAACACCGTCATGGCCTGCGTGCTCAGGTTCACAATGCCTGCAAAGCTCTTGCCTTGCCCCACAGGCCATGTCATGGGCACACAGGGCATGCCCAACTCACGCTCCACCTCGTCCAATATATCCAGCGGGTCGCGCACCTCGCGGTCCATTTTGTTGATGAAGGTGATGATCGGCGTGTCGCGCTGGCGGCACACTTCAATCAGCCTGCGCGTTTGCGCCTCCACGCCGTTGGCCGCGTCAATCACCATCAGGGCGCTGTCCACAGCAGTGAGCACGCGGTAGGTGTCTTCGCTGAAGTCTTTGTGGCCGGGCGTGTCAAGTAGGTTCACCACATGGTCGCGATACAGCATCTGCATCACCGAGCTGGCCACTGAAATGCCACGCTGCTTTTCAATTTCCATCCAGTCGCTGGTGGCGTGGCGTGTGGCTTTGCGCGCCTTCACTGAGCCTGCAATTTGAATCGCGCCTGAGAACAGCAAGAGTTTTTCGGTGAGCGTGGTTTTGCCCGCATCAGGGTGGGAGATGATGGCAAAGGTGCGGCGGCGGCGGGTCTCGTTGGCGTAGGTCACGGTGGTTTTCGTTAAAAATGTTCAGATAGAAGACCAAATTCAAACTTCGAATTCAGTGTTGACTGGTGGGGAGTTAATCGGAGCTAAGGTGTTCTGGAATATCTGAGGCTTGGTGCAGCACCCGCACAAGCTCAATGCGCTCAGGCCACTCTAAGTAAAAAACCGCATAGGGAAAGCGCGACAAGCCCCAAAAACGCAGGGTCAATGCTGCGCCTTCTTGCGCGTACTTGGGTGAGCCAGTCCAAGGAAAGCGGCTGATATGCGCCAGCGCTTGGTCGTAGGCCTCGATGAATTGAAACGCTACCTCGGGCGATGCCTCGTTTAGATAATAATCCGTTGCCCCATCAATGTCTGTTGTGGCGCTGGCAGACGGTACACAAGGCTTCACGCTGCCTTACGGGTCGTCGCCCGATGCGCTTCAATACGAGCAAGTAAGTGGGCCTTGTGCTCATCCCATGGTCTGCCCGGGCCAGAATCTAGCCCCTCTTGTATCAGCCACTTAAAGCGCTCTTCCTTGGCTAAATTTTCATCCTTGCGCACGAGCTCACGCACGTATTCACTGGTCGAGCTGTAGCTGCGCGCCTTGATGCGTGCATCCACAAAAGACTTAAGGTCTTCAGTGAGGGAAATGTTCATGGTTACTGTAGTCATGGCATGTATTTTAGCGCATTGGCAAAGATTGCCAAATCCCCTCCGTCGTGCAAAAAATAATATAATCTAACATGTTATAAACGGAGAAGCCATGAACTTCAGCGTCCACCTGCCCCAGCCCCTGTTGATTAACCTCGACCATTACGTCAAAACCAACAAACTCAGCCGCAGCGGCGTAGTGCGTGAGGCGGTGGAGAGCTACTTGGCGCAAAAAACCAAAAGCGAATGGTCGCCTGAAATGCTGGCTTGGATGCAAGAAGGCTTACAGCCGGGATTCAAGCCTGATATTGACGATGGCCCAGATTTTGATGCCATCAGGCGCGAGGCCAACGAAAGCTGGGAAATCAATACAGCACGCAACCTCAAAGATTTTGACGCATGAAATACCTGCTGGACAGCAACGCAGTGAGCGTCTGGGCTAAACGCAGCTCCAACACCTTTTTGTCGCATTTGGTCAACGTCTCGCCCAAAGACTTATGTATCAGCAGCATCGTGGAAATGGAGGCGCTTTTTGGCATTGAACTCAAGCCGCAGTTTTCATACTTGCCAGCTTTGCAGTCTTTATTGCGTGAGCTACCAGTGGTTGATTTTGATTCTGCGAGCGCATTGCAAGCCGCCAAAATACGCGCCCAATTGCAGCGCATCGGCCGTCCTATTGGCTCATATGACGCGCTGATAGCCGCTACCGCCATGGCGCACGGCCTGATAGTGGTCACCCACAACACCCGCGAATTCAGCCGTGTGGAGGGTTTGGTGGTGGAAGATTGGCAAGTCTAAGTATGCGTAATGCAGTGCATCCGCAAATTCGCGTATGATTTCCACAGGCTGCCAAGGCGGTGGCCACCACACAGCAAAAAAAGGACGAGGCTTTATGAACTATTCCAACGCAGCATCCACCAACTGGCTATCGGCTATCGGCTATCGGCTATCGGCTATCGGCTATCGGCTATCGGCTATCGGTTGATTTTTGGCTTGCTGTTGGGTTTGGGCGCACTTCACGCGCAGGCGCAATGCACGTACTTTAATGACTTCAAAGACAATAGCGACGGCACGGTGACCGACCCCCGCAACGGGCTGATTTGGAAAAGATGTGCCGAAGGGTCTAGCTATGTAAATGGCGATTGCACGGTAGCAGGCACGCAAGCCAGTTGGATTGATGCGATGCAAATGGCCAAAACCAATCGGTTTTTAGGCAAAAGCGACTGGCGGATACCGACCAAGCTTGAGTTGGAGCAAGTAGTAGGTGCATATCAAAGCTGCAAATCTAACAAGCGTACAGACTATGCTGCAAGCCCCATTATTGCGCACTCGGTGAGATCTGACGGCTACAAAGGATACTTTTGGTCGTCCTCGCCCGATGTGGGCCATGCCCAGCTCGTGTGGGTCGTCAATTTCGCCAATAGCGTCTACGACTACGGCTTCCGGTACGGCAACCGCATCAGCGCCCACTATGTGCGGCTGGTGCGTGCCGGTCAGTTGTTGGGCGGCGAAGCCGCTTTGGAATTCAACCGTGAATACGCAGAGCGGGTTGCGCCCTTGGTCGCTGCGCGCGAAGCAGAAGAGCGCCAGCAACACGAAGAAGAGGAACGCAAACAACGTCAGCAACGCGAAGAAGAAAACCAGCAGCGCGAAGATGAGCGCAAATTCAAAACAACCTTGGCAGGTAAAAATCCCCAAGCACTTTATTTGGCGGCTGGCACGTACTTTCGCAACGGCGAGTCTGGCCGGGCAAGCGCATTGTATGAGTCAATCATTGAAAGATTCCCCACCAGCGATTGGGCAGTGAAAGCCAATGACCAACTCAACGCCAGTAAGCGTGTGGGTGACTCCAACAGCGCGGCCAATGCCCGCCAAGCCCAAGCGGCCAAGCAGGCGCAAGATTTAGAAAACCAAGCCCGCCAGCGTGATTTCGATAGGCAACGCGCCAGTGAGGAGGCCAATCGAGTGCAACAAAGCCAGTGCTACTCTCGCAAAAGCAGTTGCGAAAGCACTTGTAGTCGCTTGCAAGGCAATGCTTACTCTAGTTGCAAGAGAAGCTGCAACAGCATTTGCTAGCCAAATAGGTTAAAATCCAATCATCCGAGGAGCGCTGCAGGCCACGCAAAGTGGTCGAGGCTCGGCAAACGCTGCTTGCATATGGTTGCAAGCAGTTCAAGTTTCCAACTGCGCTCACCCACTGAAAACTGTGCGGTGAGTGCTTCGGTTTATCCCTAGGCAGGTTTCCACACGTTCGGTGGCTCGTTTTATATTTAACGGAGCTAAAGACATGAACGCTGTAGTAAAGCAACTGAAAAAGCAACAAGATTTCGCGATTGCGGACATTACATTGGCCGCATGGGGCCGCAAAGAATTGAACATTGCCGAGACCGAAATGCCCGGCCTGATGGCGATTCGCGAGGAGTTTGCCAAGGCGCAGCCACTCAAGGGCGCGCGCATCACGGGCTCGCTGCACATGACGATTCAAACCGCCGTGCTGGTTGAAACCCTGCAAGCCTTGGGCGCTGAGGTGCGCTGGGCATCGTGCA
>JAYTMT010000271.1:0-6981 GCA_043728315.1 Polaromonas sp. | reverse complement strand
TTGGACGACGCAGCGGCATCAAGGAGGAGGCCTCGAGGCCGGGGGACAGCCGCGGAGTCGTCCAACCCAAGCGCCGAGGCGAGCCTACACACGTTGCCAAATGTCCTATGCTTCATACCAAGCCGAGTCAAAATTACAAGCCATTGAAAAAAGCCAACGCGGCATAACAAACTACACTCGTGCCTGTGCGAATCAACCAATTTTTCAACTCATCGCTGCATTACCGCAGTTGGTGGCGCAAACAAAGCCCGCAGCGGCAAGACCGCTTTGCCATGCTTGCGCCATTGGCTGCGGTGGTGCTCTTCATGGCGGCAATAGTCTCGGCGTTTTACTATCTGCGCGCTGAGGAAATTGACCGCGAGCAAGAAACCGTCAAGCGCGATGTGGAATACGCCCAACAGCGCCTGCGACTGCGCCTCTTGGAGCGGCAAGAGCAGCTGATGCGGCTGGCGCGCGATGTGTCTAATGGCGAGGTGGATGCCGAAGAATTTGTGGCCCAAGGCGAATCGCTGATTAACCAATACCCAGAGCTGCAAGCCATCACATGGCTGGATGCCAAGCGCCGCGTGCGGGCGGGCTTTAGTTCGCCCAGCGCACCCACCAGCGGTGTGTTGGCAGCGGGCGAAACCGTTTTGCCGCCCGAGGCAGCCAACACCTACAACATCGCCCGCGACATGCGCCAACCGGTGTATTCACGCCCCATCTACAGCACCGAATCAGTGGCCACCATAGAGCTGCATGTGCCGCTCACTGAGCAGGGCCGCTTTGCGGGCGTGATCATGGCTGATTACACGGTAGATGGCCTGCTGCGCTACGGTGTGCCCACCGAGGTGAGCGCCAAATACGCCATGGCGCTCATCACGGACAAAGACCTGCTTCTGGCTGGCAGCGCAGCTCCCAGCCGCAGCGGCGCGGCCAAGCTGCTGCCCTGGGCCACCCAGCCCAATGACCACGAAGTGCCCGTCTCCCCCATTGGCAACAGCTTGGTGCTGCGCGGCCAGATGTACCGCACCTCGCTGGGCGTGGTGGGCAGCGGTTTGTTTTGGCTAGTGAGTGCCTTGAGTGCCCTCACTGTGTGGACACTGGTTGGCACATGGCGGCACACCCGCAGGCGCGTGCAAGCGCAGGCCGCGCTGATGCACGAAACCAATTTTCGCCGCGCCATGGAAAACTCCATGCTCACCGGCATGCGCGCCATGGATTTGCAAGGCCGCATCACCTATGTGAACCCGGCTTTTTGCCAAATGTCGCAGTGGAGCGAATCAGAACTGGTAGGCCGCACCCCCCCCTTTCCCTACTGGCCTGACGATGACCGCGAACTGCTGGCCGCAAGGCTAGACGATGAGTTGCACGGCCGCACCACAGCGGGTGGATTTCAGGTGCGGGTCAAGCGCAAAGACGGCAGTATTTTTGATGCGCGTATGTATGTATCGCCTTTGGTGGATCCTAAGGGCAAGCAAACCGGCTGGATGACATCAATGACCGACATCACCGAGCCCAACCGCGTGCGCCAGCAGCTCACAGAGTCGTATGAGCGCTTTACCACAGTGCTAGAAGCCTTAGATGCTGCAATATCCGTAGCGCCGCTGGGTAGCCAAGAGCTTTTGTTTGCCAACAAAATGTACCGCAACTGGTTTGGCACCAACACGGTGGGGCATTTAAACCTAGTGGCCCAAGCGGGTGTGCCGCCCACATCCACCGATTCGGTGTTTGACGACGTGGACGGCATGGCGGGCTTTCCCTCAGCCTCCGTGACTGCGGCGCAAACTGAGAATTCTGAAATTTTCATCGCCGAGTTAGGCAAATGGCTGGAAGTGCGCTCACGCTATTTGGGCTGGGTGGACGGCCGTTTGGCGCAAATGGTGATTGCCACCGACATCACCCCGCGCCGGCGCGCCGAAGATTTGGCCACCACCCAAGGCGAGCGCGCCCAGCTGGCCAGCCGCTTGGTGACCATGGGCGAAATGGCCTCCAGCGTGGCGCATGAGCTCAACCAGCCGCTGACTGCCATCAACAACTACTGCAACGGCATGGTCAGCCGCATCAAAGGCAAACAAATCAACGAAGAAGACCTGCTGGCCGCGCTGGAAAAAACCGCCAAGCAAGCCCAGCGCGCAGGCCAAATCATCCAGCGCATCCGCAGCTTTGTCAAACGCAGCGAGCCCAACCGCAGCATGAGCGACGTGGGTGTGATGGTGGCCGAGGCCGTGGAGTTGGCTGAAATTGACCTGCGCAGACGCAATGTGCGGCTCACCCACCACGTCTCAAGCCGCATGCCCAAGCTGCATGTGGACCCGATTTTGATCGAGCAGGTGCTCATTAATTTGATGAAAAATGCCGCCGAATCGATTGACAATGCCAAGCGCCCCACGGCGCGCCGCTCTGTGGATTTGCGGGTGGCCCTGACTGAGCAGGCGGGCGCTCCAGCTGGCAATCAGGTGGTGGAATTTACTGTGCTCGATACCGGCGCTGGGCTAGCGCCCGAGGTGATGGAGCGCCTGTATGAGGCGTTTTTCTCCACCAAGGCCGAGGGCATGGGCATTGGGCTGAATTTGTGCCGATCGATTGTGGAATCGCACCAAGGCCGGATGCGCGCCGAGAACCTCTACAATGGCGCTGAAATTACGGGCTGCCGCTTCAGCTTTTGGCTACCCGTAGGAAACCTTGGCCAAGAGCCCACTGCTAGCACACCGCGTTCAACTGGAGTACATGTATGAGTTTGATTCCCAAAAAAGGCACTGTTTATGTGGTGGACGACGATGAGGCCGTGCGCGACTCTTTGCAGTGGCTGCTAGAGGGCAAAGACTACCGTGTGCGCTGCTACGACTCGGCCGAGACTTTTCTGGCCCGCTACGACCAGCGCGAGGTGGCTTGCCTGATAGTGGACATCCGCATGGGCGGCATGACTGGCCTAGAGCTGCAAGACAAATTGATCGAGCGCCGCTCGCCATTGCCCATTGTATTTATCACCGGCCACGGCGACGTGCCCATGGCAGTCAACACCATGAAAAAAGGCGCGATGGATTTCATTCAAAAGCCCTTCAAAGAAGAAGATTTGGTAAGCGTGGTGGAGCGCATGCTCGAGCTGGCCAAGCAGTCATTCAGCGGCCACCAGCAAGCGGCCAGCCGCGACGCGCTATTGGGCAAACTCACAGGGCGCGAGGCACAGGTGCTAGAGCGCATAGTGGCAGGCAGATTGAACAAGCAAATTGCCGATGACTTGGGTATCAGCATCAAAACGGTGGAAGCCCACCGCGCCAATATCATGGAAAAGCTCAACGCCAACACTGTGGCCGATTTGCTCAAAATTGCGCTTGGCCCCGCAGCAGCTAAAGCTTAGTTTTTCCCACAACACCTTTCGCTATATAAAAAATAGCGAACTATGACCATATGACGCTGACATATGGTCATTTTTATTTAAATTCACACTTTTTATACCACTATGAGCCAATTAGCCCAGACAATTGACGGCGTAGCCCTGTCGGCCAAGCTGCGCGCCGACGTATCCGCACGCACCGCCGCTCTCAAAGCGCGCGGCATCACGCCGGGCTTGGCCGTGGTGCTGGTGGGCGAAGACCCGGCATCAGCGGTGTACGTGCGCAACAAAGTCAAAGCCTGCGCCGATGTAGGCTTTCATTCAGTGATGGAAAAGCACGATGCCTCTATGACCGAGGCAGCCCTTTTAGCCTTGGTTGAGCAGCTCAATGCAGACCCCGCTATTCACGGCATTTTGGTGCAACTGCCTCTGCCCAAGCACATCAACGCGCAAAAAGTGATCGAGTCCATAGCGCCCGCCAAAGACGTCGACGGCTTTCACATAGCCAGCGCAGGTGCTTTGATGACGGGCATGCCCGGTTTTTGGTCTTGCACCCCCTATGGCTGCATGAAAATGCTAGAACACATTGGCTACGATTTGCGTGGCAAACACGCCGTGGTGATAGGCCGCAGCAACAACGTGGGCAAGCCCATGGCGCTGATGCTGCTGGCCAAAAACGCTACCGTGAGCATTTGCCACAGCGCAACCAAAGATTTAAAGTCCATCACACTGCAAGCCGATGTGGTGGTAGCCGCCGTGGGCAAGCGCCATGTGCTCACCGCTGATATGGTCAAACCCGGTGCCGTGGTGATCGATGTGGGCATGAACCGCGATGAGAATGGCAAACTGTGCGGGGACGTGGACTACGCAGCTGTGAGCGAGGTTGCGGGCTACATCACGCCCGTGCCCGGCGGCGTGGGCCCCATGACGATTACCATGCTCTTGGTCAACACGCTAGAAGCAGCTGAGAAGCGTCTATAGCCATACACTTGCAAGCTATACCGCGCCTGAATTTTCTTTTTTAAGGATTTTAATGGTGATGTCAGCGTCATATGGTCATAGTGCGCTACATAAAAAGTAGCATTTCCTAAGCCGCTGCAATTTGCCGCAGCGCCCGCTCAAACACTTCTACGGGTTGCCCGCCGGAGATCAAGTGCTGCTCGTTGATGATGATGGCAGGCACGCTGCTGATGCCCGCTTGGGTGTACATGCTTTGGCGCTCGCGCACGTCGCTGGTGAATTCGTCGCTTTGCAAAATCTCCAATGCACGCTCGCCGTCTAGCCCCGCAGCCACGGCGGCCTGCACCAGCACATCGTGCATGCCTATGTGCAGGCCATCGCTGAAGTTGGCTTTGAGCAATGATTTTTTCAGCGCGTTTTGCAATTGTGGGTGTTCGACTTCAGCCCAGTGCAAAAGCCGGTGGCAGTCAAAGGTGTTGTAGGTGCGGCCTCGGCCTTTTTCGCGAAAATCAAAGCCCAGCGCTGCACCGCGCTGGCGAATCATGGCGTAGTTTTGCGCCTGCTGCTCTGGGCTAGAGCCATACTTTTGCGCCAAATGCTCGCCTATGTCTTGGCCGTCTGGCCCCATCTGCGGGTTAAGCTGGAAGGGCTGAAAGTGCACATCCACAGCCACCGTGTCTTTCACGCGGTCAATGGCCTGCTCTAAGGCCGCCAAGCCCACGGCGCACCATGGGCAGGCAATGTCGGAAACGAAGTCGATTTTGAAGGTTTTAAGTGCTGTCATAGCCTGCAATATAGCGCCTTTTGGCCCATTTTTTGCCATCTGGGCTTGTGCATGCGCGGCCATTGGTACATTTCAAGCGTGCCAAGCGTGTCAAGCGCAGCGTCTTGCCACAGGCACTGCGCACAAACGTCAAATTTTGGCTGCAAAGCTAAATGACACCGCTACGCCATTTTTAGGCGTGATGGTGGCGCTGAACTTGGTGGCGCTTTGGCGAAAAATAGTGGCACTTGTGCCATTGGCACCTTCTATGCTGGCGCTGCCACTGACACTGTCGTAGTTGTTGTAGGTCACTTTAAGGATGCCGCCATTGTGCAGCGTGGCAAAGCTGCCGTTGGACACGCCGTTTTCAATGGTTTCCAGAACAAGGCCATTGAGCGCCACGGTGTAGGCGTAATCGCTGTCGCTGTTGTAGCGGCGGTGGCTTACCGTGGTAATGCCATTGGTGTAGCGGTAATAGGTATTGCCTTGGGCATCGGAGGTGTTTGATTTGCAGTTTTTGTACGCATTGCTGCTCTGCACACCACCATTGATGCTGAGTTTTTTGAGCCTTCTGCTGTCGTCAATCACCGCCTGCGGCAGTGTCACCTCAACAGCGCCATTGCGGTCTAAGCAGCTGGCGCGCATGAAGCTGGCATATGTCTCGGGTTATATTTTCTTGCCTTCCGCGTCGACAAATTTGCTGATGTCGGTTGCCACAATGGTTCTGCCCAGCGCTGCCGCCTCGGCCCCAAAATAGCCCTGCGCCACCAGCACTTGCAGCGCATTGGCCACAGATTGCACGGCCACAAGCGCCCCTAAAAACACACAAGACTTCACTTGGTCTGGCTCTCTTTTAAGAATCTCAAGACAGGTTTTTCAAAACAACTGCGGTGTTGCAAAGGGATGCTGGAGCATACTTTTTGTTAAGCCCTGCTCCTGCTAAAGGGTTAACGGCTTTCGGCCTTGGTGTCGGTGAACTTGCCAAAGCCCATGAGTTTTTCGTAGCGTTTGTCCAGCAGGTCTTGGGTTTTCAGGTCGGCCACTTGGCGGTAGGCATCGTTTAGGCCACGCTTAAGAAATGCAGCCATTTGTTTGTGGTCGCGGTGGGCGCCGCCCACAGGCTCACTGATTATTTTGTCGATCAGGCCCAGTGCTTTGAGGCGGTGGGCAGTAATACCCAGTTGCTCGGCGGCATCTTTGGCTTTGTCGGCGGTTTTCCACAAAATGCTGGCGCAGCCTTCGGGGCTGATCACTGAATAAATGCTGTATTGCAGCATGAGCACTTGGTCAGCCACACTGATAGCCAGCGCGCCGCCTGAGCCGCCTTCGCCAATGATGGTGGTGATAATCGGCACTTCTAGTTGTGCCATTTCGTAAATATTGCGGCCAATGGCCTCGCTTTGGCCGCGCTCTTCAGCATCCATGCCCGGAAACGCACCGGGCGTGTCCACAAAGGTGAACACGGGCAGCTTGAATTTTTCAGCCGTTTTCATCAGGCGCAGGGCTTTGCGGTAGCCCTCGGGGCGGCTCATGCCAAAGTTGCGCTGGGTGCGCTCCTTGGTGTCGCGGCCTTTTTGGTGGCCCAGCACCATGCAGGCATGGCCGTTGAACCGCGCCAAGCCGCCCACAATGCTCTGGTCGTCGGCAAAGTGCCGATCGCCATGCATTTCCACAAAATCGGTGAAGCATTCATTCACATAATCAAGCGTGTAGGGGCGCTCGGCATGGCGGGCTATTTTGGTGATTTGCCACGGCGTGAGCGTGGTATAGATGTCGCGGGTCAGCTGCTGGCTCTTTTTGGCCAGCATGTCAATCTCGTCGCTGATGTCCACCGCGCTCTCGGTTTGCACATAGCGCAGCTCTTCAATTTTGGTTTCCAGCTCAGCAATAGGCTGCTCGAAATCTAAAAATACGCGTTTACCCAACTTATTTCTCCTAGAGC
>JAYTMT010000270.1:0-14389 GCA_043728315.1 Polaromonas sp. | reverse complement strand
CGGCGATGTCGGCAGTTAGCAGAGTTTGTGGGTGTTTAAGTTAGCGCTTATGCCCGCATCAGGGCGCGTCGGGATAGCCAAAACGCTGCTCGGGCGCGCTAACCAGCGAGATAGCCAACACACTGCTCGGGCGCACCAAACAGCTAAGTAGCCTTAACTATGACCAAAGGGCCAAACAAGACCCGCGCAAGCTGCAAAAGCTTCTAATCACCACAGGAAGGCAAGCCAGACGCGCGCTATGCGCTACACTTGCACAGTACGCAACTGGCGATAGGCGCAGTTCATTTACGAAACTGCGCCGATGTGGGCCACCACTAGGAAGCGTGCCGTGTCATGCCGCTGTTTTGCGGCTTTGATGCGATAAGCCGTGCGCCTGGGCAGCCTTGGCGTTTTCAGCCCTGAAAACGCCAAGGAGACATCCTCTTAGAGCACGCTTTTCTAAGAATTTTGGACTGCCAATTATGTACAACCGCAATATCCTCATTGAACAAGCCGACCCCGAATTGTTCGCCTCCATCCAGCTTGAGAACGCCCGCCAAGAGCACCACATCGAGCTCATAGCGTCAGAAAACTATGCCTCGCCTGCCGTCATGGCCGCCCAAGGCACGCAGCTGACCAACAAATACGCCGAAGGCTACCCCGGCAAGCGCTACTACGGCGGCTGCGAATACGTAGATGTGGCCGAAACGCTAGCGATCAACCGCGTCAAGCAGATTTTTGGCGCAGATGCTGCCAACGTGCAACCGCATTGCGGCGCGTCGGCCAACCAAGCCGTGTTTTTGGCCTTTTTGAAGCCGGGCGACACCATCATGGGCATGAGCCTGGCCGAGGGCGGCCACCTCACGCACGGCATGCCGCTGAACATGAGCGGCAAGTGGTTCAATGTGGTGTCTTATGGCCTGAACGCCCAAGAAGAGATCGACTACGACCAAATGGAGCGCCTAGCGCACGAGAAAAAGCCCAAACTCATCATTGCAGGCGCATCGGCCTACGCTCTGCGCATCGATTTTGAGCGCTTTGCCAAGGTGGCCAAAGCGGTGGGCGCGATTTTCATGGTGGATATGGCGCATTACGCGGGCCTGATAGCTGGCGGCGTCTACCCAAGCCCCGTGCCCCATGCCGACGTGGTCACCAGCACCACCCACAAAAGCCTGCGCGGCCCGCGCGGCGGCATCATACTCATGAAGGCCGAACACGAAAAAGCCATCAACAGCGCCGTGTTCCCCGGCCTGCAAGGCGGCCCGCTGATGCATGTGATTGCAGCGAAAGCCATTGCCTTTAAAGAAGCACTTGAGCCCAGCTTCAAGCTCTACCAATCGCAGGTGCTGAAAAACGCCGTGGTAGTGGCCGAAACCTTGGTATCGCGCGGCCTGCGCATTGTGAGCGGGCGCACCGAGTCGCATGTAATGCTAGTAGATTTACGCGCCAAAGGCATCACCGGCAAAGAAGCCGAAGCAGTGCTTGGCAGCGCCCACATGACGATTAACAAAAACGCCATCCCCAACGACCCCGCAAAACCCATGGTCACCAGCGGCGTGCGCATAGGCACCCCCGCCATGACCACCCGAGGCTTCAAAGAAGAAGAAGCCCGTATTACAGCGAATTTGGTAGCCGATGTGCTGGACAACCCGCGCGATGCCGCCAATATTGAAGCCGTGCGGGCGAAGGTGAATGCGTTGACGAGTCGTTTCCCTGTGTACCAATAATGCCCCCACGTTCGGCACTGCGTGTCCTCTCTGCCCCCCAGGGGGGCGCGTGCTGGCTTGAGGCGGCTCTGCGCTGGGGTAATTTACCCCCACGTTCGGCGCTACGCGTCCTCACTGCCCCCCAAGGGGGCGCGTGCTTGCTTGAGGCGGCTCGGCGCTGGCGCACGGCATGAAATGCCCTTTTTGCAGCCACACCGACACCCAAGTTGTTGAAACGCGCATTTCTGAAGACGCCGACTTCATCCGTCGACGCCGCCAGTGCGCCAGCTGCGAAAAGCGCTTTACCACGTACGAGCGCCCCGAGGTAAATTTTCCCAGCATCGTTAAAAAAGACGGCCGCCGCATCGACTACGAGCGCGCCAAGCTCCTGGCCAGCTTCAACCTAGCCCTGCGCAAACGCCCAGTAAGCACCGAGCAGGTAGACGCCGCCATAGAGCGCATAGAAGAAAAGCTCTTAGGCCTAGCCCTGCGCGAGCTACAAAGCAGCCGCTTGGGCGATTTTGTGATGCGCGAGCTCAAAAAGCTAGACAAAGTAGCTTATGTGCGCTTTGCAAGTGTGTATCGGAATTTTGAGGATGTGGACGAGTTTCGAGCGCTGGTGGAGGAGGTGCGCCGCTAGAACCGACCTTTTATCGGTTCGATTCGCCATTCATCACTGTGCGCTGAAAAAGGCTTCTCGCTTGCTTAAAATATGTACCATACCATCACGACTTGAAACTCATATGCCAAACGCCAGTATAAAACCTTTGCATATGCGCCACGATAAAGGCGCGTCGATGATTGAGGTATTGGTATCGATTGTGATTTTCTCTATTGGCCTGTTGGGCGCGGCTGGCTTACAGCTGGCTAGCATGCGCACAAATCAATACGCTTCAAATGCCAGTATTGCGGTGAATGCGGCTAGAGAATACAGCGAAATCGTGCAGCTAACTCTTCCCAGCACCAGTATGACTTTTGCATTTGACTCTACCTCTGCGCCGAGTGCACCCACCAGTTGCATAGGTTTAGGTGTAGCCGCTTGCACCGATCAGCAAAGTTTTCTCTACGCACAGTACGATTGGTGGAAGCGGATCGAGTCATCATTTCCCGGGGGAAAGGTTGTAGTTTGCCAAGATTCATTAAACCGCGATTCAAGCGGGCAGCTCGAGTGGGCTTGTGACTCTGGGGCCAGCAGGTGGGTTGCGAAATTTTCTTGGATTTCTAAAGAAACGAGCACTACCGGCGAGACGTTCACAGCAAATACTGATCGCCCCAAATTTGCCATCCAGCTGTATGGGCGCATGGGTCTGATTGACTCAACACCGTAACTATGCATATGAAGTTTACTAACTTGAGGCTATCCGTACAGCGCGGCTTGACGATGGTTGAACTATTGGTGGCAATGGTTTTAATGACCATGGTTACGCTTGCTACTGTCACACTGTATTCCGTGACATCGGATAGTTACCGCACTGTCGATGCAGACCAAGAGCTGCAAAATAACGCACGCTACGCAATGGATGTAATTAGCTATGCAGCAAGGCACGCAGGATACCAAGAGCGCGTGTATGTTGACCATATGTCAAGTGATGTATCCGATACTTTTTTTCCGACTGTCAAACAAATAGATGGAGTCGACAATTCTAAAATTAGCAACTACAGCACTGATAGCGATTTTGGCACGGTGGGTGGTAATAATGGCGAGAATAACAGCGATGTGCTCACTGTGCGATTTTTTGGCTCAATGAAACTGCCAGGCAATTCCGCCGCTGACACTGCTATGGTGAGTTGTTTGGGGAAAAATAATCAATACCCCAGCGGCGGTAGCGCAGAGCTGATGGTTTCTTCGTTTTCCATAAAAGTTTTGGATGGTGAATACGAACTCTATTGCAAGGCACGCAATACTAACAATACCAATTTTGATGGTCAGCCAATTGTGCCTGGAATGGAGACTTTTCAAGTCATGTACGGCATAGCCACTGCGGATGACAAAACCGTGCCAGAGCGTTGGCTGCATGCAAATCAACTCGTTGCAGCAGATTGGCCACGAATCATGGCAGTGCGCGTAGGTTTTGTGTTGCGGGGCAAACAAGGCAGCGCACCTGTGCCAACTTCTGCGCTCACATACTACCCTATGGGTCAGGCGTTTACCGGCGCAGATACCAGTGCAGGCATGGTATTCACTGCGCCGATAGATGGCAGGTTGCGCCGTGCATACACTGCGACGTTTAAGGTTCGTAACAATCTCTCAGTACTATGAAATCGCAACATAGCAACAATGCGCCTCGCTTGCTGAAACTGCCACGCAGTTTGGCGCACACACATAGCGGCCTGGCGTTGGTGTTTGTTTTGATCATGATGACGATCGTGTTCTCGGTAGTAGCAGTCACTGCGCGCATTAGCACGCAGAGTGAAAGAGCGATGCGCAATGACCGCGACCGTCAAATCGCATTCCACGCCGCAGAGGCCGCCATAGACGATGCATTATTCGACATCACATCTAGCGCAGGACGTAAAGCCATATTCACCAAACTTACCAGTCCAGACGCTGGCAAATGCCTCAACGAATCCGATGCCACCAACCATCGCGGCATATGTGGAATTGACGCTGCCAGCATCCTGCTTTATGCAGATTCAACTCAAATCAACTGGGACGCATCAGAAACTTCGACAGACCGAAAATATGTGACCTATGGCGACTATTCCAACAATGAAAACACTTTTGGTATCGCCGCAGGTGGCATGTCAGTCAAAGCGCCGAGATACATTGTGCAAAAAATGGACATCAGATTTCCCAACGTCACTAAATTTGCACAAAGTAGTAATTCCACTAACCATGTACGTACTTTTTTAGTCACTGCAGTCGGTTATGGCGCGAGTGTCGACACCAAAGTTTTTTTGCAGGCAACCATTTTTTTGCCTTGAATCGCCATTTTTTTATCACCAGATCGTTACCTAGGTTTATCTTATGCGCCTACTCCGTCAATTTTTTGCTTGGTGCATCGCGCTATCGATCGTCACCTCATTAGTAAGCAGTGCCGTTGGCGTAGAACGCAGCACTGTCGATTTGTCGCTCGGTCCAATTGCCGTTAACACGCAAGCTGTCAATATTGCTTTAGCGCTTTCTGTTGAGTTTCCGACACTGGGCGCTGCTTACAAGATTGTTGACTATGATCACACTGCTGTTTATCCCGGGTATTTCGATCCAGTAGGTTGCTACGTGTACAAAGACAGCACGGTGGGCGCACCCCTTAGTGGGGATTACTTTTATCGCACTGGCACGGTTGATTCTAGTAAGTATTGCAACACTGTGGCCTCGGGAACGGGTGTGGGTTTTAGCGGCAACGCCCTCAATCACGCACTCACCTCGTCCATCGACTTGCTTCGCTACGCCTTAACTGGAGGTAATCGTGTGGTTGATACCAGCTCTACCACCGTTATTGAGCGTGCCTATTTGCGCAACAGTTGGAACACAAACAATGGTAATTTTAATAGCAAGCGCATTGCGTCCGCACTTGTAGGTAAAGTCACGCCTGACCTTGGCGCTCCTGGTAAGGACATTTACATAGGAAGCTGCTGGGATCGGATGGTAATAGGCCTGAGCGCCGCTTCTGAGAACTGTGGTACGCCCGATCTCAGCGATGACATCAGTCCCATCATTCCCGATGCGGTGGCCACGCTCACTTTCGTCGTCCCTTCAGGCTCATCAGCCCCGGCTGCGGCTATCAGTGGACCTGTCGCCGTTTATAGCATCACCAATCCACTGCAAACCTCCACGGTGATGCCAACCGCAGGCCCGATAGATTTTTACGACATAGTAGTAGGCACGACCGGCACCTCCACTACGCCATTTGGGTCCGCTCAATACGTCATCTACGCCGATTCTGGTGCTACTACCAACATTATTCCCTCTGTAGGGCCAGTGAGTCCAACTGCCCAAATCACAACTACTTTTGCAACCCGAAGGTATCAAAGTGCAGTGCCGACTGGTAGTTATCGCACCATCACAACGGCCAATGATGGCGTTCGTGTTTGCGCGGTAGCAGCTACTCTAGGCAGCGCCTTTATAGGTCTACTCGATAACAGTGGGGCGCGCATAAATGTTCCAAACGGACAGTGCGGCAGTGGCGATTACGCGGGTTTTGGCACTCGTCCAACTTTAAACACCATCCGCAGTGCTTCGTTCAACTCCTACGAGCCATACGCACTACAAGACAGGTACCGCGTCTTCAATGCCACCAATGTTTACCAAGCAACTACCTCTCAACGGGTTTACCGCCTATATAGCAGTGTTGATCAGTATGTGATCAAAGGTACACGGGGCATAACCTATGCTCGGGTAAGAGTTTGTGACGACAGTGAAAAACAAACGCGCACCGACCTTTGCGCGCGATACCCTGATGGTAACTACAAACCCGTTGGAGAGATTCAAAAAAATGCCTTGGGTGTACGCGTTGCTGCATTTGGGTATTTGAACGATGATGCCTTCACGCGCTATGGCGGGGTACTACGCGCACCTATGAAATACGTGGGGCCTGAATACAAAGACCCCAATGGTGTTCAACAAACCAATGCTACGAGTGAGTGGAATATTAACAATGGCGTATTTACAACCGACCCCTTGGGGGCATCCCCCACCTTTACTTACAGCGGAGTAATCAATTATTTGAACAAATTCGGCACTGTGGGCGCGGTCAAGGGTCAGTACAAAACCTTTGACCCAGTTGGTGAGCTTTACTACGAAGCCTTGCGCTATTTCAAAGGCTTAGGGCCTACAGCTGATGCCACTACCAGCTTACCCGCCAGCGGAACGTCTACTCTGGCCGACGGATTTCCGGTATACACCACCACCAGCACGGGGCATAAGTGGCAAGACCCTCTGCAAAATGCTTGCGAACGGCGCAACTATATTTTAGTTATTGGCGATGTAAATACACACCGAGACCGATCCATACCCGGCTACGATCCCACCACGGCTACTGATACAAAAGATGGCGATACTGTGGCCATCGCGCAGCAAGCCTTGAAGGGGTCAACCACTAAATTTTTTAATGCCGCTGATTGGACTGATTTGATCACGGGATTTGAGACCAACACCTCAAAAAGCTATACAGATTCTGCAGGCAATAGCCAAAACACACTTGGCAATCCTAATCCCGTTTCTGGCAATACAAACTTGGCCACCAAGGGAACTGGCTCGGGTGGAAAATCATCTGCATACCTTTGGGCTGGAGCCGCCTATTGGGCCAATACACAACCCATACGATACGACATGGACTCCAATACACCTCCACAAAGCATGAGCAATGTACGGGTCAAAACCTTTGCCATTGATGTCGACGAAGGTGGCAATGGATTAATTGACAGTAACTCTCGCACCATACAACCGCGTAACAGTAGTTTTTATTTGGCTGGCAAATACGGCTGGTTCAACGAAGATGCGAGCTTTAGCGGCCATCCTTACAAGCAATCGGGTACGACTACGTTTAGCAACTCAAAATGGGAAGACCCGGATACTCCTAACACGCCAGAGGGCTATGTGATTGCCAGTCAAGCGCAAAAAATGATCGATGGTATTCGAAAATTTTTCAGCAAAGCTAGCAATGAAAAAAGCTCAATCACCGTGTCGTCCTTGAGTTCACAACGATTCAATCGGCAAGCACCAGACGGAGATTTGTATTCGCCCCGTTTCAGCTCCAGTGATTGGTCTGGAACGGTGCAAAAAACCAAACTTGCCCTCAATACGACCACGGGCACGGTAGAAGCCCAAACGGCCATCGCTTGGGATGCAGGTGCTATTCTGACTAGTGCAAGTCTTGCTACTAGCACGGTGGCCGACCCATACATCAAGCCGTCAGATCGAAAAATATTCACCTATGTCAAAGGCGGTGCCACACAAGGTGGACTGGAGTTCACAGTGGCCAATAAGAGTCTTTTGAACACAACCGTAACCGAAGCATTGAATACCAACCCAAAAACCGCAAGCAAAGATTTTAAAATCGATGAGCGCATTAGTTGGTTGCGGGGTGAACGCAGCAATGAGATCAAAAGCACCGGAGGCACTTTCAGAGCGCGCACCAATATTATGGGCGATGTCATCAATTCAGGTCCGGTCTATAAAGGCAAGGCCAATCCCAACCGCCAAGGCGTTGACTATTTCACTTTTGCTACCTCTGTATCAAGCCGTGCACCCACGGTATTTGTTGGATCTAACGACGGCATGTTGCATGCACTGCGTGCTAGTGACGGCAAAGAGCTGTTTGCCTATATTCCAAATGCAGTATCTGCTAACTTAAATAAATTAACCGACTCTGCCTATAAACATCAGCCATTCGTAGATGCAGTTGCTGCTATTGATGAGGCTCAAATTGACACTAGTTGGAAAACTATTTTGGCCTCTGGCATGGGTGGCGGAGCACAGGGGGTGTTTGCACTTGATGTGACTGACCCATCGGCTTTTAATGCGAGCAATGTCTTGTTTGAATTCACCGATCAAGACGATGCAGACATGGGTAATGTGGTGTCCGCTCCGCTTTTTGTCAAACTCAAAATACCGGGTACGCCCGCCAGCTATAAATGGTTTTTGGCGGTATCCAGTGGTTACAACAACTACAAAACCGATTCCTTTGTTGCCACGAGTGGCGATCAAGCTTTGTTTCTGTTGAGTTTAGATAAACCTGCGGCCGATCCGTGGGTTATTAATTCAAATTACTTCAAAGTTAAAACCGATGCAACTCTAGGTACTGGCGCAAATGGTCTGGCAAATCCAACCAATGTGGAAACCCAAGAAGGGGTTACCACGATTTTGTATGCTGGAGATCTACAAGGCAAACTCTGGAAGTTTGATTTCACAGATGGTATCGATGCCACTCTGGCTGACAATTCCAACAAAGTTTCTGGCACACGAAAGTTTTTATACCAAGCATTAGATGCAGCTAGTAAGCCGCAGCCAATTACAACTTCTCCTATTGCCTTTCGCGCGCTCGTTAACGGCTACTTGATTGTGTTTGGTACTGGCAAATTTCTAGAGCCCTTAGACAACAGCACGTCTGACGTGCAAGGTATCTATGGCGTTTGGGATTCTTTTGAAACATCATCTGCAAACTACACCATACCCAGCTCCAAAATGTTTAAGCGCAGCGCTACAGAATCTGCATCCACGATTGTGCTGTCGACCGAGACGTTTGCTTATGGTTTGGGGTCCACTGAAAAGCGGGGCTGGTATTTTTACTTGCCCAGCGCACGTGAGCGTATATCGGTTGAGTCTCGTGGTGATACGGGTCTAGTCGCGCTCAATTCCAGCATACCCGACGGAACATGCAATGGTGATGGTTCTGGCAATCGGTATG
The DNA here is from genome assembly GCA_043728315.1 of Polaromonas sp. Taxonomy (GTDB): domain Bacteria; phylum Pseudomonadota; class Gammaproteobacteria; order Burkholderiales; family Burkholderiaceae_C; genus JAAFIP01. Next base: position 5,355 of record JAYTMT010000270.1, on the reverse strand, counting down.
CACTCAATCCCATCACAGGCATCCCGCTGGGCGATGTCAAACGTGAAACGGGCTCTGGTTTACTTAGCTCCCCAAACATAGTCGAAATTGACCTCGAAGAATTGAAGGACTTAGGCGGTAAAACGCAATCCACCGGGGGCTTGCGCAAGCGTATTTTTCGCAGGCAGATCATCACCACAACCACAAAAATTGCCGATGCAGGTAATGTAACCACTGTAGGCACACAGGCGTTAGATGCTTTGAATGTGGTCTATCCAGAAGGCATAATTGGTTGGCGCGAGATTCGCAACCCTGTGCTGAAATAAAGCATACTACTGGAGATACATTAATGCAACATAAACAACATGGCTTTACCCTTATCGAGTTGATAATTACGGTCGCTATTATTGGGATTTTAGTAGCCGTAGCCTTCCCAAGCTATGTGGAGCATATAGCCAAAGGTAAGCGCAATGAGTGCAGGAGCGGGTTACTTCAAACAATGCAACAACAAGAGCGCTATTACACGCAACGCAACACCTATGCCAGCTACGCCAGTACTGCTAGCAGCGCTCCTGCACGCACGTTCAGTGGCGATAGGTCTGAATCCAGCGCCTGTAGTATTTCAGCACAAGCATGTACCGCGCCCGGAGTCACAGACATCAACCAATGTATTGAATCTCGCGCCACCTTAACGAATGATCCAGCCAACATCGACTACTTGTACTTCGATTCTGATGGTCGCAAAGGCTGTAGCGTAAGTGGCACACGTGTTGCCAACAACAAACTATGCTGGCAATAATGCGTAATTGCCGCTCTGCTAAAGGTTTTACGCTTATTGAACTGCTAATCACATTGGCATTACTTGGGATACTTGCTTTCATGGCGATACCATCTGTGCAATTAATGATTGCCAATCAAGCAGTAAGCAATGTATCGAGCGATTTGATGACCGATTTATTGCAGGCGCGCAGCATTGCCATGTCAAGAAATAAACCTGTCGTTGTCAGCTCAGTAGACAGCGATTGGACTAAGGGATGGACGATATACATTGATGGCGACAGGGATGGAACATTTACATCAGGCACGGACACCTTAGTAATCACTCACGCCGCTGTCGATGCGAATTTGAGTATCGACAGCGGTACAGTTACTCAGTTTGTCTACGAACCTAGTGGATTTTTGTCTCTAGTCAGTAATGCAAGTTTGGCTATTACTTCCACTCAGACCAGTCGCAGAAGAACCGTCATAGTTAGTAAGCCTGGCAGACCAAGGATTTGTGATCCAGCGGCACAAAGCTGCGCAGGCTCGTGAGTGCGCCTATTGGGAATTTTTTGGAGATGCAGCACTTTGATCAGCGCTTTCTTCCCCTCACCTCCCCCAACCCCCGCGTAGGATGCGCCATTGCCAGCCAAAATGGTCTGCTGATCGCCCAGGGCTACACCCAGCGAGCAGGCGGCTCACACGCTGAGGTGATGGCGCTGCGGGATGCAGCGGCCAAGGGTGTTTCCGTTAAAGGCGCTACTGCCTATGTCACCTTAGAACCCTGCTCCCACTATGGGCGCACGCCGCCTTGTTGCGATGCGCTGATTAAAGCGGGGATTGCCAAGGTGGTGGTGGCTATTCTTGACCCCAATCCTTTGGTGGCGGGGCAAGGCGTGGCGCGGCTGCGGGCTGCGGGGATTGAGGTGCAGGTGCTGCCTACCGACAGCGCCGAGGCACTGGCTTGCCGCGAGTTGAACATCGGGTTTTTTAGCCGCATGCTTCGCAAAACACCTTGGCTGCGGCTCAAAATTGCCGCATCGCTGGATGGGCAAACTGCCCTTGCCAATGGGCAAAGCCAATGGATCACAGGCGAGGCGGCGCGCACTGACGGACACGCCTACCGAGCGCGGGCTTGCGCGGTGCTCACGGGCATTGGCACGGTGCTGGCCGATGACCCTGTGCTCAACGTGCGCTTGGTGAACACCCTGCGCCAGCCGCATGTGGTGGTGGTGGACAGCCAATTGGAAATTCCGCTGAACGCCAAGCTACTCACTGCGCGCGTGCCACATTATCTAGAGGATAGCGCAGTACATGCCGTAGCGCCCCAACACGCAGTGTCTGAGCCAGATAGCTACCGTGCGGACGCTTTGCCTGATGCACCAAAGACACCTGACACACCAAACCCTGCTGACACATCAAATACTACTGATTTAATAGCTAACTATGACCATTCGACGCTGACATTGCGTAAAATTCTTATATATTGCACCAAACAAGACCCTGCCAAGCATGCCGCGCTTGAGCAACTGGGCGCTACCGTGATTCACATGCCAGAAACCCTGCCAAACGGCGATAAACAGGTCAACGGCAAGGTAGATTTAGCCGCCATGCTGCGCGACTTGGCTGCGCGGGAAATCAATGAACTGCATGTGGAAGCGGGTCACAAGCTCAATGGCTCGCTGATGCGTGCAGGTCTGGTCGATGAATTTTTGATTTACCAAGCGCCTACCCTGCTGGGTGCAGGCTTGGGCATGGGCAATTTAGGGCCGTTTGAGTCGCTCAGCCAAGCTTTGGCGCTGCGCTACCACGATGTGCAGCGCGTAGGTGAGGACTTGCGTTTGGTGTTGCGTGCCCCCGGGCGAGAGAACTTTTAAAGTACGTATTTACTAAATTGCTTCATTTCTGAATTGTTGTATTGCTACATTGCTGTTTTGCTATATTTAAAATAGCAAACTATGACCATTTGACTGTGACATTGGCATAATTTTTCATAAATCACCCGTTTTCATTGCTTTTGGCCGCGTGACTTGCGCCAATACATGCTTTGCGCCATGGGCACTGAAAAAATCCACACGCTAAATCCCCACTCACCGCCCAGAAAGCCCCAAACCCTGCGAAAATCAAGCTATGTTTACAGGAATCATCACCGGCGTGGGGCGTATTGCTGCTGTTCACGCGCTTGGCAGCTCAAACCACCACGGCAAGCGCTTGACGCTGGCTGTGCCCCAAGGTTATTTGGCCGATGTGGGCTTGGGGGACAGCATAGCGATCAATGGCGCTTGCATGACAGTCACCACGCTCGATCTTGCCGCACACACGTTCACCATTGACATATCGGCCGAGTCGCTGGACAAAACCGCAGGCTTGACTGGCCTGCACACCGTGAACCTAGAAAAAGCCCTACGCGCCAATGACCGCCTGGGCGGGCATATAGTGAGCGGCCATGTGGACGGCGTGGGCACGGTCAGCTATTTTGCGCAAGTGGGCGAGAGCTGGGAGCTCAAGCTGATGTGCCCTGCTGCACTGGCCAAATTCTTTGCCTACAAAGGCTCAATCACTGTCAATGGCGTGAGCCTTACTGTGAACTCGGTGACTGACAGCGCAGCTGGCTGCGAGGTGAGTATCAACATCATTCCTCACACCATTGCCAACACGGCACTGGGCAGCTTGCAAGCTGGCAGCGCCGTGAACATAGAAATTGACACTGTGGCGCGCTATGTGGAGCGCATGCTCAGCGCGCCCAATGGCGCAGTGCGTGCATGAACGCCGCTTCAGATACAGCAGGTTGCCTGGAAATGGCGCACCTAAAGCCTGCGTTTATTTCACTTCAGTAATAAAGTTGTCGCGGCTGCGGCGCACTTTTTTCAGGTTGACCAACCAGTCGTCGCTGGCAAGGCGATAACCCAAAGGCATCAATGCCACGCTCTTTAGACCGCGCGCTTTCAGCCCCAAAATATCATCGACCGCTGCAGGCTTGAAGCCCTCCATGGGGGTGGCATCCACCTCTTCAAAGGCCGCTGCAATAAGCGCAGCAGACAACCCAATGTAGGTCTGCCGCGCTGCGTGCTCAAAGTTCACCTCTGGGGCGCGGTTGGGGTAGCTTTTGAGCAGCATTTGGCGGTAATTTTCCCAGCCTTCGCTGGTAAAGCCGCGCTCTGCGTTTACCAAGTCAAACATCATGTCGATGCGCTCTTTGGTGTAATGGTCCCAGGCAGCAAATACCAAAAGATGTGAGCCATCCACAATTTGGGCCTGATCCGAGGCCACCGCCTTGATTTTGGCGCGCACGTCTTTGTTGGAAACCACGATGATTTCATAGGGCTGCAAACCGCTGGAGGTGGGGGCCAAGCGCGCCACTTCCAAAATGCGGTCTACTTTGTCTTGCGGCACCGCTTTGCTGGAGTCCATTTTTTTGGTGGCGTAGCGCCATTGCATGCGGTCGATGAGGGTGTCCATACGGACCTTTCTGAGTGGTGAAGATTTACCCACATGCTGGCAAGTGGATTTTTTTCAAGGTTTACAAAAACCAAACCTAGTCACCAGAGCGTCACAGCTGCTTATCCCAGCAAGGCCTTGGCAGCCCAGCGCCAGAATACAGCGATAATTGGGGTATTCCCGCAATTGCACACAGCCGCAGCCCTCTAGCGCGCTCTGGCACTGCTTTCTAACCCTTGCACCATGACTACTGCACCCTCTGTCAAAATATCTCCCGTTCAAGACATCGTGGCCGACATAAAGGCTGGACGCATGGTGATTTTGGTGGACGAGGAAGACCGCGAAAACGAAGGTGACTTGGTGCTCGCGGCTGACCATGTCACGTCCGAGGCGATCAACTTCATGGCTAAATTTGGCCGTGGCCTGATTTGCCTGACCCTCACGCGCGAGCGCTGCGAGCTGCTCAAGCTGCCCCCCATGGTGACGCGCAACGGTGGCAAATACAGCACAGCCTTCACCGTGTCCATAGAAGCGGCTGAAGGCGTAACCACGGGCATCAGCGCCGCTGACCGCGCCCGCACCGTGCAAGCGGCCGTGGCCAGCCGTGCCGTGGCCGAAGACTTGGTGCAACCGGGCCATATATTCCCCCTGCAAGCGGTGGACGGCGGCGTGCTCATGCGCGCAGGCCACACCGAGGCGGGCTGCGATTTGGCCGCCATGGCTGGCTGCTCGCCCGCATCGGTGATTTGCGAGATCATGAAAGACGACGGCACGATGGCGCGCCTGCCCGATTTGCAACTGTTTGCGGCTGAGCATGGCTTGAAAATTGGCACGATTGCCGATTTAATCGAACACCGCAGCAAAACCGAAAGCCTGGTGCAGCGCGTGGGGCAGCGCGCTTTTGAAACGCATTACGGCAGCTTCACAGCCCATGCTTTTCAAGACAAAACCAGCCAAGCTCTGCATATTGCCTTGGTACGCGGCCAATGGGCGGCGAGCGATGCCGTGCCCGCCCGCGTGCACGAGCCGCTGTCGGTGCTGGATGCTTTAGAAGTGAAGCGCTCTATGCATTCGTGGAGCTTGGATGCTGCTATGGAATACATTGCAGGCCAAGGCAAGGGCGTGATTGTGCTGCTCAACTGCGGCGAGAGTGCTGCACAATTGCTAGCGCAGTTTGAC
>JAYTMT010000269.1:0-19740 GCA_043728315.1 Polaromonas sp. | reverse complement strand
TTGCAGTGCCGCTATTTGGGCTGCCAATTGCTGAACCTGCTGCTGCAGGGGCCACAGACTGCGGATCAGTTGGTCTTTTTGCCCATCGCTGAGTTCATTAAGGTTTGGCAGATCTTGCATGGATGCGATTGTCGCTCATTATTTGATAGCTATACGTGATTAGTTTGGGTGGGGGCTGAGTAGTTACGATTTTCTTTGGAATGATCAAGGAGGTGTGGCTGCGCTTGCCGCGCCGCATTCGCGTGAAAAAGTGATGCTGAGCACGGCTTACCAAGCTGCATTTCGCCAAGCGTTGGCCACTGGGCTGGCGGACGGGAGCTTCCCTAGCCAATACAACACAGCCCAGCTGTGGGATTTTTCTTCTTTTCCGCTGGCTACCCCGTCGGTAGATCTTGGCAGTGGTGTGTTCCTGCATCTGACCGATGGGCGAACGCACCGCACTGGCAAATGGGGCGTTAGCTATGCGGACAGAACCATCCTTGGCGCAGCACAGAGGCAGGCTGTTGGGCAGGTTTACGCACATTCACCTGCAGACAGCATTCACCTTTTTGCCTCAGGCTCTGTGATGGGGGAATACTGCAAGTCTTATCCCTCAGATTGGGATTGGATGCTTGCCACCACGGGCGTGCGTCGCACGCTAGCGCTCAGTGGCGACATTCACCGCAACGCGCAGGATGAATTTGCAGGCACTCAGTTTCCGCTGTATGAGGCTACATCGTCGGGCGCTGGTGTGAAGGAATTGGTGGTGTTTGGCAATGATTGCCAAAACTATGGCGTGGTGGAGTTGGATGCTAGCCATGTCAACATCCAACTTTATGCGCACAATACGCTAGAGCCGCAGCTGCGGCGCAGGATTGTGCGCTCTAGCTGGGCGCAGGGGTAGCCTCTCACTTTGTTATTAAATTCATAGCATACTATGACGATTTGACGGTGACATTGGCATAATAATTTCAGAAACTTCAAATATAAAGCGTTATCAGTTCTCCTGCCTACAAAGTGCATGCCAATCCCCATTGGGCACACTGCACGCGCTTACAAACTAATTTGTAGTGGCTGCCCGGAGCGCACCACCATGTCGATCAGCGCATCGACCGTGAAGTTGCTGTTTTTATGCCGTATCACGTCCGACACGCGGGGGCGGGTTACGCCTAGTAAGCTGGCGGCTTTGGTTTGGGTGAGTTTTTCTTGGTGCATCCAATCGGTCAATGCATCCATCAGCTGCTTTTTGATGGCTAGTTTTTTGGCTATCACAGTGTGCATCTGGCTTTGCAGGGCGCTGGCCTCTGCGGGGCTAAAGCCTAGGTCGGCAAACACATTGCCGCCCGCTGGGGTGATGTGTGCAGACTGATTGTGGGCAGTGGTATCTGTTTTTTGCTTCATATGGAATTCCTTTCGATCATTACCCCGTCATACCGAGCCTTGGCTAAGGCTTTGTCTTGTTTGCTCGTGGCATTGGTCTTTTTCTTAAAGCAGTGCAGCACATAAACGGCCTCAGCAAACTTTGCCACATACATCACCCGATACCAGCCGTCTTGCTGGTCAACGATGATTTCTTTGGTGCCGCTACCCACTTCGTTAAACGGTTTCCAGTGATCTGGCTCTAGCCCAAACTGCACTTGGCTAAGCTGCCTGCCAGCCTCTCGCCGTGCTTCAGTGCTAAACAGGTTTTCGTCACACAAATCCCGAAGCGAACTGCCGCGCCAGTTGATGGGTTTTTCTGCGATTTGCATGTTGAATAAAATTGTATCAGAACTTAGACAAGCGTTGAATTAAACATAAGGAAACAGGAGTTTCAAAATACATAGCAAACTGTGACCATATGACGCTGACATTGGCGTAAATATTCAAAAAAATAACTTCAAGCGCCAGTCCAGCGGTCATCACCCGTCGCTGCGTTTTTACTGACCTTGGCCCACGCTTTGTCAGCTTTGGCCTTAGACGCATCGGCTGCGCGGCGTTCAAAAAAGTCTGCGGTTTCCATAGCGCTGATTTTTTCGGCTATGGCCACTACAAAAAACTGGTTCATGGTGGTGTCGTCAGCCGCTGCAATGCGCTTGGATGCAAGCTTGAGTGACTCGGGGAGGCGTAGGGCGTAGCTGCTCATGGTGTGGCCTTGTCAGTTTGGGTTTTTTTAGTGGGATTTGCGAAGATTAAAGTATTGAAAAGTTTGCTCTGGGTTAAGCAGCAGCACACCAAAACGCTTGGCGGCGGCAAAATCACGCAGGTTGTAGGTCACGATAGCCTGCGCACGTGCGTTCACAGCCGCCTCTAGCACCATTTCGTCCGATGGGTCACGCAGCTGCGGCCGCCACTGGTAATGCGTGCTCACTGGTGCAATGTGCCCCGCCAGATCCGCCAAAATGTCGTCAATGTCTGCTAACGTGAGCCCAAATGCCTGCAATTGCTGCTGTCGTTTCAAAACGTCTTCGTATTCCAAAAATAAAGCAGGGCTACAGCACATCACAATATGCCCCAAACGAATAGCTTGCACCAGAGCAAACGACGGGCCTGCCGCGCTGCGCAGCGCACTGACCAACACGTTGGAGTCTAGGATGATTTTAGATGCTAACTTCATATCATGGGCGATGTTAACATAAACGCTGTGCATCATCTTATCCAGTGTTGCCTCCAAAATTTAAGTACGGATTGAAAATGCAAAAATCTCAATGGAAGTATAAAAATAATAGCAAACTATGACCATATGACGATGACATTGGCCCAAAATTATGAATCATTTGAAACCAATTGCGCAGTGCTTGCATTAGCTTCTTTAACGGCCAGATCTACTTCAGCTGCAGACCAAGCTTCCCACTCACCGGCAGACTTGAAGGTTTGCTGCATAGCCGCGCTGCGATCAGGGCGACGGCGGCTCTCGGGCGGTAATTTTTCTACCGCTTCTGCCATGTCAACCATAAATGTGGTGACCCCCATTTTGCGCAGATAGTCGGTTACAGTTTCCATGCGGCGAAACACCCTTGGTGTCTTGCTACGCTGGGCCGTCAGCAACAAGCGCTCTCCTTTGTTGCGGGTTTGAAAATTAGCTTAAAAAAACCATTAGTCATCACCAACAGCGCCCCGAAAAACCGCACGCAGCCTGCGCACATGCGCGTGCAAGCCCATTGCGCCGTCTTTTAAATGCAACATTTTTATGTTAACATACATTTATAATATACGCTGTATTTAAAAACATTATGCACCGCACTCAAATTTATCTCCAAGACACCCATATTCACTATTTAAGTAGCTACGCGCAGGCGCGTAGCACTACGCAGAGTGCGCTGGTGCGGGAGGCTTTGGACGAGTACTTGGCGCGCCAAGCGCCCTTGGATGTGCGGGCGCAGCGCAGCGCTGCTTTTGGCGCTTGGCAAGCCAACGACAGTGCGCCAGACCTGCGCAGCTTGCGTTCTGAAGAGCGTGTGGCGTGATCACAGGCAGGCCGTGTTTGCTTGACACGGACGTGTTGATTGACTACCTGCGAGGGCAACCGCAAGCCGCTGGCTTGTTTGCGCTGTTGCCCCAAGACTGCGCGGTAAGTGCTGTCACAGTGGCTGAGCTTCATGTAGGTGTGCGAGAAGGTGCAGAGCGTGCAGCGCTCAAAATACTGCTCGGGAGCATGGAAGTAATCGATTTAAACACTGCTATTGCAAGCCATGGTGGTTTACTGCGCCGCGACTGGGGGAAAAGCCATGGCATTGGTTTAAATGATGCACTGATTGCCGCCACGGCCTTGCAAACCAAGCGTTTTCTGATCACGCTGAATATGAAACATTTTCCTATGCTGGGCGCATCTGACTGTGCTGCGCCGTATGTGAAGCGTTAGGTGCAAATTAAAAACATTATCAAAATTTATAGCATGCTATGACCATATGACACTGACATTGCCACTATTTTATATAAAACAGCAGCAAACACCGCAAAATACCCGTTCGCATCTGTCCACATCTCAAAAACCGCTTTGGCATCACTGATTCAGATATCGCTAAAGGCGATACGCATTTCCTTACGCATCAGGAAATTGCCTTCGAGCTAGAGGCGCTTTTCTTGAGCTTGATTCATTCCAATTTTTTGGTAAACGCAACCCTTGAAGAATGCAGTGAAACAGTTGGTGTGTTCTTGGTACGTTTGAACTTTATACACCCTTTTCGAGAAGGAAACGGTCGCGTGCAAAGGCTACTGGTTAGCTTGTCTAAATTAATAGCAAACTATCTCAATCTGACGCTGACATTTCCCAAAAATACCCATGAGTTCACTCCCCCGCATGAGCTGCACGCCATTAGGCGTGCGCAGATGATTGGACCGTGAGTTTCAAGCCAAGTCCGCGGATAACGCGCAGCAAGGTGTCGGCGCTGGGTATGCGCTCGCCCGATAGCCCTTTGTATAAGCTCTCGCGTGACAGACCAGTGTCTTGCGCCAGTTTGGCCATGCCGCGTGCTCGCGCAATGTCGCCCAAGGCCCCGGCAATTTCGGCTGGCGTGCCGTCTTCAAACATGCTGTTCAAATACAGCGCCATGTCTTCTTCGTCACGTAAATAATTGGAAACTTCAAAAGTGGGAAGTTCGGCGATGTTGATTTTTTTCTCTGGACTTTTTGCCATGGCTTACTCCTAGGATTTTTCGGGCATAAACAATTGAAGCGCAAGTTGTTTGGACGCTTCAATATCCGTTTGTTGCGAGGTCTTTTCGCCACCACCGAGCATGATGATGAGTATCGTGCCGCGTTGAACGTAGTACATGCGCCAACCAGGCCCGAAAAATTCGCGCATTTCAAAAACTCCATCACCCACCGATTTGACATCCCCGAGATTGCCAGCCGCTACGCGCACCAATCTTTTGAGTAAGCGGGTGCGGGTGGTTTTGTCTTAGAGACCATTGAGCCAAGCATCAAATTCTGGCAATGGTTTGATCTTATACATCGCGTAATTGTAGCCAACGGGATACTATTGTCAAGTTGTCTCGCTGTGTGTTAATTGTTGAGCGTCATTCCTGCGGTCATCGCCCGCTGAAACGCGCTTTGAGGCAAGCTTGAGTGACTCGGGCAGGCGTAGGGCGTAGCTGCTAATGGTGTGGCCTTGTCAGGTGGGAGTTTCAGTGGGCGTTATTAGTTGGTTTTGCGAAGGCTTCTATAAGCTCAAAGTGAACGGGATAAATTATCAGAGCGATATAAAATTTACTACAAAATTATAAAATAAATAGCAAACTATGACCATATGACGCTGACATCAGCCAATTTTTATAGATTCTGCCATGTCAACCATATATGTGGTGACCCCCATTTTGCGCAGATAGTCGGTTGCGGTTTACATGCGGCGAAACACCCTTGGTGTCTTGTTGTGTGGCTTGCGTCAAACCGCACTGTGCGTGCGCAGCCAATCGCGCATGGTGTCATTCACGCGTGTTTGCCAGCCGCGTCCTGTGGCGCGCAGGCCTGCCAACACATCGGGGTCTAGGCGCAGCTTCACGGGTTGTTTGGCATTGGCTTTCAGGGGGCGACCACGCGTTTTGTAAGCCGTAATCATCTCAGGCGTGTGCACAGCCGCATATTCGCCGCGCTTGGCTTGGTCTAAGCTCAGCAGCAAATCAGCCATGAATTGCTTGGTTTCTTCATCAATCTTGGCGGTCATTAAAGCGCTCCTTGAGTTGCAGTAAAAATTCAGTAGGCAGGTCTTCAAATTTGGTCTTGGCGTATACGGTGAGCAACACGATTTCGCCACTTGCTAAGCGGTTGTAGTAAATAACCCTTGCGCCACCACGCTTGCCCATACCTTCTCGAGCCCAGCGCACTTTGCGCAAATTCCCAGTGCCAGGTATTACCTCTCCAGCAAGTGGGTTGTTCGATATAAAACCAATGAAATCCTCACGCTCATCCTCGCTCCACAAGCTGTGCGCTTGGCGTTGAAACACGGGAGTTTCTATTGTGGTGTACATGGAATTATTGTACCCCCAGAAATAACTTCATAAAGCCTGTTTAGCAGGTCAATTTTTAGTCATATTGACATAAGCTATTTCAAATATAGCAAACAATGACCATATGACGCTGACATTGCCACTATTTTCTATAAAACAGCAGCAAACACCGCAAAATACCCATCCGCATCCGTCCACATTTGCGTGTGGGCAAAGCCTGCTTGTAAAAGCAGGTTTTTAAAGCCTTCGGGGGTCCATTTGTAGGAATTTTCAGTGTGAATGCGCTCGCCTGCTTGGAATACGCGGGATTGGCCTTGACCAGCAGCGCGCCAGCGCACGGTGAGGGTGCGTTTGGCTTCTAGGTGCATTTCTATGCGCGACAGCGCCGTGTCAAAAAACGCCACATGCTGCCAGTCGCGGGCATCAAAATTGCTGCCTATCAGGTGGTTGATATGGCGCAGCATGTTCAGATTAAAGGCGGCGGTGACACCCAGTGCGTCGTCGTAGGCGGGCTCTAAGATGGCGCTGGGTTTGACCAAATCTACGCCGATTAGCACGCCACCGCCCAAGGCAGACTGCGTGGACTGGCATAGCGCGTGGATGCGCTGCAAAAACGCCAGTGCCTCGGGCGGTGTGAAATTGCCAATGCTCGAGCCTGGGTAAAAGCCGATCACGGGCGCGGCTTGCATGCTGGCCAGTAGGGGGGCGGGCAAATCTAAGTGGCTAGAAAAGTCCATGCCTACACCCGCCATGTGCAGCTGCGTGTGCTGCTGGGCCAGCGCCGTGAGCGCGCCGCGCACATAGTCGGCCGATATGTCAACCGCCACATAGCGGCTGGGCTTGAGCGCAGCAAACAGCCGCGCGGCCTTGGCGCAGCTGGCAGCGCCCAAATCTACCAGCGTAGCGCCACTTGGCAGGGCGGCTGCTATTGCGCCACTGTGCTGGGCGAATATGGCTGCCTCGGTGCGGGTGGGGTAATACTCGGGCAGCTCGGTAATCGCGTCAAACAAGCATGAGCCCAGCTTGTCGTACAGGTATTTGGGGGAGGTGTGGGCTTGGGGCGCGAGCAAACCGGCGGCCAGCTCAGCGGCTATGGCTTGGGGGTTTTCGCGGTGCAGGTCATAAAAAGTGAGTGCGGACATGGATGGCTGTAGATGTGGAGGTGGAGGTGGAGGTGTAAGAATCTGGGCGTAGATAAGACTGATGGCATTGACTGGCAGGCTTGGTAGTCGTGCTGCGCAGCTTTATCTTACCTGTATTGGTTCACAGTGCCTGATTTAGCTGATCGACATGCGCAGATGAAGCTGCGCAGTATGCGGGCCATAACCCGCTACCAGCGAAAAATCGCCAATTCTGCGAAAATCTAGCTTGTTTTATATCTTGGAGTGCGCATGCGCCGTTTAACATTGAAATCTTTGGTGGCTGTGGCCGCTTTGGCCGTTACTGGAGGGGCGTTTGCCCAAACTGGGGCAGTATTTAAAATTACCACCATCCCAGAAGAAGCTGCCACCGAGCAAGTGCGCAAGCTCGGTCCCATCACCAAGTATTTAGAAGCCAAATTGGGCCAAAAAGTAGAATTTATTCCTGTCAACGACTACCCCGCTGCCGTGGAAGCGCTGGTGAACAAGCAAGTAGACATGGTGTGGTTTGGCGGATTTACCTATGTGCAGGCCAATGTGCGCTCGGGCGGCAAAATAATTCCAATAGCCCAGCGCGAGGAAGACACCAAGTTCCAATCGGTGTTCATCACCAAGCCAGATTCTGGCATCAAGAACTTGGCCGACCTTAAAGGCAAGCAAGTGAGCTTTGGCTCGCAATCGTCCACCTCGGGCCACCTGATGCCGCGCAGCTTTTTGCTCGATGCCAAGATCAATCCTGACGCAGATTTCAAGCGCGTGGCTTACTCGGGTGCGCACGATGCCACTATTGCCTCGGTGGTGAGTGGCAAGGTGGACGCAGCCGCACTGGACATCACGGTTTGGAACAAGTTTGTCAAAGAAGGCAAGGTCACTCCCAAAGACGCGGTGGTGTTTTTCACCACGCCGGGCTACTTTAACTACAACTGGTCAGTGCATGCCGACATGCCCGCCGCCACGCGCGAGCGCGTGACCAAGGCTTTGATTGACTTGGACCCTGCCAGCCAGCCGGGCAAAGAGATTTTGGAGCTCAACCGCGCTAGCCGCTATATTGCCACCAAGGCCGACAACTACAAAGGCATTGAAGCGGCAGCGCGCAGCGCCGGTTTGCTCAAGTAAGCCTGTGCAGATAAATCTGGCGGGTGTCTCCGCCCGCCACCCAGCGGCCAAGGCCGATGCGCCCGCTGCACTGCGCGGCGTTTCTTTGTCGATTGCCTCGGGCGAGCAGGTGGCGGTGATTGGGCCTTCGGGCTCGGGCAAAACCACTTTTTTGCAGGTGTTGGCTTGCGCCCTGCGGCCAACTGCTGGGGTGTTGCGCTTGGGTAGTGGTGCGGGCGGGTTTGCTGCTGCTGGTACTGATGAGGGTGCTCCTAAGGGTGCTGTAGCACAGGCTGGTTTGCAAGACCCATGGGCGCTTCCTGTGCGCCAGCTACAAGCCCTGCGCGGGCAGCTGTTTTTAGCGCCCCAAGTGCCGCCCCTGCCGCCAAGGCAGCGGGTGGTGACTACGGTGTTGGCAGGGCGCTTGCCCCAGCAAAGCCTGCTGCAAAGTTTGCGCAGCCTGCTGTATCCGGCCGACATGGCGCTGGCGCATGCGGCGCTGGCGCGATTTGATGTGGCCGACAAGCTGTTTGAGCGGGTAGACCGCCTGAGCGGCGGCGAGCGCCAGCGCGTGGGCTTAGCCCGCGGCTTGGTGGCCGATGCCTCGCTGTTTTTGGTGGACGAGCCGCTTTCAGCCCTAGATCCTTCACGGGCGGAGCAAGCCATTGCCTCGCTCACGCAGGCCGCCCGTGAGAAAAGCGCCACCTTGGTGGCCAGCTTGCACCACGTGCAAATCGCGCTGGCGCATTTTCCGCGCATCATTGGGTTGCAAGCCGGTGAGCTGGTGTTTGACTTGCCTGCTAAACAGGTAAGCCCTGAGCGCCTGCACCAGCTGTATGCCAGCAAGCTCGACGAGCTCACGGGTCCTGCGCCTGCCGATGATTTGCCGCTACCCGCTGGCACGGCTGCTGCGGTGATGCACTGTCGCTGAGGCTGCTGCGTTAGCTTAGCCTTGCACTTTTAGCATTTCCTTTTTCCCCATTCGCCATCCCCATTCCCCATCCCTACGCAGCATGCAGTCCTCGGCCTCTCGTTCACCCACTGCGCCTATGCGTGACCCTGCTTGGCTTGGCCGCGTGTGGTGGGCAGTGTTTGGCCTAGTGCTGCTGTGGCCCATGCTGGTGCTCACTGAGTTCAAAGTGTGGACACTGTTCGAGGCAAGCAACCTCAAGCCTACTTTGAGATTTTTAGGCGATTTTTTTCCACCCAAAATCAGCCCAGAATTTTTGTTGATGGTGGCCAAGGAAACTTGGCGCACTGTAGCCATTGCTACCGCAGGCATAGCACTGGCGCTTGTATTGGCAGTGCCATTGGCGCTTTTGTCGGTACGCAGCTTGTCGGTGTCGGCCTTGTCTGGGCGCATGGCGGTGCTGCCTGCGGCGCTGCGCCAAGTGCTGCGCTGGGTGATGATTGTGCTGCGCAGCGTGCCCGAGTTGATTTGGGCGCTGGTTTTTGTGCGTGTGGTGGGTTTGGGGCCCACGGCTGGTGTGATAGCCATTGCGCTCACTTATGGCGGCATGCTGGGCAAGGTGTATGCCGAGATTTTGGAAAGCGGTGAAGCGCATGCTACGCAAAGCCTGCTGCGCAACGGCTCTGGCCGCATGCAGGCGTTTTTGTATGGCCTGCTGCCGCAAAACGCCGCCGAGCTTACCAGCTACACCGTGTACCGCTGGGAGTGCGCCATTCGCAGCTCGGCCGTGCTGGGCTTTGTGGGTGCAGGCGGCTTGGGCCAGCAAATGGACACGTCTATGAAAATGTTCAATGGCTCAGAAGTGTGCACCATGCTGATCGTGTTTGTGCTGCTGGTGGCGCTGGCCGATAAAGCCAGTGCGTATTTGCGCAAGGAACTGGGATGATGCCTTTGCAAGCCAAGCGAGCTGCCGAATTGGCAGCGCCACATCCAACAGAGCTTTCGCAGCTGCGCATCCCGCCCGTTTTTGACCTTCGCTGTAAATCTTGCTGGTTTGTATTTGGCTTAATGTGCCTCACCGTGGCCAGCTTTTGGTCATTGGATTTGCAGTGGGCCAAGTTCTTCTCCAGCGAAGCCATGGGGCGCATGGGCAAATTCATTGCAGAGCTCATGTCACCCAATACCGAATGGAAGTTCTTACGCAAGCTGTGGTTTGCTGCACTAGAAACATTGGCCATGTCAGCCTTGGGTACGGTGCTGGCGGTGCTGTTGGGCTTGGCGCTGGCCTTGCCCGCCAGCAAAACCCATGCCGATGACCCCGCCAGATGGCGCGCCCCCACGCGCTTGCTGCTCAACGCGCTGCGCAGCATTCCCGAGCTGGTGTGGGCGGCCTTGCTGCTGATCTCGGCGGGGCTTGGGCCCTTAGCCGGCACACTGGCGCTGGGCTTGCACACAGCAGGTGTGCTGGGGCGCTTGTTTGCCGAAGCCATAGAAAACGCGCCGCTGGATTCCGCCACTGCGCTGCGCACCCGCGGCGTGGGAGCTGCCAAAGTGTTTTGCTACGCCACGCTACCCCAAGTGCTGCCCCAACTGATCAGCTACACCCTCTACCGCTGGGAAAACAACATCCGCGCAGCGGCCGTGCTGGGTGTGGTGGGCGCTGGCGGGCTGGGCCAAATGCTGGCCTTTCACATGGGGCTGTTTCAGATGGAGGAAACCAGTTCTATTTTGATTGCCATGCTGGTCTTGGTGGCCATTGTGGATGGTGTGAGCTATGCATCGCGCAAACGGATGGCATGATTTGTAAGTAAACGCTGAAGAGCCAAGCCCGCATTTGACGCATGGTGTAAACATATATGCACAAGAACAGCAAATCCATCACGAATTGTTCCTCAATTGCAGGGTGTGGTTTCTGTGAGCGTCATGTGAACGGAACTGCGCATATCTATAATCGTCGACTGTCTGATTAACGTTGGTTGTACCGATTTGCGCTGCATGTGGATATTTTTAAAAGTGATAGCTTGCATGATTGCGTTTGCAAACTGTTTACCTGCGCACGCTCAGATCCAGCGGTCCATTGTGAATCCCAGTTTTGAACTTCCCTTCACAGGCACGCGTTCAGCCGCTTTAAATCCATTTCTCACGTCGACCAACTGGATCTCGGTTGATTCTGGGGAGATTCTTGGCTGGGAGACCACGCATCCGATACAAGCCAATGGTTGCCCAGCTGGTGGAGGGATCACACCAGCCTATAACTGTACGCCAATTGAGTTGTGGGCCAACAGTTTTTTGGGCGTTGTGCCAGCTCAAGGCGTTGTCTTGGCCGAGCTCAATGCCTATGTGTCATCCAAGCTTTTTCAAAATATTTGCATGAACAATGGCGAGGTATTCACCTTTAACTTCGCGCATCGGGGACGCAGCGGGATTGACCAAGCGCAGTTTCAGCTGGGTACGAGCACCGTAGTGCTGGACGTCAGCACGGGGACTAGCACCACGGGCGTGATCAATGCTGGAGGCGGTGCGTCGGGTACAAGCGCCACTGGTATTGCTGGCGGCTGGACGCGCTACGCGGGCAGCTACACCTACACAGGTGCATCAGGCGTGCAGGCGCTAGGGTTTGCCGCTATCAGCGCTGCGGGAGGGATAGCCCAAGGAAATTTATTGGACGACATCAATATATTTCTCAAACCCTATGCGACATTTCCCAGTGCGGTGACAAGCGTGGTGGAAGGTAACACAGGCACTTTGCCACAAATCAAAATCGTGGGTACTGTGCCACCGGGCGGTTTGACTATGTCGATGGCTGTGTCGGGCAGTGCAGTCTTCAACACAGACTTTAACTACACCGGCAGCACCACACTGGTTAGCATTTCGGGCACAAGTGTGACTCTGAACGTCACGGTGCCTGCGGGCAATTACACCGATGTGCTTGCGAATAATATCTTCACATTGCCGCTCAATATTTTCAATGACAGCGTGATTGGAGACAATAAAACCATCATCTTGTCATCATTGCCCAATGGCGCAGGCTCTAATTTCATCAATGCGAATGTCACAATCTGTGGCGGTACATTCAACAACACGGTGACGCACACGATCATAGACAACGACATCGATTTGCGCGTTACGAAATCCACAACAGCCAGCGGCACACTGACTGCTGGCAGCACCGTTTTTTACACTTTGAGTTTTGCCAACATCACCCCCGCTGTGCTCACTATTGCGCCGCTTACCGCCCACGATGCTGCTACGGTGACAATCGCAGACCTCGCGCCTGTGGGAATTGTTTTGGGGGCATGGACCTGCACAGCAAGCGGCACAAGCTGCCCAACTGCCACAGGTTCTGGTGCCATTTCGCAAACAGTGAATCTACCGGTAGGTGCGGGCTTGATTTACCAGCTGCAAGCTACGCTTGGAACTTCAACCCTGTGCTTGCAAAACGTCACCAATACTGCCGCCGTAGGGATCGCGGCACGCAGTCCTAGTGGCGCAAATTTAGCGGAAGGCACTAGCGTGCAGGGCAATCCTGGCTATGTGTTTCAAACCAATACAGCCAGTGTCAGCCATCTAGTGGCGTCATGCGTGAATCTTGCTATCAGCAAAACCAATGCCGCCAATACTGTAACGTCGGGACAGAACACCACCTACAGCTTGGTGATCAGTAATACCGGCCCAGCGCATGCAGATAACGCATTACTCAAAGATCCTGTTACCCCAGGTTTGAGCTGCACCAATGTGGTTTGCGCATCGGCAACAGGTGGTGCAAGCTGCGCCAGCGTTTCTGTGATAAACCTTGCCTTGCTCCAAAGCAGCGGCATTGCGCTTAACAATTTTCCTGCCAACAGTAGCTATACTTTTGACGTAGCCTGCGGGGTCACGGCAACGGGGCTTTAAATTTGGCTGCAAATAGCAGCAGTACCCAAGCGAACTGACTATACCTAATAGAGGTTCAGCCAGCGCGTTGTTCTAGCCAGCGCATATAAGCGCCCACGCCAGTTGCCACATCGGCAAATTGGTGATGACAACCAGCCGCGCGCAATGCCGTGAGATCGGCTTGCGTGAAGCATTGGTATTTGCCCCGCAGCGCATCAGGAAAAGGCACATAATCCACTGATTTTAAGAAATTTGATGGCAATGTCAGCGCCATATGGTCATTGTTTGCTATTGAATATGTAGTATTTGATAGATTGTCAATCACCGCTTGTGCCACGTCGTTAAACGGCTGGGCGCGGCCTGAGCCGAGGTTGAAAATGCCTGACTTGGCGGGATTGTCAAAGAACCACAGATTCACTGCCACGACGTCGTCAATGAAGACAAAATCGCGCTTTTGCTCGCCTGCTGCGTAGCCGCCATATTCGCCAAAGAGCTTGACGCGGCCCGTGCTTTTGAACTGGCCATGCTGGTGAAAGGCCACGCTGGCCATGCGGCCCTTGTGCTGCTCGCGCGGGCCGTACACGTTGAAATACCTGAAACCCACGGTCTGCGTGCTGGCGTTTTGAAACTGCGCGCCCAGTGCGCGGCGCAGGTATTGGTCAAACAAGAGTTTGCTGTAGCCATACACATTGAGCGGTTTTTCAAATTCTGGCGATTCTTTGAACGTGTCGCTGCCTCCATAGGTGGCAGCCGATGATGCATAGAGCAAGCGTGTGCCCTGCGCTTGGCAGGCGGCAAACAGGCGCTTGGAGACTTCAAAGTTGTTCTCCATCATGAACTGGCCATTGCTCTCCATGGTGTCTGAGCATGCGCCTTCGTGGAAGGCGGCCTCCACTTTTCCATAGTGGCCAGCGGCAAACTGCGTGTAAAAACTGCGCGCATCAATGTAATCGGCAATCTGCAAATCCGCAAGGTTGGCAAATTTGTCGCCCTGCGTCAAATCGTCCACTGCAATGATGTTGCTGATGCCGCGCGCGTTCAGGCCCGCGATAATGTTGGCCCCAATAAAACCTGCGGCACCGGTAACTGCGATTTTCATAAATAGCTCTTAGTATTGCAGCGCTAAAGCCGCGCCAAATAATTCTTCAAACGACACCGTGGCCGTGCCAAACTTGCCCACCACAATGCCGCCTGCGCGGTTGGCATGCGGCATGGCTTGGCGCAGCGTCATGCCCGCTGCCACCAGCGATGCCAGCGTCGCAATCACGGTGTCGCCAGCACCCGTCACATCAAACACCTCGCGCGCCTGCGCCTTCACATGCAAGTCGCCGTCTGCGTCATACAGGCTCATGCCTTCTTCGCTGCGGGTGAAGAGCAGCGCGTCAATGTTCAAGGAGGTGCGCAAATTTTGCGCCTTGGTGCGTAGCTCGTCTTCACTGCGCCATGCACCAATGACTTGCTGGAGCTCGTTGCGGTTAGGGGTTAATACGCTCGCGTTTTTGTAGCGCGCGTAGTCTGAGCCCTTGGGGTCTACCAGCACCGGCTTGCCCGCTGCGCGCGCCAGTTGAATCATGTCCTGCACATGGCTGAGGCCACCCTTGGCGTAGTCAGAAAACAGCACGGCTTGGTGCGTGGGCAGTAGTTGCGTGAAGGTTTGTGTTTGCACAGCCAATACATCGTGGTCAGGCGTGTTTTCAAAGTCTATGCGAATGAGCTGCTGAGCGCGGCCAATCACGCGCAGCTTCACCGTGGTTTGCAAGCCAGAGTCGCGTGCCAAGTGGGTGGCAATGCCTGTTTGGCGCATGAGGGCTTCGAGTTTGTTGCCCGGCTCATCGTCGCCCACCACGCCCACAAAACTGGCCTGCGCCCCCAAACATGCGGCGTTATAGGCCACATTGGCCGCAGCGCCAATGCGCTCTTCCTCGCGTGTGACCCGCACCACAGGCACGGGCGCCTCAGGGCTGATGCGCTCCACGGCGCCATACCAGTAGCGGTCTAGCATGGCATCGCCCACCACGAGGACTCGGGCGGTGGCTAGGGCGGTTTGGGTGATTGGCGAGGCAGTTGTCATGCCAGCGCCCGTTTGCTGCGTTTGACGGGGCGCGAGACACTGGTGGGCCTAGCTGCTCTGCGCCCCAAGCCATCTGCCACTAGGGAGACCACCAAGGTGTTGAGTGACACGCCTTCGTTTTTGGCTTCGTCCACCAGTTGGCGGTGCAAGGATTTCGGTACGCGCTGCACAAAGCGGCCACTCAAAGAGCAAAAGGGTGCAGGCACGGCATCGCCAAATTCTTGCGCCACGGCCAGCCAGTCTGCCAAGGCCAAGCGGCCATTTTCCATGGCTTTTTCAGGTGTGGCTCCGTCTGATCGACAGCCCGCCAAATCTGGAAAAGTAATCGCATAACCGCCACCTTCGTCGGGCGAGAGTGGCAAAATTTCAAAAGGATACTGCATAGGACTGTGTTTCATTCGCCGATACCTTCTTGTACAAGTTTGACAAATTTTTTCAAATAAATTGGCTTGATAGGCCGTTTGGCAGGAACGCTTAATTTGGCACCATTGGGATGGCGAAACACGGTATGGCTTCCCTATGGTTCACGCCAATCCAGTCCAAAACTAGTTGCAACTGATTTCAACGACTCCATGCGCCAATCCATTGGATTGGCTTGCATTTGATGCAGTGTTTTTTCAGCCCGAGCCATGGGTTCGATGATACCACTGGGGATACTACCATTGTGCCTTCAGCATGGGTAGCAGGGCTACAGTTCATCAACCCGCCGCGTCGGGAAACTGTCCCATGCTTGGCAGCCGGGGCATTGCCAAAAGTAGGCTTGCGCTTCAAAGCCGCAGGCGGCGCAGCGGTAGCGCAGCAGAGGTTTGACGGCTTTGTCTAGGGCTTTTTGTACCAGAGGGTGAAATTGCTCGTGTTCTAATTTTTCGCCCGCCAGCCAGCGCGTGGCCACGGCCAAGCTGGGCTCGCGCTCTAGGTGGTGGATGTAGTGTTCTCTGGCTTGCTCGGTGCTGGTGCTCTCTAGCTGCACGATGGCATCGAGCACGTCAATGGATGCTGATCTGGCGTAGCTGGCTTTGAGCAGGGCATAGGCTGCGGCTTGCTGGCCCGAGGCTACGGCGGCCTCGCCCAGTGGCTTGGCGGCCAAGGCGCTGGCGCTGTGGGCACTGCTGAACAGGGGCACAAGGGCCGTGTAGGCCGCTAAGTGTTCGCCCGCTTGGCTGTGGTTTTGCGCCAGTGCCAAGCGGGCGCGCGCGGCTTGGGGGGCGGTGTCGATGGCTTGGGCCAGCAGGCTGCGGATGTTGGGCTCTGGGCTTGCACTGGCTGCATCCGTGCTTTGGGATCGATTGTGTGTGGTATTCAGGGCTTGGCTTTTAGGAGCAGTTTGTGCACTGGTCTGTGCGGCATGCAGCTTGCCCAATTGCGCAGCCTCTTCGCACAAATAGTGGGCTTTGCGCGCACTGAAATCGCCTTGGCCTGCGGCTTGCAGTTTGCTGGCGATTTGCGCGGCGGCGGGCCAGTCGCGCAGGCGCTCAAAAATAGCGAGTCGCGCCAAGCGTGCCTGCGTTTCAAAGGCTGTGCCTTCGAGCTTGGCCAGCGCGTCTTCTGCGCGGTCTAGCAGGCCCGCTTTCACGTAGTCTTGTGCCAGGGCGTGTTGGGCGCGGTCGCGCTCGGCGCTGCTCAGGTCGGCGCGGGAGAGCAAGTGCTCGTGCACGCGCACCGCGCGGTCGTATTCGCCGCGTTTTCTGAACAAATTGCCCAGTGCAAAATGCAGCTCCGAGGTGTCAGGGTCTTGCTGCACGGCTTCTATGAAAGCGTCAATCGCTTGGTCTTGTTTTTCGTTGAGCAAATAGTTCAGGCCTTTGAAATAGGCCTTGGGTTGGCGGCGGTTTTCTAGGCGCAGCTGGCGTATGTCAAAGCGCGAGGCAAACCAGCCCAGTACAAAAACCAGTGGCAAGCTCCACAGCAGGGTGGTGAAATCTAATTCCATGTGGATACAAGGGGGTAGTTTGTTATTTTAAGGTTTTTGAGGCCAGTGTCAGCGTCATAGGGTCATATGCTGCTTCTAAATTCATAGCGTTTAGTGTGCCCACATTAACTGGAGCCGCTGTACCTGCGCCCACTGTAACTGCGCCTGTTGCGGCCTGTGCCCGCAATTGTTGTGCCCTGCGTTTGTGGCGCCACCAGCGCGGCACCATGCCCAGCACGCCAATAGCTACGCCAGCCGTGAATGCGGCCAGCACTACCAGCACCAGTGGCGCAGTCCATGCGTAGCCAAAGAAAAACTGCACGTCGGTGTTTTGCGTGTTGTTCAACGCAAAAGCAAAAAGGGTAAAAAAAACGGCTGCTTTCAGTGTCCACTGAAGCAGCCGGATCAGGGTTTTCATGCCCTAGAGTTTAAACCAATTGGGGTCATCCACAGAGGGTTTTCAGACCAATTGGTTTTGCGCCTTCAGCGTCTGGGTTTGCGCATCAACCGCTTCGCGTAAGGCCTTGCCCGGCTTGAAATGCGGTACGCGTTTCTCGTCAATCGTCACCGCCTCGCCCGTGCGCGGATTGCGCCCGATGCGAGGTGGCCGGCGGTTGACCGAAAAGCTGCCAAAGCCGCGAATTTCAATCCGATGCCCACGCACCAGCGCATCCCCCATCGCGTCAAGAATGGTCTTGACAGCGATTTCGGCATCGCGGTGCGTGAGCTGGCCAAACCTCAGGGCCAGCGCCTCGACTAAATCACTGCGGGTCATGCGCGCAGGGGCTTAGTTGTTGTCCAACTTGGCGCGCAGCAGAGCACCAAGGCTGGTTGTGCCAGCGTTTTCCTTGGCCGATTGCTGGCTCAGGGTGCTCATGGCTTCTTGTTGGTCGGCTTGGTCTTTGGCTTTCACGGACAGTTGGATGTTGCGCGTTTTGCGGTCGATGTTGACCACCACAGCAGTCACTTCGTCGCCTTCTTTGAGCACGCTGCGCGCGTCTTCCACGCGGTCGCGGCTGATCTCAGAGGCACGCAGGTAGCCGATGATGTCTTCGCCCAAGTCGATTTCAGCGCCCTTGGCATCCACGGTTTTGACCTTGCCAGTCACCGATGCGCCCTTGTCGTTGATCGACACGAAGGTGGTGAATGGGTCAGAGTCGAGCTGTTTGATGCCCAAGCTGATACGCTCGCGCTCCACGTCGATGGCCAACACAATGGCTTCCACGTCTTGGCCTTTTTTGTAGTTGCGCACGGCGGCTTCGCCCGTTTCGTTCCACGACAGGTCAGACAGGTGCACCAAGCCGTCGATACCGGCAGCCAAGCCCACAAACACGCCAAAATCGGTGATCGATTTGATAGGGCCCTTGACGCGGTCACCACGCTTGGTGTTGGCCGAGAACTCTTCCCATGGGTTGGCGCGGCACTGCTTCATGCCCAAGCTGATGCGGCGCTTGTCTTCGTCAATCTCCAAAACCATGACTTCGACTTCTTGACCCATCGTTACGAGTTTGCTTGGAGCGACGTTTTTATTCGTCCAGTCCATCTCGCTGACGTGCACGAGGCCTTCGATGCCCGGCTCGAGTTCCACAAATGCGCCGTAGTCGGCGATGTTGGTGATCTTGCCAAACATGCGCGTGCCAGTGGGGTAGCGGCGGTTCACGCCCATCCACGGGTCGTCGCCCATTTGCTTGAGGCCCAAAGACACGCGGCTCTTTTCGGTGTCAAACTTGAGGATTTTCGCGCTGATTTCTTGACCAGCGGTGACCACCTCTGAAGGATGGCGTACACGGCGCCAGGCCATGTCTGTTATGTGCAAGAGGCCGTCGATACCGCCCAAGTCCACAAATGCGCCGTATTCGGTGATGTTTTTCACCACACCGCGCACCACAGAACCTTCTTTCAAAGTGTCCATGAGTTTGGCGCGCTCTTCGCCCATGCTGGCTTCGCGCACAGCGCGGTGAGACAGAACAACGTTGTTACGCTTGCGGTCAAGCTTGATAACTTTGAATTCCAAAGTCTTGTTTTCGTAGGGTGACAGGTCTTTGAGCGGACGCGCTTCAATGAGCGAGCCGGGCAAGAATGCGCGGATGCCGTTGACCAACACCGTGAGGCCGCCTTTGACTTTGCCGCTGGTCTGGCCAGTGACAAATTCGCCGGATTCGAGGGCTTTTTCTAGGCTCATCCATGAGGACAGGCGCTTGGCCATGTCGCGCGACAAAATCGTGTCGCCGTAGCCGTTTTCAACACTGGTGATAGCCACCGAGACGAAATCGCCGGCTTTGACTTCGATGACGCCTTGGTCATCTTTAAATTCTTCGATTGGCACATAGGCTTCAGACTTGAGGCCAGCGTTCACCACGACGTGGCTGTGCTCGACGCGGATGACTTCGGCGGTGATGACCTCGCCAGTGCGCATTTCTGAGCGTGTCAATGATTCTTCAAATAGGGCTGCGAAAGATTCGGACATTTAGTTTCCTGAGGTTGGCATAACAGAGTAATTACGAGTGCAGTATTGCTATCGTTTGTGTAGCTGTATATGACCATA
Source organism: Polaromonas sp. (assembly GCA_043728315.1). Lineage (GTDB taxonomy): Bacteria > Pseudomonadota > Gammaproteobacteria > Burkholderiales > Burkholderiaceae_C > JAAFIP01. The sequence continues at coordinate 295 of JAYTMT010000269.1, read as the reverse complement.
TGACGCTGACATTGGGCAAATTTTTTATAAATATGCGGTTTTAAGCGTCTAAATTAGCGGTTAGGTGAATGAACCACTTGGCGGCGCGCATTGCTGCGCAAGAAGTGCCAAATGGGCGGGTTTACAGAGCATGTTTTTTGCGCAATCTAGGGCTAGATGCGCGGCTACACGCCCAGTTTGCTGCGCCACATATCCAGCACCTGATTGACCGATTCTTCAATCGACAAACTGGAATTGTCTAGCAGCACAGCGTCTTGCGCGGGCTTTAGAGGGGCAGCGCTGCGGGATGAATCCC
>JAYTMT010000268.1:0-2460 GCA_043728315.1 Polaromonas sp. | reverse complement strand
TTTGTCTACCCCACAGCGCTGCACGGCCCTGAGCGGGGTGGATGCGCAAACCAGCGAGCGCATCATCGCTGCGCTGTACCGGCACAGCACACGGGCGTCCAAACTTTATCGGCATGTGTGGCAAGCAGGCGATGTGCTGATCTGGGACAACCGGGTCACGATGCACAAAGCCGACCACGGAAACGTAGTCGAAGACCGGGTGCTGCACCGAGGTATGGTGATGGGTGAAGTGCCAGTGATGGCTTGATGGCTAGGCTAGGCGTGGCTTGGCCAAGCGGTCCGCAGCGCCAAAATGCCAGATAGGCGTTGCAGAAATCGCTATATAATTTATAGCTTCTTGCGCCCGTATTCATTGGGCTATAGCCTGTTTTATACGTAAAAAAGCCCTCAAACCATGAGTTTGAGGGCTTTTTGATTCAGCTAATTCAACTACTTCAATTGACTCAACTACGTTAACTTGGTTGACTCATTCAGCTGGTCTAGGCGGCCGCCAGCCAGTACCCCGAATTAAACGGGCTGCTCATGCGCAGCGCCAGCGGTGACACGTCCAGTAATTTGTCGGTAGGCATGGCTTCATCGCCCTCTGCTATTACCTGTAGAGCCTCGTTCGCCCGATCCCCTTGGCTAATGTCTGGGGAGCGGGCTACAGAAAAGAATAGAAGCACCTGAACTGAATCTTTCGATCAGCCCAGTAGTCGGCTGCATCCCTGAAGATGTCCAGCAGCTGCTCGCGCGCCTCTTTGTCAAACTTGGCGTGCGCAGGAATTTGCTCCAGCACCACGATAAAGCCAGGCTGTGGGCCCGACTTGTGAACCAGGTCGGTCATGCAGTCGTACAGGGCGTCAAAGTTCTTGCCGAAGTGCGCCGGAAAGGTGTACTGCGCTGCAATCATGTCCAGAATGTCTTGCTTGCTCTGGGCATTGCCCAGGTTGGCATACAAAAAGTGCTGGCCGAGCTGCGTTGCAGCGTCTTGCAGTTCTTGCACGCGAAAGGCGCGAATCGACTGCACGATATTCGGGCGAATCCCCTTCAGGGGTATGTCTGTTGTTTTATCTCTGTGCGGCATTTCTGTATCCTTGCGAAGTGGTGTGTCCAAGTCCGCGTGTCTTTCTGTCAAAAAATCAAAACTCACAATATCAACCTGACTCTGTTGGATGGCAACTACCGGGCGATCTTGCGAAAACTCGAGTAATGGTCATCGGTGTAAAAACACGCATCGGGTGTGGTGGGCTTGAGCCCCCCACAAACAATGCGGCGTGCGCCTCGTGATCTTTCTCCCGGCGTTTTTACGGTGTATTCCCGATAAAACCCCCGCTTTTCTGGCGGCAAAATCCGCTCCCGATTGCCAAAAACAACGCCGTCTTTGTCGTACTTAAAAGGCCCGCCCTGCGCAATCAAGGCCATCATGTCCTGACCCTGCGCGGGCAACTGCTTGAGCTCAATGGTCGGTAGGGCACCACCTGCTGGCGGGCTCTTGGCCTGCACCAATCCGGTGCCTCCCAGCGCTAACGCCAAGCTTGCAGCACCCAACCAGGTCGGCAGGCTGCGCGGCTTGATCGAGACCCACATCCACGACTTTATTGACTGCCAGACCATGCTTTGCGTGCCTTTTGCTTGACTTTGATAAGCGGGAACGCCGACGGTGTTTCGGGTTAACCCTCAAATTTCAAGCTCTGAATTTTGCCGCAAGTCAGCAAAAAACGCAATAGCCTGCTGAAGTTTTAGGCAGCAGGTGTGACGGAATACCGCTGCAAAAGTTAGCGCACACTACACTAAATGGCGCTAGCGTGCTGCATTTGCGTCTGCAACCGTCAAAGCAGTCATATTCACAATTCGGCGCACCGTGGCGGTCGCCGTGAGAATATGCATCGGTTTATTGGCCCCGAGCAACACCGGGCCAATGGCAATGTTGCCGCCAGCGGCGGTTTTAAGCAGGTTGTAAGAAATATTAGCAGCGTCAATGTTTGGCAGCACCAGCAAATTGGCCTCGCCAATCAACGCGCTGTTGGGCATCAGGGTGGCCCGGGCCTCGGCGTCCAGCGCCACGTCGCCGTGCATTTCTCCGTCGACTTCGAGCCAAGGCGCTTTCTGGTGCAGTATTTCCAGGGTACGGCGCATTTTGATGGCGCTCGGCAAATTAGACGAGCCAAAATTGCTGTGCGACAGCAGCGCAGCTTTGGGCTTGATGCCAAAGCGCATCATTTCCTCAGCGGCCATGGTGGTGATTTCAGCCAGCTGCTCAGCGGTGGGGTCGTAGTTGACATGGGTGTCGAGCAAAAACACCTGGCGGCCAGGCAGCAGCAGCCCGTTCATGCAGGCATAGGTCTGCACGCCTTCGCGTTTGCCAATGACCTGGTCGAGGTAATCCAGGTGCAACGCGGTAGTGCCCCACGTGCCGCAAATCAGTCCGTCTACGTCGCCTTTGTGCAGCAACATGCCGGCAATCAGCGTCAAGCGGCG
>JAYTMT010000267.1:0-20155 GCA_043728315.1 Polaromonas sp. | reverse complement strand
GGGAGCCCGAAGGGCGGAGGACAGCCGCGTAGCCGTCCCATCCAATTGCAGCGCCGTGGCCGTACAAAATAAGCGTTAAACCACCACAGGCTCAGGTTCCAGCCGAATCCCAAAACGCTCATACACACTGGTTTGAATCGCGCCCGCCAGCGTCATCACCTCGCCCCCCGTGGCGGCCATGCCAGTGGCGTAGCCTCGGTTGATCAGCACCAAGGCTTGTTTGTCATAAACGGCTGCGTTGCCCACGGTTTTGCCCTTCCAGCCACAGGCATCTATCATCCAGCCTGCGGCCAGCTTGGTGCTGCCATCGGCCATAGGGTAATGCACCACGCGGGGTTCGCGGGCGATGGTGTCGGCACACTGCTCGGCGCTCACGGTGGGGTTTTTAAAGAAGCTGCCAGCATTGCCTATCTTTTTAGGGTCAGGCAGCTTGGCGCTGCGAATTTCACACACCCACTCATATATTTGTAGCGCACTATGACCATATGACGCTGACATTGCCGTATTTTTTTGTAAAAACTCGGTTTTTTTGTGTTCTAGGTCAGCGTAGCCCAGCTCTGGCTTCCACGCTTTGGGCAAGGCAAAGCGCACGCGCGTTATCACGGCTTTGTCCATCAGGCCTATGCCGCTGCTGTGTTTGAACACCGAGTCGCGGTAGCCAAAGGCGCATTGCGCGGCATTCAAGGTAAATGCCTCGCCGCTGTGCAAATGCACAGCATCCAACGAGTCAAAGCGGTCTTGCAGCTCCACGCCATATGCGCCAATGTTTTGCACCGGGCTTGCGCCCACGCAGCCGGGAATCAGGGCTAAGTTCTCCAGCCCCGGCCAGCCCTGCTGCAAAGTCCAGCCGACAAAATCATGCCAGTTCTCACCAGCACCCGCCTCCACAATCCAGTGTTTGGCCGTCTCGCGCACCAGCGCGCGGCCCATGATTTCTACCTTGATCACAGGTGCTTTGATATCGCCAGTGATGACAATGTTGCAACCACCGCCCAGAATGAAGGGTTTTTGGCCGTCCAGCAGGGCAATAGCCTCGCGTACGTCGGCATCCGAAGCCACGCGCATGAGGCTGTGGGCTTTGGCGGCAATGCCGAAGCTATTTAAAGCTTGCAGGGCTACATTTTTTTCTATGAACATGCCACAATTGTCGCATCCCTTATTTTTAGCTCCTTAACAGCCCCTTAACGACTATGCCATCCTTTGATACCGTTTGCGAACCCAACATGGTGGACGTGAAAAACGCGGTGGAAAACACCGCCAAAGAAATCGTCACCCGCTTTGACTTCAAAGGCACATCGGCCGCCGTGGAGCTCAAAGACAAAGAAATCACGATGTTTGGCGATGCCGATTTTCAGCTCCAGCAGGTGGAAGACGTGCTGCGCGCCAAGCTCACCAAGCGCAGCGTGGATGTGCGCTACCTTGACATGGGCGATATTCAAAAAATTGGCGGCGACAAGGTCAAGCAGGTGATTAAGGTGCGCAACGGCATTGAGGCCGAGCAAGCCAAAAAAATCACCCGCCTGCTCAAAGACAGCAAGATCAAGGTGCAGGGCGCGATTCAGGGCGATGCCGTGCGTGTCACAGGCGCTAAGCGCGATGATTTGCAAGCGGCCATGGCGCTGATTAAATCTGAGCTGACCGATATGCCGATGACGTTTAATAACTTTCGAGACTGAAGCTTAAGTGGCCACACGCTTGCGCATGCGCCTAGCTTGGTGTGCAGTTTCAGCTGACCGAGCTGCGCATGCCCCAGGGTTTGCTCTGTTTGGCCATTCTTGCGTAGCTGCCCACGCACTGTTGATTTGCGCAGTTTTGGCGCTGGGCAGCGCCAGCGCGCATGCGCAAAGTGTTGCCTTGCAAGGCATGCTGGGCAACAAAGCGCTGCTCATCATTGATGGCAGCGCTCCCAAAAGCATAGCTCCTGGTGATTCACATATGGGCGTTAAAGTGCTGTCCACCTCGGGCGACACGGCCGTGGTAGAAATCAAAGGCCAGCGCGCGAATTTGCGTGTAGGCGAAGCGCCTGCCAGTGTGGGCAGCAAAAAAACAGGTGTTTCATCCGGTAGCAAAATCGTCTTGCCCATGGGCAGTGGCGGCCATTTTTTTGCACTGGGCACAGTCAACGGCCATAGCGTGAACTTCATGGTGGACACGGGTGCCACCACCATTGCGCTGGGCTTGGATGATGCCAAACGCATGGGACTGGACTTAACCCGTGCCCGCCCTGTGCGCGTGAACACCGCCAACGGCCAAACCACCGGCTACGCCCTCAAGCTCGACGCGGTGCGCATTGGCGATGTAGAGGTGTACGATGTGGACGCATTTGTGGGCGCGTCCCTTCCTATTGCTTTGCTAGGCAACAGCTTTTTAAACCGCTTTTCGATGAACCGCGCCACCGATGTGATGGTGCTTGAACGGCGCTGAGCGTGCTCAGATTTTCAGCTTAGATTCTTTGCCTTCGAGCAGCCGAAACACATTGTCTTTGTGGCGAGCCACCAAGACCACAGAAATCAAAAACAAAGCCAACAAGACTGGGCGCGACATGTACCAAGCCGCACGGTCGCCAAACATATAAGCCACAGGTGCAAAGCCAGCCGCCACCATGGAGGCCAGTGACACATAGCGGGAGAAAAACAAAATGACAGCAAAGCTGACAAGTACAGCAAGACCCAAAGTCCAGTGCACCCCAAAAAGCACGCCAGCCGCTGTGGCCACGCCCTTGCCGCCCTTGAACTGAAAAAACACCGGAAACACATGGCCAATGAAGGCCGCAAAGGCCACCATGGCTAGCGTGCCGTCTGCCATGCCAAACTGTTTGCCCCACATTTGCACGGCAAAGACTGGCACAAAGCCCTTGAGCGCATCCAGCACCAGCGTAGCAATGGCGGCTTGTTTGCTGCCCGAGCGCAGCACATTGGTCGCTCCTGGATTCTTACTGCCATAGCTGCGCGGGTCAGACAGGCCCATGGCTTTACTGACTATGACGGCAAAGCTCAGCGAGCCAATCAAATAGGCCGCAATGGCTGCTAAAAATGGGTAAATTTGCTCCAAAACGCTTCTCCAAAAAATTTATTCTGCCAGCGCGCACTGCACCAGCTTTGCACCCAGCGAGTCTACACACACTTGGGGGCTAATTTGCACCAAATAGCCGCGCCGCCCACCGTTGATCAAAATACTGGGCAGGCCTAGGATACTTTCTTCGATGTACACAGGCATATCGCGCCGCGTGCCAAAGGGCGATGTGCCGCCCACCAAATAGCCCGAATGCTTGTTGGCCACCTCGGGTTTGCAAGGCTCGACTGATTTTGCCCCAATTTGCCGCGCCAAATTTTTGGTGCTGACCTTGCGGTTGCCATGCATCAGCACGATGATCGGCTTGGCATCTTCGGTTTGCATCACTAGCGTTTTCACCACCATGAACGGGTCAAAGCCCAGAATTAGTGCGCTGTGCTGTGCCCCGCCGTGTTCCAAGTATTCGTAAGGATGCTCGGTGAACGCGATATGGTTCGCCTTCAAAAAGGCGGTGGCCGGGGTTTCGCTGGTGTGGATGGGTTTTTTCATGTGACAGCGCTGTCGCGCAGAAATAGTAACAAACCAAGCAATTCATATTTGCTTTACAATAAATTTTACTTTACTTTTAAAAAGGTACGGCATGACTGCAACCGCTACATTATCGTCAAAATTCCAAATCACCATTCCCGCAGAAGCGCGCAGGCTGCTGGGCTTGGTGGCTGGGCGCAGCCTTGAGGTGGTGGTGAAAAAAGACCGTATTGAGCTGGTGCCGCAAGAGCCCAGCTCTGCCCTGCGCGGTCTGTTTAAAGGGCAATCTGCTGTGGTGCCGCGCGATGGGGACAGAGTATGAACATCTTAGACTCCAGCGCGTGGCTGGAGGTGCTGGTGGATGGCAAACATGCGGCTGTGTTTTTAGAGCTGATTGAGGGCGGCCAACTCATTGTGCCCAGCATCACGATTTTTGAGGTGACCAAGCGCGCCCGCCTGATGGGCTCTGAGCGGGACAGCCAGCGCATTGAATCCCATATGCGGCGGCACACGGTGGCAGACCTCAGCGCAGAGCGCGCTAGCGCGGCCTCTCTGGTGTCTGCACAGCACAAGCTGCCCATGGCGGACAGCATCATTTATGCGGCTGCCTTGGAGTTTGGCGCTACTGTGTGGACGCAGGATGAAGATTTTGAGGGCTTGCCGCAGGTGCGGTATTTTTCAAAAAAAACGCGATCTTAAGGCCAACGCTCGGCCGTTTAAACAAGCGCGTCTGCGCTCGACTCACAGCGCCGGGTCACGAATCTCCCAGCGGATTTTGTCGATCTCGGCCAACACCTCTTTGCTTAATGTTGTGCCCCAAGCATTCAGGCATTCGTCAAGCTGGGCGACGCTGGTCACGCCAATGATGGTGCTGGCTACTTTCCAGTTGGTGTAGCACCAAGCCAGCGCCATTTGGGTGGGGCTCATGCCGTTGGCCAGCGCCAGCGCGTTGTATTTGCGCGCAGCCACCATGGCCTCAGGGCGGCCCCAGCGCTGCTTTTGCATGGCTTCGTATTGGCTCATGCGCCCTGCGGGTGCGCCTGCACCGGTGATGCCTGTGCTGTCGTATTTGCCTGTGAGCAGGCCAAAGCCTAGGGGCGAATACGCCAAGAGGCCCACGTTTTCGCGGTACATCACCTCGTCTAGGCCGTTGTCAACAATGCGGTTAACCAAGCAATAGGGGTTTTGCACGCTGGCAATCATGGGCAGGCCGTGCTGCTTGGCCAAGCGGCTAAATTCCATCACGCCATAGGGCGTTTCGTTGGACAGGCCAATGGCGCGCACCTTGCCCGCTTTCACCATCTTGCCCAAGGCCTCGAGCTGGGCAAGCATGCTGGTGTTACCCGCCATGAGCTCGCTGCGTTCACGGTCAAAATACGGAATACCAAAGGCTGGCACAGGGCGCTGTGGCCAGTGAATTTGGTAGAGGTCGATCACATCGGTTTGCAGGCGCTTGAGGCTGGCATCGCAGGCATCCATGAAGTCTTGCGGGGTTACATTGAGCGCGCCGCCGCGCACCCAGTCCATGCCGCGGGCGGGCCCTGCAATTTTGGTGGCCACAATCCACTTATTGCGCACGCCGGGGTTGGCCTTGAAATAGTTGCCAATGATTTTTTCGGTGACGTTGAAAGTCTCGGCCTTGGTGGGCACGGAATACATCTCGGCCGTGTCCATGAAGTCCACGCCGCGGTCTAGGCTGCGCGCCATGATGCGGTGCGAGTCGGCCTCGTTCACTTGTTCACCAAAAGTCATGGTGCCAAGGCAAATGGGGGGTACTAGCAAGTCGGAAGTGCCTAGTGGTTTTTTGTCGAGTGTGAGGGTGGTCATGGGTTGAGTATGCGATAAATTTGCTGAATGGATTGTCGCGCAAGACACATTGCTGGTGAGCACTAGGGCAGGCTCAGGGCGAACGGAGTGGGCAGGGTCAATGCAGTGCTTGGGATGAATGAAAGTAACAGGCTGGAAATCAGGCGCGCGGCAGGGTCACGCCGCGCTGGCCTTGGTATTTGCCGCCACGGTCTTTGTAGCTGGTGGTGCAGACTTCGCTGCTTTCAAAAAACAGCACTTGGGCGCAGCCCTCGCCCGCGTAAATTTTGGCAGGCAGGGGCGTGGTGTTGCTAAATTCTAGGGTCACATAGCCCTCCCACTCGGGCTCAAAAGGCGTCACATTCACAATGATGCCGCAGCGCGCGTAGGTGGATTTGCCCAAGCAAATGGTCAGCACATTGCGCGGAATCCGAAAGTATTCCATGGTGCGGGCCAACGCAAAGCTGTTGGGCGGAATGATGCAGCTGTCGCCTGAGAAATCCACAAAGCTTTTTTCGTCAAAATTCTTAGGATCCACCACGGTGCTGTGGATATTGGTAAACACCTTGAATTCGGGCGCGCAGCGGATGTCGTAGCCGTAGCTGCTGGTGCCGTAGCTGATGATTTTTTTGCCGTCTACCTCTTTGACTTGGTGGGGAACGAATGGTTCGATCATGCCCTTGGTTTGGGCCAGCTCAATGATTTGTCGGTCGCAAAGGATGCTCATGGTGGGTGGGGCGAAATGTATTGATCGGATTGAACGCAGTTGCGCGTATTTTAGAGGGCGAACTGTGCGCCCTAAGTTGAATTGGCATTAACTACAAAATAAATAGCAAACTATGACCATATGACGCTGACATTATCCAAATTTTCCTAAAATAGCGGTTTTTTCTACCAATCTATCATCGCCTAAGACAATCATGGCGAAAAGTAGCTCTTCTAGGCTGTTGGACAGGGCGGTTTTGCGGGCTAAGTAGGGCGTGGCCTGCGGGTTGAGCAGCAGGAAGTCGGCTTCTGCGCCCACGGCTAAATTGCCTACCACGCCTTCCAAGCCCAGCGCAGCGGCTGCGCCTGCTGTGTGTTGCCACCACAGATCGGAGGGCGCTAGGCTCACTGCGGCTTTGGGCAGGCCTGCATGCTGCGACGTGCTGCGGCCCACGCAGTAGGCGGCGAGCATGGTTTTGAAGGGGCTCAGCGATGTGCCGCCGCCCACGTCGCTGGCCAGCCCATGCACCATGCCAGATGCGCGCGCCGCTGCGAAATCAAAATTGCCGCTGCCTAAAAACAAATTGCTGGTGGGGCACACCGCCGCCGCCGCGCCGCGTGCGCGCATGAGGCTGCGGTCGTCCGCGTCGAAATGGATGCAGTGCGCATACACGCTACGCGCTCTGAGCAAACCAAAATCGTCGTACACCCCTAAATAACTGCGCGACCGAGGGAAGAGCTCTTTGGCCCAGGCGATTTCATCGGTATTTTCGGCCACATGGGATTGGATCCACACACTAGGGTGCTTAGCCGCTATTTGCCCTGCCCCGCGCAGCTGTGCGTCCGAACACGTGGGCGCAAAGCGCGGGGTGATGGCGTAACCCAAGCGGCCCTTGCCATGCCACTTGGCAATCAAATCTTCGGTGTCAATGAGGGACTGCTCGGTCTCATCGCGCACCCCGTCGGGGCAGTTGCGGTCTTGCAGGCATTTTCCGGTGATCAGGCGCAGATTGTTTTTTTGCGCTTCGTCAAACAAGGCGTTCACCGACTCCACATGCGATGTGGCAAAAGTGAGTGCTGTAGTGACACCATTGCGCAACAGCTGTGCTATAAAAAACTGTGCAGTAGATGACGCTTTAGCGATGACATTGAAGGTTTTTTCCTCGGGAAAGGTGTAATCATTGAGCCAGGGCAGCAAACCATCGGCGGGCGAGCCAATGACATCGATTTGCGGGTAATGCACATGCATATCCACAAAACCTGCGGTGAGTATGCGCCCCGCACAATGCTCGGTAGGCACATGGGCAAACTGCGGCCTAAGACTTGCGTAGTCCCCCACGGCAGTTATGAGACCATCATCCCCCACCACCAGCAGGCCGTCGCTGTGGTAGACGGCTTGGCGGTCGATAAATCTTAAGATGGCGGCGCGGTAGGCTTGCATGGGGCTATTTTGCACCAGCTGCGGCTACTTCTTCTGCGGCTTGGTCAATCTGCGTCTAAGCTAGCGCTGTGCTTCTTTCTGGCCTGGTCACGCTGCGGCCAAGCGAGCGCTGTGTTCATTACACAGCTTGGTCACGCTGCGGCCAAGCGAGTGCTGTGTTCATTACACAGCTTGGTCACGCTACGGCCAAGCGAGCGCTGTGCCAACGCGCAAACGGTCGCTGGCCCGCTTCGCGGGGAGCTGGTTTTTTCGAGCAAATGGGGGGAAGCGGCCTAACTCGGGCTTCGCCCTCAGACAGAGCCCGCTTCTTGTCCCCCATTTGCTCGAAAAAACCAGCCCAGCGCCCTGATTGTTTGCGCATTGGCACAGCACTCGCTTAGCCGCAGGGTGAGGTTTTTGCTTGGAACGGTTAGAAAACTACTCAGGTACCCGGTCAACAGCATGCTGGCGCGCTGTTTCACGCTTAGATTTGTATTTTTCATGAAAAATAGTGGCATTGTCATCGTGATATGGTCATAGTGCGCTGCGTTTTTTATAGTAAATGACACTCTACGAGTAACGTGCCTGCGGTATTAAAACCTCACAGCGAGCATAGCCCGAGCATCGTTTTGGCTATCCCGTCCGACTGATTTCGGGTACCCCCGTATGAAGGCGCGGCGGGATAGCCAAAACGATGCTCGGGCGCGTAAAAACAAGGAGAAAAACCGCCTCACTTAGCGATTTTGCCCACCACACCTTCAACAAGGTAATTCATATTCAATATCTGAACATCACTGAGACTTTGGCCTTTGGCAATCACCTCACGGCCTTCGTTGTCCAGCACAGCTGCGCTTTGTGCGGCAAAAGGCTGCAATACACCCGTGGCTATCTCTTTTTGGCGGGCCAATGCTTCGCGCTGCACGGCATCGGGCACGCGCTTGCCAAAGCCCTCTATGCCCACCATGCCGTCTTTCACACCGCCCCACAGGCTGGCGCTTTTCCACGAACCATCCAGCGCAGCCTTGGCGCGCGCGGTGTAGTAGCCGCCCCATTGGTGGGTGACGGCCACAATTTGCGCATCGGGCGCTACGCGGCGCATGTCTGAGTGGTAGGCCACGGCCATTTTGCCGCGCTCCTGCGCTGCCACTGCCACGGCGTTTGACCCGGTATGAAAAGCCATCACATCCGCGTCTTGGTTCATCAGTGCCATGGCCGCTTCGCGCTCGCGCGCGGGGTCAAACCATGCGTTGAGCCACACCACTTTCACCTTGGCCTGCGGGCTCACTGAGCGCATGCCTAATGTGAAAGCGTTGATGCCTTGCAGCACCTCGGGTATCGCAAAACCCGCCACATAGCCCGCCACATTGGTTTTACTCATGCGCCCAGCCACAATGCCAGCTAGGTAGCGGCCTTCGTAGTAGCGGGCATTGGCATTGGCTACATTGCTAGCGTTTTTGTAGCCCGTGATCGATTCAAAACGCACATGGAGGAAATCGCGCGCCACTTTGAGGGTGGGCTCCATGTATCCAAAGCTGGGGGTGAAAATCAGCGTGTTGCCTTGCTGCGCCAAATCGCGGATCACGCGCTCTGCGTCAGCGCCTTCGGGCACGTTTTCTACATAGCTGGTCTTCACCTGCGCGCCCAGCGCTGCCTCCACGGCCTTACGGCCTTCATCATGTTGGCGCACCCAGCCTGCGTCGGTGAGCGGTGCAACATAGACAAAGCCGATTTTGAGCGGCTCTTTGGCAGGTGCTGGGTGGGTGGGGGATTGCGTAACCGACGTTTGGGCTAAGCCCGCGCTTTGGAATGCAAAAATTGACGCGAAACAGCAAGTGGCCGCAAACGCGGCAACGAGGTTTTTATACATGGTAGTCCTCTACATGGCTCTGAAAATAAGAGCGCTTGGGGTTAAGAGCATCACCCCAGCGCAGGCAGTATTTTAGCCCATCAGTAAAAACCCTCAAACACCTCGCTCACTTTGTCCATGTAAACGCGCTTGCGCTCTGGGCTCACAAAGGCGGCCTCAAAGCTATTACGCGCCAGTTGGTACGCGTGCTGCGCTCCTAAACCAGTAGCAGCAAAGGTCTGGGTGAAGTTCTCATTCATGTAGCCACCAAAATACGCGGGGTCGTCGCTGTTGACCATGGCGCACAGGCCTTGGTCAAGCAGTGTCTTCAAATTGTGCTGCGCCAAATCAGGGAATACGCAGAGCTTGAGGTTGCTTAATGGACACACCGTGAGCGGGATGCGGTCTTTGGCTAGCCGCGCCATCAGCGCTGCGTCTTTACTTGACTGCACGCCGTGGTCTATGCGCTCTACTTTTAATACATCAAGCGCAGTCCACACATAGGCGGGCGGCCCCTCCTCGCCTGCATGCGCCACGAGGTGAAAGCCCAGCGCTTTGCAGCGTGCAAACACTTTTGCAAATTTTTCAGGCGGGTTGCCTACCTCGCCAGAATCTAATCCAATGCCGATGAATTTATCCCGAAATGGCAGCGCCTGCTCCAGCGTTTCAAAGGCTTCTTGCTCGCTCAAGTGCCGCAAAAAGCACATGATCAACTCTGCATCCACACCGAGTACGGCTTTGGCATCGACACAGGCGCGGTGCAGGCCATTGACCACGGTGGCCATCGCCACACCACGCGCGGTATGGGTTTGCGGGTCAAAGAAAATTTCGGCGCGCAGCACGTTGTCGAGCGCGGCTTTTTCTAAATAGGCTGTGGCCATGTCGTAGAAATCTTGCTCGGTGATCAGCACCGATGCGCCTGCGTAATAAATATCCAAAAAGCTCTGCAAATTCGTAAACGCATAGGCACGCTGCAAATCGGCCACGCTGGCATAGGGCAAGTCAATGCGGTTGCGTTTGGCCATGTCAAAAATCATAGCAGGCTCTAGTGAGCCTTCAATGTGGATGTGCAGCTCGGCCTTGGGCATGCGGCGCAGCAAATCGGGCAGGCGCTCTGCTGCTATAGATTTAACACCATTCATGGGATCACTCCGTAAGTTATGCCCAGGCCGCGCAAATAGCGGCGGTAGGCGGCAGACATTTTGTCGGCTGCGGTGTGCAGCTCGGCGCGGGGGTCAAGCGGCAGCAGCGCTGGCGATTGCGATTCTAAAATTGGTTTGTCTTGCAGAAAAATAGTGTCTTGAAAATCACGCAGGCTTTGCTCTGCAATGCTGAAATCAGTAACCGCTAGGCTGAACCACACGCGGCTGGCTTCGGGCGATACTGGGCAGACCCACAGCGCGATGGATTCGCGATGCGGCGTAGCCATTGGGTGCGCATCAGGAATCTTCGTCAGCACTGCGCAATACGGCGCTACCACCGCATAGCTGTAGCTCACATCAGCGCCACTTGCCGCCAGCGCATGGCTGCGCGGCTGCCACGCGCGGCAACCAGTGGCAACTGGCCCTTGGGCCGTTTCGGTCACCACATAATCGACCAACGCAGTTGCATCACGCGCGCCCAAGTAGCCTTCATGCACAAAACCAAAATGCGCCATGTCTAAAAAGTTTTCCACCACACGCGGTGCGCTGGTGGCCACGTCATAGGGCCCGCAATGCACTTGGCGCAGGCCCGCGTCATCGCCCGCTGCAAAGCGGGGTATGCGCTGCGCTGCATCCGCATGCAGCTGCACCCACACCAATCCATGGGCCTCGCACGCTCCAAATACCGTAGCACCATGTGTAGCGGGTGGGGCGAAATCTGGCATTGCAGGCACCAGCGTGCAACGCCCCGCAGCGCCAAACTGCCAGCCGTGGTAGGCGCATTCCAGCGTGCTGTGTGCGTCTACCACGCTAGAAGCCTGCCCTGTAGATACCTCGCGCCGCACATGCACCACCCGCCCCAGCGATAGCTTTGCCCCCCGGTGCGGGCACTTATCCGCCCAAGCATGCACGGCGCCCTGTGCATCGCGCCACAGCACTAGCGCTTGGCCCTGCAACAAGGCAGGCAAAGGCTTGTCCACCACATTGGCAGACAAAGCTACTGGGTGCCACACGCTTTGTTCAATCATGCTGGCAAAACCGAGCAAATAACTGCACTACTTTGAGCTGCATCAAGCAACGATGGCCTCCAAGCCGCGCTTGTCAATCAGCTGCAAAAGCTTGGCTGCAGCGCCGCTGGGGCGCTTGCCAGAGCTAGGGGATTCCCATTTTTGAACGGCTGACACGCTCACATTCAGTATCGAAGCGAAAACCGATTGGCTCACTTTGGCTTTTTTCACACGAATAGACATGACGTTTTCAAATGAATAGTCTGGTGGGCTCTGGCAAATCAACTTCATCTTAGCCATGTCTTGTTTAGAGATGAGGGCGTGCCCTTGCAGAGCATGCGCCATCTCCAGCATCTCGCTCACAATGCGATTTTCTTCTGTGATTTTTTTATTTGCCATTACAAATTTCCTTCAAAATTTCGTCCGCTACCAAGTCATCTAATTTCGCTGCGCTCAAGCCATGCAAAGCCTGGGCAAGCATTTTTGCCGCATCCACTTCGCGGTCCGCAAAATCCGCGCCTGGTGCGCTCTTTTCGCGTCCAGTTAAAAAGAAAATAGCGTCGCCATGCTTTTTGGCAACCAAAGTACGAGTCGAGCCGCTTTTGCCCTGCCCCACGACAGGTATACGTTTTTTGCACACCCCGCCCCCTAGATCAGCTTCAAATATGCCTTGCTCAATTTCGCGTGCAGCCAGACACAGCAGCGCATCGCTCAGCAGCTTGCGTGCCCACCTGTCAAACGTCTTGGTTTTAAAAACTCTTTTCATCGATAAATTATAACCAGCTATAGCACTTGGTGCTATAAAAATTACGCACAAAAAAAAGCTGCCCGCAGGCAGCTTTTTCATTCAAGTAAAAGCAAGGTTAATTACTTCTTATCCCCACCAGGAATCTTGCCTTCCACGCCTTTGACGTAGAAGTTCACGCCCGACATGAATTTGTCGTCGGCTACTGCGTCTTTGGCCAGCACTTCTTTTCCATCTTGGCCCATGATGGGGCCTTTCCAGATGTTGTAAGTACCTGCTTTGAGGCCAGCGCGGATTTCGTCTACGCGTTTTTTGGTGTCTTCTGGCACGTCCGCTGCTACGCTCACCATGTCGATTGCGCCTTCTTTCACGCCCCACCAAATACCTGTGCCACCCGTCCATTTGCCTTCGAGCGCGTCGCGGGTGGCTTTGATGTAGTAAGGGCCCCAGTTGATGATGGCAGAGCCAAGGTGGGCTTTGGGGCCGTAGGCGGTCATGTCGCTGTCCCAGCCGAAGGCGCGTTTGCCCATTTTTTCGGCGGTTTGCAGCACAGCGGATGAATCGGTGTTTTGGAACAACACATCTGCACCGCCGTTGATCAGGGCGGTGGCTGCTTCGGTTTCTTTGGGTGGGTTAAACCACTCGTTGACCCAGACCACTTTGGTCTTAACCTTCGGGTTGACCGACTGCGCGCCCATGGTGAAGCTGTTGATGTTGCGAATCACCTCTGGAATGGGTATGGAGGCCACCACGCCCAGCGTGCCGCTCTTGCTCATTTTGCCTGCAATCACGCCAGCCATGTAGGCGCCTTCATAGGTGCGGCTGTCGTAGGTGCGCATGTTCTCGGCTTGCTTGTAGCCTGTGGCGTGTTCAAACTTTACGCCCTTGGTGTCGGCGGCCACTTTGAGCATGGGCTCCATGTAGCCAAATGTCGTGCCAAAGATCAGCTTGTTGCCTTGGGCGGCCATGTCGCGAATCACGCGCTCTGCATCGGCAGACTCTGGCACTTTTTCTACAAAGCTGGTGACCACTTTGTCGCCGAATTCTTTTTCGATGGCTTTGCGGCCATTGTCGTGCGCAAAAGTCCAGCCGCCGTCGCCCACAGGGCCCACGTAGGCAAAGGCGATTTTCAGTGGCTCAGGCTTGGCCGGTGCTGCGGGGGCAGCAGCAGCGGGCGCTGGCGCGGGCTTGGGCTCTTCTTTTTTGCTGCAACCGATCAAGGCGGCAATGGTGACAGCAGAGAGCGCTACCAGCTTGAGGGCATGGCGCTTGTTGACATCTGACATGAGATTTCTCACTTTCTGGTTAAAAAAACACAACACACATTATGCGGGACGATGCATGGCCTTATCAAGCACCCGGATAGAAGGGTTTACCCAAGGATGCAGGCATATTCAGGCGAATCCAAGCCGGATTGCGCGAAATCACCACCAACACCGCAATGGTAGCCAGATACGGCAGCATGCTTAAAAACTGGCTAGGCACATCAACCCCCATGCCTTGCAAATGGAATTGCAGCATGGTGACCCCGCCAAATACATATGCACCAAGCAAGACCCGTGCCGGACGCCATGTGGCAAAGGTGGTGAGCGCCAGCGCAATCCAGCCCTTGCCTGCCACCATGCCCTCAACCCACAGCGGGGTGTAAATGATGGCCAAATACGCGCCCGCTAGCCCACACAACGCGCCACCGGCCACCACTGCAGCCAGCCGGATGCGCCGCACGGGGTAGCCCAGCGCGTGCGCAGACTCAGGGTTTTCGCCCACCGCCCGCAGCACCAAGCCTGCGCGGCTTTTAAACAAAAACCACACCAAAAACGCCGCCATGGCCATGGCCAAATACACAAAGGGATGTTGGCGAAAAAGCGCAGGGCCGATCAAAGGCATATCGGCCAAATAGGGAATGGCAAACTGTGGCCGCTCGGGCAGCTTTTCTTGCACCAGCTTGATGCCTGCAAAGGCCGAAAGGCCTGCACCAAACAGGCTAAGCGCCAGCCCTGTGGCGTATTGGTTGGTATTGAGCCAAATCACCAGCAGGCCAAACAGCGCCGCCAGCGCCGCGCCCGCCAGCGCGCCCGCGCCAAAGCCAAGCCAGTCGTTGCCCGTAGCCACCACAGCGGCAAAGCCTGCCACGGCGGCGCAGAGCATCATGCCCTCTGCGCCTAAATTCACGATGCCTGATTTTTCGTTGATGAGCAGGCCCAGCGCGGCCAGCGCCAGCACCGTGCCGCCATTGAGCGTGGCAGCTATGAGCAATGCGTAAGACTCCATTATTGGGCTCCCTTGGTTTGGGGCGCTTTTTTAAACGAGATGCGGTAGGCAATCAACGTGTCGCATGCCAGCAGCGAAAACAGGAGCAGCCCCTGAAACACGCCCGTGATCGACTTGGGCAGCCCCATGCGCGACTGCGCCAACTCACCACCAATATAAAACATGCTCATCAAAAGAGCTGAAAATACAATGCCCACCGGATGCAGCCGCCCCACAAACGCCACAATGATGGCGGCAAACCCATAGCCCGCTGGCACATAGGGCGTGAGCTGGCCAATGGGGCCCGCCACCTCCAGCGCGCCAGTCAGCCCTGCCGCGCCGCCAGAGGCCAAGAGCGCCGTCCACAGCGCCCTGCGCGACGAAAAACCTGCATAGCGCGCAGCCAGCGGCGCAAGCCCGCCCACCTGCTGGGCAAAGCCTGCGCGCGTGCGAAAGAGGAAAACCCAGAGCGCGCCCACACCAGCCAGCCCAATCAACAGCCCCACATGCACGCGCGAGCCATCCATGAGCTTGGGGATTTTGGTGGCCGCGTCAAAGGTTTTGGATTGCGGGAAATTGTAGCCTGCAGGGTCTTTCCAAGGGCCGTACACCAAGTAAGCCAGCACCAAATCGGCCACATACACCAGCATGAGGGATACCAAAATTTCGTTGGCATTGAATTTGTCACGCAGCAGGGCGGTGATGCCTGCCCACACCATGCCACCCAGCACGCCTGCCAGCACAATGGCCAACACTATCCAGCGCCCCGTGTCTTTGTCGGCCAATATCGCCACGCCGCCAGCAAACACCGCACCCATGACAAACTGGCCTTCAGCGCCAATGTTCCACACATTGGATCTGAAACACACCGCCAAGCCCAGCGCAATAATTAAGAGCGGCGTGGCCTTGACCATCAGCTCGCCCAGCGCGTAGCCAGACTTGATGGGCTCCCAAAAGAACACCTGCAAACCGCGCACGGGGTCTTTGCCCAGTGCTACAAAAAGCGCAATGCCAATGAGCACGGTGAGCGCCACCGCCAAGAGCGGAGAGGCGTAGCTCCACAGCTTGGAAGGCTCGGCTCGGGCGGTGAGCTTAAGCATGCTGTATTTCCTGATCTGTGCCTTGGAGCGCAGATTGCTGGATCGCGCTTTGAGGCGGCGCATCCCACAGCCCGCTCATCCATTCGCCAATTTTCTCCACGCTGGCATCGGCAATCGGCAGCGAGGGCGAGAGGCGGCCTTTGGCCATCACATGCAGTCGGTCAGATATTTCAAACAATTCGTCCAGCTCTTCGCTCACCACCAGCACCGCGCAGCCCGCATCGCGCAGGGCCAGCAGCTCGGCGCGGATTTGCGCTGCTGCGCCCACATCTACCCCCCATGTAGGCTGGGCAATGATCAGCAAACGTGGCGTAGATTCCACCTCGCGCCCAACAATGAATTTTTGCAAATTGCCGCCAGACAGGCTCTTGGCCAGCGCATCGGGCCCGCCCGCCTTTACGCCAAAGCGGGCAATGATGCGCTGCGCCTGCGCACGCAGGGCTGCGGTGTCTATCCAGCCAAATTTGCCCACCGCGTCTGTGCGGGTGAGCAGCAGATTTTGCGCCAAGCCCATGCTGGGTACAGCGCCACGGCCCAGCCGCTCCTCGGGCACATAGTGCATGCCCATGCTGCGCCGCGCTTTGGGGTTTAAATGCCCCACCGCTTCGTTAACAATAGCAATAGAGTCTGGCGGGGCGCGCTGGTCTTCACCGCTGAGCAGTGCCAGCAGCTCCTTTTGGCCGTTGCCCGACACGCCGGCTATGCCCACAATTTCGCCTGCGTTCACTTGCAGATTAATACCCTGCAAATCCACGCCAAAGTGGTCGGTTTTGGCCACAGCCAGCTGATCTACCCGCAGCACTTCGTCACCCACAGTCGCGTCTCGGTGCTCCAGCATGGGCGGCTCAGCGCCAATCATGAGGCGGCTGAGCGAGGCATTGGTTTCTTGGCGCGGGTCGCACACGCCCGTAACGCGGCCACCGCGCAGCACGGTGCAGGCGCTGCACAGGGCGCGAATCTCGTGCAGCTTGTGCGATATATACAAAATGCTGCATCCCTGCGCGCTCAAAAGCCGCAAGGTGTCAAACAATTTCTCCACGGCCTGCGGCGTGAGCACCGAGGTGGGTTCGTCCAAAATCAAAAGCTTGGGCTCGGTGAGCAGGGCCCGCACAATCTCTACCCGCTGGCGCTCGCCCACGGCCAGCGTGTGCACCATGCGCTCGGGCTCAATGTCTAGGCCATAGAGCTGGGCTTTGGCGCGGATTTTGGCGCTCACTTGAGCCAAGCTCAGGCTTTTGTCCAGCCCCAGCCACACGTTTTGCGCCACGCTCAGGGTGTCAAACAGGCTGAAATGCTGAAACACCATGCTGATGCCCAGCGCGCGCGCGTCCACTGGGTTTTTTACCAGAGCGGGTTGGCCGTTAAACAGCATGCTGCCGCTGTCGGGGGCTACCGCGCCGTAAATAATCTTCATCAGTGTGGATTTGCCAGCGCCGTTTTCGCCCAGCACCGCATGAATCTGCCCGGGCAACACCTCCAAATCCACCTCGTCGTTGGCCACCACAGCCGGATAGGCTTTGGTGATGCCGCGAAGGCTTAGGCGGGGGGGCTGTTGGCTCATTGCACTGGATTCTATCGCTGGTGCTGCGCGATTCTGACTGGATGGTCAAGTTTTTCGGACTTCATGCTTGAATCCGCTATAAAATTTGACTAGTATCAGCGTTATATGGTCATAGTTTGCTATTTATTTATGAGTTTAAAAAAGCTTGATCTGCTCGTACAAGACCTGAATTTTTGCAATGCTCCGTTCGCCTTGGGCTTGTCGAAGGGTTCTTACACGCCAAGTCTTTTGGGGGCGCGCGCAGCGGGTGGCCTGATTTTTACTCCGCTCTATTTCGCTCTTGGCTGCGATTTGTTGTATCTGTGGACTACGCGAGAAAGTCGCTTGGTTTATAGGCTACTTTTTGTACATCGCGAAAACCGCTGCGAAAAATCAGGCCATCCACTGCACGCTTGGGATGCTTGGTGTGGGAATCATTCGCTCCAAGCCGATTGCCACTGGGGGGCGTGGGTGGTTTTCTAGTCGTATGGCGCTTGTATTTGTGATTTTTTGGTAAAATATTGCCAATGTCACTGTCATATGGTCATAGCTTGCTATGGAATGTATTGCAAATGCAAGGCCACAGTTTGTATAAAGTTTGTTTATAAAAATAACCCAAGCAGACTTGGGTTAAAATGGATGATGCCTCAAATCATCCCAAGCTACAAAGGCTGGCGTGTCGTTATTTGGCCCAATGACCACGCGCCGCCACATGTCCATGTGCTAGGACCGTGCGTACTTGCGCGTTTCGATTTGTTGTGTGATTTGGCTCTTGTGCGCTACAAATCCAGCGAAGGCTTTTCACTCAAGCAGTTAAAGCTGGTGGAGGCCTATTTATTGAAACATGTGGTGACGCTGTGCGTTGCCTGGGGAGCGATTCATGGCAACTGAATTTATCAGCAGCATCAGTAGCGAAGATTTTCAAAAAGGTAGCGAGGCGGGGCGGCGCCAGCTGGCGCGCGGGCCCTTGGCTGTGTCGGCGCAGTATACTGACCAGCGCATTCGGGTGGAGCTAGACAATGGTTGTTTTTTTGAGTTTCCGGTGGCGCAGGCGCAGGGGCTGCAAGGGGCAAAATCAGCTGATTTGCGAATCATTGAAATCATGGCCTCGGGTTTGGGATTGCATTGGCCCAAGTTGGATGCAGATTTGTATGTGCCCGCCTTGGTCAAAGGCATTTTGGGCGGCAAACGCTGGATGGCAGACATTGGCCGCATGGGTGGAATAGCCCAATCCGAGTCAAAAGCAAGCGCCGCACGCGCCAACGGCGCTAAGGGCGGCCGTCCACGCAAGCTGGTAGTTGCTTCATAGCTGTTTTTACATATAACTGGAACAATGTCAGCGTCATATGGTCATAGTTTGCTATTTATTTATGAGTTAATAAGCTTGATCTGCTCGTACAAGACTTAAAGCTTTGCAATTTTTCGTTCGCTCTGAGCTTGTCCGAGGGTTCTTACTCATCAGGGCTTTGGGGGGCGCGCGCAGCGGGTGGCCTGATTTTTACTCCGCTCTATTTCGCTCTTGGCTGCGATTTTTTATTTCTGTGGACTGCGCGAGAAAGTCGCTTGGTTTATAGGCTACTTTTTGTACATCGCGAAAACCGCTGCGAAAAATCAGGCCACCCACTGCACGCTTGGGATGCTTGGTTTGGGGGCTCATTCGCTCCTAGTCAATTGCCACTGGGAATGTGGGCGGGTCTTCTAGTTGTATGGCGCTTGTATGTGTACTTTTTTGTAAAATATTGGCAATGTCACCGCCATATGGTCATAGTTTGCTATATTTATTGCAGCACTGGCAGTGGCCCAAAGAAACCGAGCACCCTGCAAACCTTGCTGTCCTCAGCGGTCTGAGCCACGTCGAAGCCAACTAGAACGACTTTTCCCTGAACAGATATCTCCCAAGCATAGCGATGAAGGTTGTGGTGAGAATCAATTGCCGAGGCGCGCCTGATGATTGCCTGTGGGTACTTGCCTCGAAAATCTCGCACGTTTTCTTCGAACTCTGCAATTCCATGCGTCTCAATGGTTGGATCAATGAAGCTGATATCTGGCGTCAGGGCTGCCTCAAGATGGCCGCGGATACGACTCACATCTAGCTCGTTCCACACTGCGAGCATTCTATCGACGCTATTTGGGTTCGTGGTCATCTGATTCTCCATTCAGGGCTTGTGATAATGGGGGCGGTAGGCGGAAGATATTTTCTGTAACGCCAAAAGAAATGTGCACAGCAAGAGACCTTTCGTAGGACATTTTGGAGACAGTTTTGTAACAGAATTGGTTTGTGATGCGTCGACACCTTATCGCGCAGGGCAGTAACTGCCATTAGCTAGCGGCATTCAATCCTCTGCGGGCTAAAAAAAGCGGTTCATATCGTGGTTAGACACGATCTGGCTTTAACATTTAGACCTCACTGATGTAACCCCGCTGCGCCTGCAGCTGCGGATTCTCAAAGATGGCCATCGCAGTTAGCATGCGCAAAAAGCCGAACTTTCTATAAAAGGGCTCACGCCCCGGAACTGCATACAAAATGATTTTCTTATGGCCGCGAGATTGCTCTACCAAAT
This sequence comes from Polaromonas sp., assembly GCA_043728315.1. Classification (GTDB taxonomy): domain Bacteria; phylum Pseudomonadota; class Gammaproteobacteria; order Burkholderiales; family Burkholderiaceae_C; genus JAAFIP01. The sequence goes on along the minus strand of JAYTMT010000267.1, from coordinate 493 downwards.
AGCTGACAACTTGTTTGCCCAAGCCAGTGTTTTGATAGCTAGGCAAGACTGCAATGTCGCATAGGTAGGAGCACTCTCCACCATCGGCCAATGCGCGACCAACCGCCACGATCCTCATGTCATCGTAAACGAAGCAGTGAAACATGCTGTTAGCGAAAACCTTCTTGAGATGAGCAGGTGGCTTCTCACCAAGCGGTGCCGCCCGATACAGAGCCGAAAGCTCCTCCCAATCGACTTCATCAGCGGAATATTTCCATTCAAGCGTCATGCGATGCCCCCCAGTGACGTGTTTTTGACCATCAAGAATCCTTGGTGTTTGCGAACATATAAATACTTTATACTACAATAAGTGTAGCGAGTTATGACTATATGACGGTGACATTGGCACTATTTTTTGTAAATCTTACGTCACTCAGCGCGAAATAGGGTCTTGGCCTTGCAAAGACTCAGAAATTGAGCAGTTTCGCCACCGTAGTGCACAAACCCCTTCCCC
>JAYTMT010000266.1:0-5015 GCA_043728315.1 Polaromonas sp. | reverse complement strand
CCTTGGTCAAAATTATTGCCACCGCGCTGGTAGGGCACACCCAAATAGCCCATAGCAGTCACCACCAGTTCAGAGGCCTTGCTGGCCACACTGCCGCCTACTTGGCCAATTTGTTGGCCCAACTTGCTCAGCAGGCCCTTGTCTTGCAAAAACTGCTCCATATCGTCAGGCGCGGGCGCAGCCAGTGCCGCGCTGGCCATGCACAGACCCAGCAAGCAAGCAAGTGCCTTGCGTGTGAATCGATGGGTATTTGTAACTGGCATAGAGCCAGCATAGCAGGTAAATATTGAGAAGTCAAATGATGTTTAGCTTCTAAGTATTTGATTTGTATGGGTATTGGTGTAATTACGTATGAAATAATTACTTTTGACAGTTTAGGCGGTGCATGGCCAGCTCAAACGAGGTTCAAAAGTGCATTAGAAGACATTTTTATGAAAAATAGTGGCAATGTCACCGTCATATGGTCATAGTATGCTATTAAATACATAGTACTCATATTGAGACCAATTCTTCGCTAAGATCTAGCCATGAGTTTAGACACCCACCATTTACGCACTTGGATTGGCCGCCAAGAAACTTGCCACGACCAGATCAGTGGCACACCGCTGCGGCTGATGCGCGCCACGCTGGATTTGCCAGAAGAAGCGGTCCCTACTAGCCCATCAGACGAATCCGCAGTTTTGCCCGCTTTATGGCATTGGCTGTACTTTTTGCCTAGCCCGCAGGCCAGTGATTTGGGTGCAGATGGCCATGCCAAACGGGGCGGATTTTTGCCACCTGTGCCCTTGCCCAGGCGCATGTGGGCAGGCGGGCAACTGCGCTTTGTTGACCCATTGCGGGTGGGCGATGCGGTATCGCGAACCTCCACTATTGAAGACGTGGCAGTGAAAAACGGCCGCACGGGGGAGCTGTGCTTTGTAAAAGTGCGCCACGACATCAGCAGCCAACGCGGATTGGCGCTGCAAGAGTGGCACGACATTGTGTACCGGCCTGAGCCTGCGCCCGATGCCCCAAGCGCAGCCCCAACCGCAGCAAAGTCAGCCTATGAAACAGCGGATCAGGGTGATTGGCAAGAGCAGGTCATGCCAGACGATGCACTGCTGTTTCGCTACTCCGCGCTCACCTTCAATGGCCACCGCATCCACTACGACCGGCGCTACGTGACACAGGTGGAGCGCTACCCCGGCTTGGTGGTGCATGGCCCGCTCATGGCCACCCTGCTGGCGGGGCTGGCCAGCAGGCAGTTTGCCCAGCGGCGTGCCACGGCGTTTAGTTTCAGAGCACTCAAACCCGTGTTTGACGGGCAAACATTTGCTGTATGCGGCGCAGCAGCAGCCCCTACAGGCAACGATGATACTGCCCATGCAGCGCATTTGTGGATCAAGGACCACGCAGGCCACTGCGCCATGCGCGCCACGATGGAGTTTGCAGCATGAAGCCATTAGAAGGCATCACCGTGGTCAGCCTAGAGCACGCCATAGCCGCACCATTTGCCACGCGGCAATTGGCTGATTTGGGGGCGCGCGTGATCAAAATCGAGCGGCCCGGTGCGGGCGATTTTGCCCGTGCCTACGACACCCGGGCACGCGGACTGGCTTCGCATTTTGTGTGGACTAACCGCAGCAAGCAAAGCCTCACGCTGGACATCAAGCAGTCTCAGGCACACGATGCGCTCATGCGCCTGATTGACCAAGAGGCTGATGTGGTGGTGCAAAACCTAGCCCCAGGCGCGGCAGAGCGCCTAGGCCTAGGCTGGGCCGCGCTGCACGCCCGCAAGCCCAGCGTGATTCTGTGCGACATATCGGGCTACGGCAACGATGGCCCCTACCGCGACAAAAAAGCCTATGACCTGCTGATCCAAAGCGAGGCCGGATTTGTCAGCACCACAGGCACACCGGGCGAGGGCGTGAAGGCGGGCATTTCTATTGCCGACATAGCAGCGGGCATGTATGCCTACAGCAATATTTTGGCCGCTTTGATAGAGCGCGGCACCACAGGGCTGGGGCGGCATATTGACCTGTCGATGCTGGAGGCCATGGGCGAATGGATGGGCTACCCCATGTACTACGCCATGGACGGCGCAGCCCAGCCTCTGCGTGCTGGTGCGAGCCATTCCACCATTTTTCCATATGGCCCTTTTGAAGTTGGCAGCGCTGTTGGCCAAACGGGCACAGTCATGCTGGGCTTGCAAAACGAGCGCGAGTGGGGTGCTTTTTGCCGCGTGGTAATGCAGCGCCCAGGCCTAGCCAGCGACGAGCGCTTTAGCACAAATGCCAAGCGCTCAGCCGCACGCGGCGCGCTCAGCGATGAAATTCGCGCGGTGTTTGCACTGCTCACTGTGGATCAGGTGGAGCAGCGTTTGGAAGACGCAAAAATAGCGAATGCCAGAGTCAACGACATGGCTGGCTTGTGGGCACACCCCCAGTTGGCAGCGCGCGGGCGCTGGACGCGTGTGGGCTCACCTGTGGGCGAGCTGCCTGCCCTGTGGCCCGCAGGGCGAAGCGGCCAAGCCGATGTGCAGATGGCGCCAGTGCCCGATGTCGGGGAACATACTGATGCAATTTTGCGTGAACTTGGGTATGCTCAAGAACAGATCGACCAAATGCGTGGTGCAGCGGCGATTTAACCCATTTTTTGATGGATATCCACATGCAGCATACTTACCTTCCCAGCCGCCGCAGCCTCGTAGCCGTAGCTTGCACTTTGTTCATGGGCGTCGGCGCTTTCGCGCAGGCTTGGCCGTCTAAGCCGATTTCTCTGGTTGTGCCCTTTGCTGCTGGCGGCCCCACCGACGTGGTGGCGCGCAGCTTGGCCGCGTCTATGACCAAGGCCATGGGTGTGTCGGTGGTGGTAGAAAACAAAGTCGGCGCTGGCGGCACTGTGGCAGCTGGCTATGTGGCCAAGGCCGCGCCCGATGGCTACACCTTCTTCATCCACCACAACGGCATGGCCACATCACCAGCTTTGTATCGCAAGCTTGCTTTCAACCCTTTGACTGATTTTGAATATGTCAGCCAAGTGGCCGATGTGCCCATGACCTTGATTGCCCGCAAAGACTTGCCTGCAAATAATTTCACCGAGTTGGTGGCGTATTTGAAGGCCAACAAAGACAAAGTCAACTTGGCCAACGCAGGGCTGGGCGCGGTGTCGCACCTGTGCGGCATGATGCTCCAACAAGCCATTGGCGTGGATTTAACCACAGTGCCATTCAGCGGCACTGCTCCCGCGCTCAATGCATTATTGGGCGGGCAGGTGGACCTCATGTGCGACCAAACCACCCAAACCATTCCGCAAATCAACTCCGACAAAGTCAAGTTTTATGGGGTAACCACCAAAAACCGCATCAAAGCCCTGCCTAATGCTCCCACGCTGGCCGAGCAGGGGCTAGCCAATTTTGAAATGGTGGTCTGGCACGGCATCTATGCACCCAAGGGCACGCCCAAAGACATCACCGCCAAGTTCAACACCGCCATTCGTAACGCGCTCAAAGACCCCGATGTGGCCAAGCGATTTGCCGACCTTGGTGTAGAAAACGTGCCCGAGTCCAAGCTCACGCCAGAGGGCTTGCAAACATGGCTCAAAAGCGAGATTGAGCGCTACGGCCCGGCCATCAAGACAGCTGGCAAGTTTGCCGACTAAGCGCATTCAAGCGCATGAGTTTGTCACCCCACGACGCGCAATACGCCGACATCCGCGATGGCGTGTGCGCTGTGTGCAAGCCTTTTGACAGCACCTATTGGCAAAGCATAGACGAGGCACGCGCTTACCCAGAAGCTTTTGTGGATGCACTCACGCACGCGGGCTGGCTGGCCGCGCTGATTCCCACCGAATTTGGTGGCTCAGGCCTGGGGCTCACAGAGGCCAGCGTCATCATGGAGGAGGTCAACCGCAGCGGCGGCAATGCTGGTGCTTGCCACGGCCAAATGTACAACATGGGCACACTGCTGCGCCACGGCAGCGTGGCCCAAAAAGCCAAGTGGCTGCCCGACATAGCCGCAGGCAAGCTGCGCCTGCAAAGCATGGCCGTGACCGAGCCGAGCACGGGCACTGACACCACCCAATTGAAAACTACTGCGGTTTTAAAAGGCGACCGCTACGTAGTCAACGGCCAAAAAGTCTGGATATCGCGGGTGCAGCATTCCGATTTGATGATTTTGCTGGCGCGCACCACGCCGCTGGCCGATGTGGCCAAAAAGTCTGAGGGGTTGTCCATCTTCATGGTGGATATAAAGTCCGCCATCGGCCATGGCCTGTCGGTCAAACCGATTCGCAACATGGTCAATCATGAAACCAATGAATTATTTTTTGATAATTTAGAGATTCCAGCAGAGAACTTGATTGGCCAAGAGGGCAAAGGCTTTCGCTATATTTTGGATGGCCTCAATGCCGAGCGCACGCTGATTGCCGCTGAGTGCATTGGCGATGCCTATTGGCTACTCGACAAATCACGTGCATACGCCAGCCAGCGCATCGTGTTTAACCGCCCCATTGGGCAAAACCAAGGTGTGCAGTTTCCGCTGGCGCAGGCCTACATTGAAACCGAAGCGGCCAACCTGATGCGCTACCGTGCCTGCGCTTTGTTTGATGCGGGCCAGCCCTGCGGCGCAGAGGCGAATATGGCCAAATACCTGTGCGCCAAAGCCTCATGGGAAGCCGCCGAAGCCGCGCTGCAAACGCACGGAGGTTTTGGCTTTGCAGCCGAATACGACGTAGAGCGCAAGTTCCGCGAAACCCGGCTCTACCAAGTGGCACCTATTTCCACCAACCTTATCTTGAGCTATGTGGCTGAGCACATACTGGGGCTGCCGCGTTCGTTTTGAGGTGGGTATTGCCTTGGCCAACTGCTTTGTCAAAGGGTTCTAGGTAGGGTTGGTCACGCTGCGGCCAAGCGAGCGCTGTGCCAACGCGCAAACGGATCGCTGGCCCGCTTCGCGGGAAGCTGGTTTTTTAGGGGCAAATGGGGGGAACGGGCAAACTCGGGCTAAAGCCCTCAGACAGCGCCCGTTCCTGATCCC
>JAYTMT010000265.1:0-6986 GCA_043728315.1 Polaromonas sp. | reverse complement strand
GAAGAAGGGGTGGTGGCCAATATCAATTTTGCACAAATTGACCTTGACGCGTGGGAAAAGCTGCTAAGTGACGCTGCTATTGCCCCCGCAGTGCCAGATGCCGCCACTGGCTTGGCGGCGTTTGGTGTGCAGGCCAGTGCCCAGCGCAGCCAAAACGCCGTATTGGGCTATGTGCCCAGCACCATGGCTGTGCGCGCCAATACGCTCACGGTGCAAGGCCGCACCCTTAACCATGTGGTGGTGGGCGGCTCACGCGAAGGGCAGCTGTGGCGTGCCAACCTTGATGCCCGCGAGCTCAACGGTTATGTGGAATACCGCCAGCCCAGCGGTGCGGGTGCGGGCCGCGTTTATGCGCGCTTGGCGCGCCTGAGTATTGCCCCTAGTGCGGTCACTGACATTGAAACCACGCTCGATGAGCAGCCCAGCGCCATTCCTGCTTTGGACATAGTGGTGGAAGATTTTGAACTAAAAGGTAAAAAATTAGGCCGTGTGGAAGTGGAGGCAATTAACCGCGGCCAGGGTGCGGTGGCGCGTGAGGGCGGTATCAGGGAGTGGCGCCTTACCAAGCTCAATGTGATCACCCCCGAGGCGCAGTTCAGTGCCACAGGCAATTGGGCTGCTGCTGGCCCACAGGCTACGCCAGCCCCGCCAGCCTCGCAAGGCGCTGGCCTGCGACCAGCGCGTGCGCCAGCCGAGCGCAGGCGCACGCAAATGAATTTTCGTTTGGATATCAATGATTCGGGCGAGTTTTTAAAGCGTTTTGGGCAAGACAAAGTCATTGCCAAAGGCAAAGGCAAATTGGAAGGCCAAGTAGGTTGGCTGGGTTCGCCCTTGGCACCTGATTACGCAAGTATGAATGGCGCATTCAATGTCAACATTGAGAGCGGGCAATTTCTAAAGGCAGACCCCGGATTGGCCAAGCTGCTGGGCGTGCTTAGTTTGCAGTCTTTGCCTAGGCGCTTGGCCTTGGATTTTCGAGACGTGTTTACCGAGGGTTTTTCCTTTGATTTTTTTCGTGGCGATGTGCGTGTGGAGCAGGGCGTAGCCATTACCAATAATTTGCAAATGAAGGGGGTGAATGCGGCTGTGTTGATGGACGGCAGAGCCGATATTGCCAAAGAAACGCAGGACATCAAAGTGGTGGTGGTGCCAGAGATCAATGCTGGCACTGCATCGCTGATCGCTGGCGTGATCAACCCAGCCATTGGTTTGGGCACATTTTTGGCGCAGTATTTTTTGCGCCGCCCTTTAATGCAAGCGGCCACCCAAGAGTTCCACATCGATGGCAGCTGGGCAGACCCTAGAGTCACTAAAGTGCCCTACAAGCCAGTGGCAACAAACAAAGAAGCCACGCCAGCCATCAGCGATGCCGCCACGCAATAAAACCAATACAGCAAAAAAACATGCTAACCGCCGCGATTCAAATGGTGTCCAAACCCAGTGTGCAGGCCAATTTGGCCGATGCCGATGCCTTGCTTGCACAAGCGGCGCAGCAGGGCGCAGAGCTGGCGGCTTTGCCTGAGTATTTTTGCTTGCTTGGGCACAAAGACACGGACAAATTGGCAGTGCAAGAGCGCTTGGGCAATGGCCAGATTCAGGCTTTTTTGAGCGATGCGGCCAAGCGCTACCGCATGTGGATTGTGGGCGGCACGCTGCCGTTGGCCACGCCAGATCCGCTTCGCGTGCGCAATGCTTGCTTGGTGTTTGACCCAAGCGGCCAGCTGCGCGCACGCTACGACAAAATCCACCTTTTTGCATTTGACAACGGCCAAGAGTGCTACGACGAGTCACGGGTGCTCGAGCGTGGCAGCCAAAGCGTGGCCTTTGACTTGGATTCACGCGATGGGCACACATGGCGCATAGGCCTGAGTGTGTGCTATGACCTGCGTTTTCCGGAGCTCTACCGCGCACTGGCCGCTGATGTGCTGGTGGTGCCCAGTGCCTTCACCCACACCACTGGCCAAGCGCACTGGGAGCTTTTGCTCAGAGCCCGTGCCGTAGAAAACTTAGCCTATGTAGTAGCTCCCGCGCAGGGCGGCTTGCACGACAACGGCCGGCGCACATGGGGGCACAGCATGCTTGTGGATGCGTGGGGCACTGTTTTGCAGCAACAGGCCGAAGGCGCAGGCGTGGTGCTGGCCCAGCTGGACTACAAGGCCATGCAAGAGCGCCGCGTGCAATTGCCAGCGCTGGCGCATCGGGCATTGAAAGGCTAGGCGGGCAGTGCGGGGCTTGCGTTTTTCTTGGCGCCAGCTGCTGTCGCGCCGCAATCTGCTGTGGTCATCCTTGGTGGCCTTGGTGGCGGCTTTGTTGGTCATGCTGGTTTGGCTGGCTGGCCGCTTTGAAGTAAGCCAAGTGCAGGAAAAAATTGAACGCGATGTGTCTGAAGCGGTAAGCGACATCCGCTCAGCCTTGACGCGCAATGTGCAAAGCCTGCAGGCGCTGCGCAGCAGCACAGGCGGGCCTGATTTGGCCGCTTGGGCGCGCGAGGCCGATGTGCTGCTGCGCCAGCGGCGCGAGATCGTGCGCATAGATTGGCATGGCTTGAAATTTGAAACCCTGCAAACGGCGCACTCCCCTTACCGCGACCCAATGGCTTTGCCAAGCATCCCACAGGGCGTGAGTCTGGTCTGCCAGCAAGCCACCCGTTTGAGTGGGCCGGCCTTTTCTGCCAGCTATTTCGTGCCGCAAAGTGCGGGGCTTGGGCAAGAAGTGGTGGAAATGTGTGTGCCACTGGCCTATGCGGGCAAGCCCGCTGGCTACGTGGTGGCGGTGTATTCGTTGCAAAGCATACTCAGCGAGCTGGTGGCCAAGCAGATTTCGCGCGGGCAGGAAATGTCTTTTACCGAGCCCGATGGCACGCGCTTGGCCATTCATGGCACTGCACGGCGCGGCGGCAGGGTGTTTTCTGCGCAGCAACTGCTGGATTTGCCCGGCAATACCATGGTGCTGCGCTTAGACAGTTGGCGCGGCGAACCCGATGTGTTTCCCAATGTGCTCACGGCCTTGGTCACCGTCATGTCGATTGCCTTGGTGTGCGTGGTGGTGATGCTCGGGCGTGACATGACGCGCCGTGTGCGGGCAGAGCGCGAGTTGGCAGAAGCGCTGGCTTTTCGCAAAGCCATGGAAGATTCATTGGTCACAGGCCTGCGCGCGCGCGACATGCAAGGGCGCATCACCTATGTGAACCCCGCTTTCTGCCAAATGACAGGTTTTGAAATGGCGCAACTGGTAGGAGCCATTGCGCCCATGCCCTATTGGCCACCCGAGCTCATTGACGAATACCAGCAGCGCCAAGCCGTGCGTTTTGCGGGCAATGCGTCACCGCGCGAAGGCTTTGAGTCGGTGTATTTGCGCAAAGACGGCACGCGCATTCCGGTGCTGATCATTGAATCGCCCTTGATAGATGCCGTGGGCAAGCAAACCGGCTGGATGGGCGCGGTGCTGGATGTGAGTGACCAACGCCGCATGGAGGAGCTCACCCGCGCCAGCCAAGACCGCCTGCAAGCCACGGCGCGCTTGGCCACCGTGGGCGAGATGGCCTCGCTCCTGAGCCATGAGCTCAACCAACCACTGGCCGCTATTTCTAGCTATGCCACGGGCTCGATCAATATGCTGCAAAACAGCCCTGCCGTGGACAGTGGCGACATGGCCACCGCCATGCAGCGCATCAGTGAGCAGGCCGAGCGGGCGGGCAAGGTCATCAAATCGGTGCATGATTTTGTGCGCCGCAGCAACCGCGCCCGCGAAGCCGTGGCCCCACAGGCTCTCTTGGATGCTGTGATGCCGCTGGTGGGCTTGCAGGCGCGCAAGCTGGGCGTGCGCGTGCTAATTGACTGCTCCCCCCATTTGCCACAAGTGCAATGCGACCGCACCATGGTTGAGCAGGTGCTGCTCAATTTAGCGCGCAACGGCATGCAGGCCATGGAGCATATCCCCATGGCGCAGCGTGTGCTCACATTCAAGGCCAGCATGGCCAGTACTGGCAATGTAAGTAATTTAGGTGAAGGCCAATTACCAGAAATTGCCAAGCGCTGGCTAGCATTCAGCGTGAGCGACTGCGGCGCAGGCATCGACGCGCAAACCGCCGACCAGCTGTTTACCCCGTTTTTCACCACCAAGGCCGAAGGCATGGGTCTGGGCCTGAGCCTGTGCCGCACCGTGATTGAGCAGCACGGCGGCGCGCTGGACTTTAAGCCAAGGCTGGCGCAGGGCACGGTGTTTACCTTCACGCTGCCCACCTTGGTTGGGGTTTAGCTAGCTATGGGCTTTTGCATGCACTAAAATGCAGAATTTACAAAAAATACTGCCAACGTCAGCGTCATATGGTCATATGCCGCTATCAAAACAGAAGTCTATCGCAAATCCACCGCGTTTGGCAATTCGTTGTGATCGACTGCGCCAGTCTGGGTGGCAAAGTGCTGCACCAGCACGGCTGAGACTTCTTCTAGCGCCTGTGTCAGGCCGTCTTCAAAGCGCCCCGCTTTGAATGCGTCTGACATGTGCGCCACCATGGCTTGCCATGCGGCGGTGTCCACATGGGCGTTGATGCCGCGGTCGGCTACCAGCTCGATGCGGCGCTCGGCCAAGAGCAGGTAAATTAGCACGCCGTTGTTGTGTAAGGTGTCCCACATGCGCAGTTTGCCAAACATGGCAACCGCTCGCTCGCGGGCGCTGGCGTTGCGCCACAGGTAGCCCATCGGCAGACCCGCTTCCACGCAAAAGCGTATTTCGCCGCTGTGGCGTGCCTCGCTGGCCGCTACGCGGGCTTTGAGGCGCTCTAAAGCATCGGCTGGCAGGGCGCGGCGCACGTCGGCGTTGTCCATCCAGCGGTGCTTGAATATGCGTTTGAATGTGTTGAACAATTGCACCGCGCACCCCTAAAAGTCGCCAGAGGCACCGCCTCCGCCAAAATCGCCACCACCGCCCGAGCTAAAGCCACCGCCCCCGCCAGACGAACCCCAGCTGCCACCACTGCCTGACGACCAACCGCCCCCACCCAAACCTCCCAAACCTCCAAATCCGCCCGAGCCCCCCCTGCCGCGCGGTGCGCTCAGGCTAGAAAACAGCGTGAACAGCAGAGCCACCACGCCCGCAATGGCCGCAATAGCGATGCTGGCCGTGATAAAAAATGCCACCAATCCCACGCCCGTGCCCACCACGCCAGAGCCCAGCTTGTTGCCCAAAATGCTTTTCAGCACCGCCCCACCAATGGGCACCGCAAAGAACAAAAAGATCGCCAAATCCATCCAGTTAAAGCCCTTGAGCGGGTTCAAGCCTCCCAAGCCTGCACCGATGTCGCCAATGCCGCCTATGCTGCCCAAGCTGTCAGATAAACTGCCAGATAAACCGCCAGCGCCCGGTTTGGGCAGTTTCTCCTCGGCAATGCGCGCGCCCAGCTCTTTCACAGCCGCGCTGATGCCGCCCGCATAGTCGCCTTGGCGCAGCGAGGGCGCCATGCTTTCGCTGACCACGCGGCCAGCGGCCACGTCGGGAATAGCGCCTTCGAGTGCCTTGGCCACTTCAATGCGGATTTTGCGGTCGTTTTTAGCTACCACGATCAACAACCCGTCGCCCACGCCTTTGCGGCCAATTTTCCAAGCATTGGCCACGCGGTTGGCATAGCTGCTGATGTCCTCAGGCAGGGTGCTGGCCACCAAAAGCACGGCTATTTGCGTGCCGTGGGTAGCTTCAAAGTCAGTCAATTGCTTTTCAAGTGCGCTGTTTTGCGCCGCGCTGAGCGAGCCCGTTTCGTCCACCACATGGGCGCTAAGCGCAGGCACTGGTAAAACGCCTTGCGCAGCAGCTGTGCCTGCCAAGCCAAGACCCAGCAGCAGGCTAATCAAAAAACCAAACGCTACTAAATAGCTAGCAACATATGACCTTTTGATGCTGACATTGTGCATAAAAACCTTAAAAATCATGTTTTAAGGCGTTGCACAGGCAAGCAAATGACCCAAGCCCGTACATCACTTCTTGTCAAAGCTCACAGCCGGTGGAGCAGAAATCTGCGCTTCGTTGGCCACGGTGAAGCTGGGCTTGGTGCTGTAGCTGAACACCATGGCGGTCAAATTGCTAGGAAAACTGCGCGCCAACACGTTGTATTCTTGTATGGTTTGGATGTAGCGGTTGCGCGCCACGGTGATGCGGTTTTCAGTGCCTTCGAGCTGCACGCGCAGGTCTTTGAAGCCTTGGTTGGCCTTCAAATTGGGGTAGTTCTCGCTCACGGCCATCAGGCGGCTGAGCGCGCCGCCCAGTTCGCCCTGCACGGCTTGGAATTTTTTGAACGCTTCAGGGTTATTCAGCACCTCGGGCGTGATTTGGAATGAAGTGGCCTTGCTGCGCGCCTCTATCACCTTAGTGAGTGTGTCTTGCTCAAAAGCGGCCTCGCCTTTCACCGTGGCAACAATGTTGGGCACCAAGTCAGCACGGCGCTGGTACTGGTTGAGCACCTCGCTCCATGCGGCCTTGCTGCCCTCGTCTAGGCGCTGAAAATCGTTGTAGCCGCAGCCTGTCATGGCGGCGCTGGCGGCCACGGCGGCTAACAAACCGGCAGCGCGAATAAAAAACTTGCTTGTTAAAGCCATGGCACACTCCTAAAAATTAATTCAACTAAACCAACGGTAGCATATATCTATGCCGATTCCCGTTTTTCAAGCCCTGCGGGGGGCGGGGCACACTGGCGGGTTTCACGGTTGCACTGCGCAATGTGCTGCTGCGCCGCCTGCTGGGTAAATAATGTTCTCTTTGAGCACTTTACGCTCGATCTGCGCTTTCTTGCCCGGCTTGGTCACTGCTTCCCCGTTCGCCCTTAGCTTGTCGAAGGGTTCATGCCTTGCTTGGTCACTACTGCGGCTAAGCGAGCACTGTGCCTACGCGCAAACGGATCGCTGGCCCCTTCGGGGGAGCTGGTTTTTTCGAGCAAATGGAGGGAAACGGCCTAACTCGGGCTACGCCCTCAGACAGAGCCCGTTTCTGATCCTCCA
>JAYTMT010000264.1:0-7217 GCA_043728315.1 Polaromonas sp. | reverse complement strand
CAACACCTCGATCTTCTAGCCTTTTAGGTGGTGTCCGCAACTTTTTTTGCCCTAGCGGCAGTTATATTTGCACAATGTTGGAATTCTGCAAGTGGCTCTACTATATAAATAATAGCGCACTATGACCATATGATGCTGACATTGCCACTTTTTTCCTTAAATTACAGTATGAAGTACAAATCTAGGATGGGGGACGAGCCCTGACATCTTCAGCAAGGGTTTTCAGTTTGTTTGGCATTTAAAATACCGTCAAAATAAGCCCATGCACAACCAAAGCACTTCAAAAATTTACGGGCTGTTATTTTGCGTTGTTTGCATCGCTGCACCGCCACTGGCCAGCGCGCAAGACAAGAGCTGGCAAACGGCATTTGGGAGCGTGCATGAATTGTCGTCTGAGCTGCGCGAAGAGATCGTCAAGATACCGCAGACTCAAAAACCAGCCAATGCAAAGCCTGCCGACAAGCCCGTTGACTTAACAGGCACCTTGTTTCAACCGCCCGGGCCGGGCCCTTTCCCCGTTGTGGTGCTCAGCCACGGCAGCCCCAGCCGTGGGGCAGACAGGGTATTGCTCGGCCGCTACCGGGTGATCGCGCAAATCACATCGCTGGTGGGTCAAGGTTTGGCCGTTTTGGTGCCGATGCGGCGAGGCTACGGTGTCTCTGGTGGCGACTACGCCGAAAGCATTGGCTATTGCGAAGAACCTCGGTATGACAAAACGGGGGCAGAGAGCGTTCGTGATTTGCGCGCCGCAGTTGCCTTTATACGCACTCGGCGCAGCCTAGACGCCAACACCATTGTGCTGATGGGGCAGTCTGCGGGTGGTTTTGCGTCTATCGCCGCGGCCAGCGCACAACTGCCCGGTGTCGTCGCTGTTGTGAATCTGTCGGGCGGGCGCGGCGGTAACGGCTTGGATGGTATTCCGTGCCGCCCGGATCTGTTGGCCAAGACGATGGGTGACTATGCGAAGACCCTGCGTGTACCCGCGCTGTGGTTTTATGTAGAAAACGATAAATACATCGGTCCGGCCGCAGTGAAAGCCATGTTTGAAGCGTTTGAACAAGCCGGTGGGCGCGGCAAACTGGTCATGCACCCGCCCCATGGCAACGACGGGCATTTGTTGTTTTATGTGGCTGATGCAGTCCCGATTTGGACGAAAGCCATGAATGGTTTTTTTGAAGAAGTTGGCTTGGCGCGGCTAGTAGGCAAGCCGTAGCCTGACTCTGGGCGCATAGGTTTACTTTTTCTAGCTCGTTTGCTTGAGCTTCTGATGTGTGCGCTTGTCAGAGTGATAAAAATACATGAGCTTGTACTTTGCTTGGACGAAGCGTACACTGGCTGTAAGGCTTGTACATGCTTACCCCAACCATCGCCACCCATTGCGCCACCTGCCGGTTACGTGATGTATGCATGCCTACTGGCTTGAACGCGCAGCAAATGGCGCTGATTGATCGCATGGTCAGCACACGGGTGAGGATCGCTCGCGCTCAGGTGCTGTATCGTGCCACGGGGGTGTTTAAGTCTTTGTATGTGGTGCGCACTGGGTTTTTCAAAACCACCATCTCAGCACCAGACGGACACGACCAAGTCTCGGGGTTTTATATGGCGGGTGAGCTTTTGGGGCTCGATGGCATTGGATCATCTGAATATACCTGCACGGCAATTGCCCTAGAAGATTCTGATGTGTGTGTATTGCACATGCAGGATCTCAATACATTAAGCCAAGAAATTCCAGCACTCCAGTGGCATGTGCAAAAAATCATGGGCCGCGAGATTGTGCGCGACCATGATTTATTCTTTCTATTGGGCAGCATGCGTGCACAGGGGCGTATCGCCAGCTTTTTGCTCAATCTGCTCACGCGCTTGCATGCACGCGGGCAAGCGGGCGATGCCGTTCATCTGCGCATGACGCGCGAGGAAATCGGCAGCTACCTTGGTCTGACCATTGAGACCGTGAGCCGCACTTTAACCAAGCTCGTGCGCAAGGGCGTTATCAGCTTGCAGCTCAAAGAAGTGCGCATCTTGGATTTGCCCGCTTTGCACCAATTGGCCCAGCATGCAGATGACAGCGATTGCCAGCATCACCCTTTGCTCGCCACGCCCAAAGCAACAGCTTCACAATCCAAAAAAAGAATGCAGATCGCTTGACATAGATCAATACACGTTGGGCGAAGCGTCTTTAAGCTAGAGACTCCCATTTCAAGGAGTCTCACCATGTACCAACGTATTTTAATTGCCACCGATGGCAGCGAGTTGTCAGAGAAAGCGGTCTCCAGCGGCATCTTGCTTGCTGCGGCGCTAGACGCAGAAATCATCGCCTACAGCGCCGTATCGAACTATCCGAGCATGTATTTCGAAGGGGCGGTGGTCTTGTCTACGGCCGAGGTGGGACGCATCGAAAAAGAATGGCAACGACAAGCGCAAGCTTTGGTTGATGCCGTGCAAGAAGAGGCGCATCGCCACAGCGTCAAAGCCAAGGCTGTAGTGGGCGCAAGCTCTGGCGCAGTCTCCGCGAGCATCATTGCCGCAGCAAAAAAGCACAAATGCGACTTGATCGTCATGGCCTCGCATGGCCGCAAGGGCATCAGCCGCGTGTTGCTGGGCAGTGAAACGCTGGACGTGCTCACGCACTCGCATGTGCCCGTGTTGGTGCTGAGGTAATCATCATGAACATATTGCTTGCAGCCGATGGCAGCCGTTACACCAAAAAAGCCTTGGCTTTTTTGGTCAATCAACCCGCCTTGCTGGGGGAGTCTTCTTCTCTGCGCATCTTGCATGTACAAATGCGTATGCCGCCCAGAGTCAAGGCGGTTGCTGGCAAAGAGATGGTGATGGACTATCACCAGAAAGAAGCCGATACGGTGTTGCAGCCCATCCGAAAATTCATGGATCGCCACGCCATAGACTACCGCGCAGATTGGGTGATAGGCAGCCCTTCGATTGAGATTGTCAAAGCCGCCAAAGCAGACAAAGCGCACTTGATCGTGATGGGCACACATGGGCATGGGGTGCTCGGGCGCATGCTGATGGGCTCGGTGGCACAGCGCGTGGTCTCGCAATGTGATGTGCCAGTTTTGCTCGTCAAGTAGCGCCTTTTCACCACCGTCTCTGTATGCATAAACAACGAGGAGATTGATCATGACAACCACACGCAGACTCTGGTGGAGCTTGGGCACTTTGCTGGTGTTCGGTTTTGGTATTTTGCTTTGGATGGGCGGTGAGATACACCGACAAGCACCGCCTATGCCAGAGGCTGTCGTCACCGAGACGGGCAGCACAGTCTATACCCGCGCTGAAATTGAGCGCGGCAGACAAGTGTGGCAAAGCATTGGCGGCCAGCAGCTGGGCTCGATCTGGGGGCATGGCGCTTTGGTTGCCCCCGATTGGTCAGCCGATTGGTTGCACCGCGAAAGTGTGGCTTGGTTGGATGTGTTGGCACAGCGCAAAAGCGCGCTCCCCTATGACAAGCTCAGCACCAACGAGCAAGCGCACTTGCAAACAGACTTGCGTCCCTTGATTCGCAAAAATACGTTTGATCCGAACGCCAACCAGATCGTGGTCAGCGCTGATCGTGCGCAGGCAATTGCGCAGGTGGCCAAGCACTACCACAGCCTGTTCTCGGATGACCCCGCAACCCACAAGCTGCGCACTGGCTACGCCATGCGTGAGAACACCATCCCTGATGCCCAGCACCGCCGCGCCATCGCCGCATTCTTTTTCTGGACAAGTTGGGCCACGGTGACAGAACGCCCCGGCCTGCCGATGAGCTACACACAAAATTGGCCGTATGAGCCCTTGGTGGGCAATTCGCCCACACCCTCTGCCCTGATTTGGACGGTGTTCAGCGTGCTCTTCATGCTCGCTGGCATTGGCCTGCTGGCTTGGCACCATGCGGTGTGGCATCCGAAGGATATTGCCAACGCACCGCCACCGCCGCTGGTCGATCCCTTGCGCGGCCTTGTGCCAACACCCTCCATGAAAGCCACTGGCAAATATTTTTGGTTGGTGATTGCGCTTTTTCTTGTGCAGATTTTGCTGGGGGCAATCACCGCACATTACCAAGTTGAAGGCCAAAACGCTTACGGTGTTGCGTTGTCAGAAGTTTTGCCCTACAGCATCACACGCAGTTGGCATACGCAATTGGCGGTGCTGTGGATTGCCACCGCTTGGCTGGCAACGGGCCTGTATATCGGCCCCGCCATTTCGGGGCATGAACCGAAATACCAAAGACTGGGCGTGAATTTCTTATTCGTTTGCTTGCTGGTAATTGTGGTCGGAGCATTTACGGGGCAATGGCTTGCGGTGATGCAAAAGCTGGGGCTAGAGCACAATTTTTGGTTTGGCCATCAGGGCTGGGAATATGTCGACATGGGGCGGTTTTGGCAATGGTTTTTATTCATTGGTTTGCTGCTTTGGCTGGTGCTCTGTGGCCGTGCACTTTGGCCTGCCTTGAAGCGCAGAGATGAGATGTCATCCATCGTCGGCTTGCTGTTTTTATCCACCGTTGCCATTGGTTTGCTGTTTGGCGCAGGGCTGATGTGGAGCGAGCATACGCATTTGTCGATGGTGGAGTATTGGCGCTGGTGGGTGGTGCATCTTTGGGTGGAAGGCTTCTTTGAAGTGTTTGCTGTGGCGGTGATCAGCTTTATATTTGTGAAGCTGGGCTTGGTGCGCGGCAGCACGGCCACAGTCAATGTGCTGTTTGCCACGATCATCTTCATGGCTGGCGGCATCTTGGGCACATTCCACCATTTATATTTTGCGGGTACGACGACTGCCGTGGTCGCGCTCGGTGCAAGCATCTCAGCGCTCGAAGTGGTGCCGCTGGCTTTGATTGGCCTTGAGGCTTATGAAACTTGGAGACATAGCCGCGCCACCCCGTGGATGGAGCGCTATCGCTGGCCCGTGATGTTTTTCTTGGCGGTGAGTTTCTGGAATTTGGTTGGTGCGGGCTTGTTTGGTTTCTTGATCAACACACCCATGGCGCTGTATTACATGCAAGGCCTTAACCTCACGCCCCTGCATGGACACACGGCACTGTTTGGCGTGTATGGCATGCTGGGTATTGGGTTGATGCTGTTTTGCTTGCGTGGCCTCAAACCTGATGCTGAGTGGAGCAACACCACACTGGCTAGCGCATTTTGGTCACTCAATATCGGCTTATCTCTAATGGCCCTGCTGACATTGCTACCGATTGGCGTGTTGCAACTGCAAGCGGCGCTGGAGCACGGCTATTGGTATGCGCGCTCGCAAGACTTCATGGGCAAGCCTTTGATTCACTTGCTGGTGTGGATGCGCGTGCCGGGCGATGTGGTTTTTAGCATGGGTGCACTTTTGATCGGCTGGTTTGTGCTCAGGCTGTGGATTCGAGCTGGTGGGACTGCGCATATAGATATCGCAGCCAAAGGCACTTGAGCATTAACGGATGCCTCGCATATGCTGTGGGCTAGTCGCGCAGTTAACGCAGGCTGCGCCAGCCTTCGTAAACCCGCATGTAAATCGTCATGCAGCATAGCGCAGCAAAGCCATAAGCCAACACGCCAAAATAGCGCGGCCAGATACACATGGCGATGAATACGGCCAAAGTTTCGGTCGCTTCAGTCAGGCCGCCTAAAAAGTAAAAGGATTTATCAGGATATTCAATACTTGCTAAATTGCGCTTGGCCGCCAACGCCGCATAGGCCAAAAAGCTGGCCGCTGTGCCCATGAAGGCGGCTAGCAAAAATGCTGCCGGCAGGGCATTTTCCTTAGGGGAGGCGATGGCAAAAGCCAGTGGAATACTGGCGTAAAACAAAAAATCTAGCGTGATATCTAAAAACCCACCTGCATCTGTAGCCTGTGTTTGCCGCGCCACCGCGCCGTCGAGTGCATCGCATAGGCGCGAGGCTAGGATCAATGCCGCGGCTGCTGCGTATTGCCCAGTGGCGATTAATAGCGCAGCGGCCAAACCAAATGCGAATGCTAGCAAAGTGATCTGGTTAGCGCCCACCCCCAATGCTGCCAAACGCTTGGCGATTGCATCGACTGCTGGCTTGATGAGCGTGATGGCGTGACGGTCTAGCATGGTGTGATGGTGTGCAGTGGTGAGTCATACGAGTCTACATGCGCTTTGTAAACAGCTATCCACGTTGCAGCCAATTAGCGCTGGATCGCGTTGTGATTTCTACGCAGCAGCAGTTTTTTTTAATGTAAAAATTCTTACATTTAGCTAGTGGATTTTATCCACGCACATGTGACTTACTGCTCAGAATATTTAAGTGCGTGGGCGGATTGCCGCAGAGGATGAAGTTTGCTAGGGGGCAGTGGTTACATTCGCCGTATCAGCGCTCAGGCATTGCCCAAAGCGCTGCGTTTTTAAAGACAAATAGTAATCGTATGGGCCCAAATAAACTCTCTCCCTCCTCCATCTCCGTATTGACAAAACGCAACCCATGGTTTGCCAAGCTTGGTGTCAAGTACCAGTTACAGCTTTTGAATAATTTGCAGCCTATCGAATTCGCAGACCAACAGTTGGTGGTGAGTATGGGCAGACCTCACTTGAAACGTGATGCGGGCTTTATGGTTTTGCTGCATGGGTCTTTGAAAACTTCGTCTAGTAACTCTTTAGGACGCGAAGCGATTTTGAGTTTGGTGCAGCCCAGCCAGTGGTTTGGCGAGCTTGGGCTGCTAGATGGGCAGCATCCTTTGCGCGATGTAAGCAGCATAGGAGAATCACTGGTTGGCTCTGTTCCTTCGCAGGTGTTTGCACAGCTGATGCAAGAGCCAGAATTTGCCCGCCATGTCACTGATTTGCTCTGTTCGCGCAATCGCATGCTCATGGGCTTGGTGGAGGATTTCAGCTTGCGTAGCGCCCGTGCGCGCTGCGCAAGACGCCTGCTGTTGCTGGCGTATGGAGACGATATGCGCCACAGCAGGGTCAATACCATCCTCAAAGTATCACACGAGAATCTGGCCTCGATGCTCGGCATGACCCGCCAAACCCTTTCTAACCAACTGCTTGTCCGCGCCGATTAAATACTGAGCCACCCTGCCGATCCAATATTGAGCCAGGGCGGGTTGCTGATATTTGAGCCAGCAACTGTGGATAAGTGTACTTGATAGCTGGTTTTTACTTCAGCTCAGTTCACCTTTGATTGCGAGCAGGGGCAATGCAGCGAAGGGCGTAGCCCGTAGCGTAATTGCCCCTGCTCGCAATCAAAGCGGCCTTTGTCACGCCTGCG
>JAYTMT010000263.1:0-2054 GCA_043728315.1 Polaromonas sp. | reverse complement strand
TTCGGAGGCCAATACTCTATCCACTGAGCTACAGCCGCAACGTGTGGCTTGTATTGTAGGCGCTTGCTGGCTGAACTTGGCGCTGGCTCCCTTATAATTACTGGTTATGCAGCATTAATGCAGCTATTCCGCACTTTTTTGAAGATCTAGAGAACACTATGAGCAACCAACACGAAGAAGACCACACTGGCCCCGTCAAAACACCTAAGCAGATGCTGCAATTGGTATTTTTCTCGTTTGTACTGCCTATTTTTATGATCATTGGCCTGGTGTATTACGTCGTTAATGACGCTAAACCTGCCGGTATCAGCGCAACGGCTGACAAATCGCAAATGGCTTTGGGCGGTTTGACAGACTCTGAGCGCACCAGAGCGCTGGAAGTACGCATCCAAAAAGTTGGTAAAGTTGAGATTCGCGACGCTGATCGCCCTTTAAAAGCTGGGGAAGAAGTTTACAAAGCGCAATGTTTAGCTTGCCACGGCGCTGGCTTAGCAGGTGCGCCTAAGTTTGGAGATGCAGCGGCTTGGGGCGCACGTGTTGCCACAGGTTATGAAGCGTTGCTCAATTCTGCCCTCAAAGGCAAAGGCGCGATGGGCGCGCAGGGCGGTGGCGATTATGAAGATACTGAAATCGGTCGCGCAGTGGTTTATATGGCCAATGCAGCCGGCGGTAAATTTGCAGAGCCGCAAAAAGCCGTGGTTGCAGCAGCAGCCGCTGCAACAGCAGCACCTGCCGCCAAGTAATTCAACAACTCCCCCAAGCGGGATGCAAAAAACCGATAAGGTCACCAAAAAGTGAGTTTATCGGCTTTTTTAATGCCGAATATGGCTGTAGTCGGCGTATTTATTGCCTCTATAGCTATTAAATATATAGCAAATATCGATTACCAGCTACCCCATCGCTTCGCGCCACCCCTTCAACATGAAGGGGAATTTTGATTCTGTAGCGCCTTCGGGCTGCGCACATAACCAAACCGTTTCGGCAAATCTGCCGCCAACATCTCCTGCGGCACCCACAAACCTTGCTCTATCGCATCAGCCGCATACAGCATGTCGGCAGTGTGGACCAAGCCGAATCCGGCAGCGGCTTCTAAGTACAAACGGCCGTATTCGTCGACGACGCAGCGTTGTAATCTGGCGGATTCGCCAGTGTGGGAAGTCGCTTCGAAGTTAGCACTTACTCTCCAAACAATCGGTGTGGCTTCAAGCTCAACGTAAACGCGCTGAGGGCCGTTTTGGAAGAACCATTGGCCTTTGGCTACGCTTTGACTGCTGTCGTCACTCAGGTAATTGCGGTTGATGAAGTCAATCAGCTTCTCGTGCTTGAGCATCGAGCCTTTGGCTTGGGTGAAGGTGCCTTGCGCCTGCACACGGTCGTCGCGCATGTACCAGTTGCCGCGCGCGTCTAAGCCCAGCCAACCGAAGCAGTGCGGCACGTTGGGCCATTTGGCCATGGCTTGTTTGACGATGTCATCCATCTGTAAATTATCGCTTTAAATCTTGTTTTAAGTTGGCAAATGCGTTGCTAGCCAGCCGGATACGGCCTGCGGCATCGCCATGACCTGCGCGGGAAACTTGCCTTTGGGAAAGCCCACATGCCCGCCTTGCGCGGTATGCCACAGGGTGACACTTTTGCTCACTTCAGCGGGTTTAGGTAGTGACCAAGCGGGGATAAAGGGGTCGTTTACCGCGTTCAACGCCAAAGCTGGCAGCTGGATGCGGTGCATGTGCGGTTTGGCTGAAGCGCGTAACCAGTAGTCTTCGGTGTTTTTGAAGCCGTGCACAGGGGCAGTGAAGATATTGTCAAACTCGTACAAATCACGGCTGTTTTGCAGTTTTTCGGCATCAAATAAGCCAGGATGCAAGGCCAAACGCTCAAGAGCTTGGGGTTTCATACTTTTTAAGAACATGCGGGTGTAGACCATGCGGTTAAAGCCCTTGCCTATCGCCACGCCGCTGGCTGTTAGATCTAACGGTGAGCAAACGGAGGCGACGGCTTGCACCGTTTGTGCCGCTGTGCTGCCGGCTTCTTGCGCCCAGCGCATAAGCGCGTTG
>JAYTMT010000262.1:0-9232 GCA_043728315.1 Polaromonas sp. | reverse complement strand
CCACAGCTGGCGACCATGGCCGTTGCGGGTCGTAAAGCAGCGCGTGCAAGCGCATTTGGCGCAGCTCCAGCCTTTAGGCCAGCGGGAAGCAAACAATGCGCTCTCGCATAGCTCGTCCGAACCGTACTGAAGTTGAAAGTCGCGCATGGATAGGCCTGCTTGGAATTGGATACGGTTCATTGCCATGGGGAGTCCTTAGGGTAACTGATAATAATCACAGTATACTATTACATCTCGGTCTGAGGCAAGTAACTAATCAGGAAGTAAAAAAGCCTTTGTGGGCAACCACAAAGGCTTTTTTAATTCTATAAAGTGCTTGCTTGGCTGCAAACGCAGCAGCCTTAGCAAAAAACACCCGCTATTTGCCAGTCTTTACCCATTGCGCGTAAACGTGGCGACTTGTTTGTCCAGCACCCAAGGCATAGTTAAAGCATTGAATTCCAAAAAATGCTGCGCTGCCAGGTGCAGCTGGAAATCGGCGTGCGAGCCATAAACTTCGTACAAAAACACTTCTGGAGATTGCGCGTCACCCCCCTCGCATACATCAAACTGGTGGCAGCCCGCTTCTGTGGCGAGCGAGGTGCGTGCATTGCTGTGCATCGCACTAAGAAACGCGCTGTGGTGGGCCGCGTGAATTTTGAATAAGACGGTGACGATGTACATGGTGGTGAACTTAGCGCTTGTGGCGATCAGCTTATTTGGCCATTGAAGCAATCAGCTTAGGCAACCAAGAAGTGAGCTCAGGCACATAGGTGATTAAAATCACCACGCTGAAAGTAGCTGCCATCATGAGCCATAAGTGGTGGGTGATCTCGCCAATACTGGCTCGGGCTAGCTTGGCTGCCACAAAAAGCGTGCCCCCCACGGGCGGCGTGTACAGCGCAATGGCAAGGTTGGCAGTCATGATGACGCCCATGTGCACCAAATCCATCTTGAAAGCCATTGCCAGCGGCAAAAACAAAGGCGCAGCCATCAGCAGCGCAGGCAGTGGCTCTATGAATATGCCCAGCAGTATCAGCGCAATATTGAGCATGATTAAAAACACCCATTTCACATGCGCCACTGCACCCACCCAGTCAGCCAACTGCTGGGCCACGCCCTCAGCAGTTATCAGCCAAGCCAAAGCACCTGTAGCGCCAATGACTAGCATCACAGTAGCACTGGTCATGAAAGCCTTTAAGAGCAAATGTGGAATGTCTTTGTAGCTTAAATCGCGGTACAAAAACATCGAAATAAACAGGCCGTAGACAACAGCAACTGCAGCCGCCTCAGTTGGCGTGAAATAGCCTGACCAAATGCCCCCAATGATAAAGACGGGCATCAACAGGGCGGGACCTGCGGACAGCGCAGCTTGATAGATTTGCTTGAAAGAGGCAGGCTTGCCGCCCGTATCCACACCAGTTTTGCGGCCATGCCACATGCAGACGGCAATCAAAGCAGCAGCAGAAATGATTGCTGGCACTAAGCCTGCCATCGACAAAGTGCGCATCGACACGCCGGAGATAAAAGCGTAAACTAAAAAGGGAATAGACAGGGGCATCAGCAGCGCCAAAGTGCCAGCTACTGCAACCAAAGCCGCGGCAAATCCACGTGAATAACCCTTAGCTAACATGGCCGGAATCACCAAAGAACCAATCGCCGCAGTATCCGCAATCGCTGAACCTGACACGCCACCAAACAGCAAACAAGAAATCACCGTCACAATGCCCAAACCGCCCGGTAGCCAGCCAAACAACACATTGGCAAACTCCACAATCCGCTTGCCCACGCCACCATGCGCAAGCAACTCGCCCGTGAACACAAACAAGGGCACAGCAATCAAAATAAACGGCTCTACCCCACCGATAAAGGAGAGAAACACACTCTCCAACGGATATTGCATGCCATAGATGCCGACAATGCCTACTGTGGTTGCAAGCAGGGCGATCATGAGCGGAATACCGGCCAGCGCCAAAGCAAAAAACGAACCAAAAATAACGAGGGATAACATGATTTTTTTCTTCCCTTAAATATCTGTGGGGTAGCGCTGCTCGCGTGGAACACCACGCCAGATCAGCAGCAAATCCCAACAAATAAACAAAGCCATCAGGCCAATCCCTAACGGCATTGGAATGTATTGCCACGCCATGGGCCATTCAAGCGTTGTCAGCACATTGTTCCAACTGCCTTGCACGATGCGAATGCCAAAAAACAAGACCACAGCCAATAATGCAAGCGTGAACAACTGCACGCCAATATCGGCCCAACGCCGTTTGGCGGGTGTTAATTTGTCGAGAAACTCATTGATCGCCATGTGTGCACCGCGCTGAGCTGCACACGCACCGCCTAAAAAAGTGACCCAGACCATCAGCAGCTCGCCCAGCTCGGTCAGCCAAGCCAAGTCTTTACCGAAGGCATGCAAAACAACGTTGAGGAAAATCAGTGCAGCCAGCGACCCACCAATCAAAATGACGGCCCAGTCTACCGCCTTGCCGACATAGCGCAGCCATGCTGGAGGCTGCACGATGACCGGGGGCAAGTCTGCGAAATCTGGACTCACGGATGAAGAGGGCGCTGCTAGCATCTGATATTCCTTCTGTGCCACTTACTTGACTGCTTTGCGAATGGCAGCGGTTTCTGCAAGAACTTGGTCTACGTCTGCACCGTACTTCTCGCGGGCCTTGGCGTACACGGGTTCAACCGCTTTTCTGAATGCGGGGGTATTGGGCTTGCGATTGATAACCGCCCCCTTAGCCTGCATAGCAGTCAGCAGCAAATCATCATTGTCTTTGATCATGTTGCGTTGAAAAGGCGCAACTTCGCGGGCAGCGCGCTGCACAGCTTCTTGATCCGCTTTTGACAGGCGCTGCCAAGTTTTTTCTGAAATCGCCAGTGGAGTTGGGCTGTACACGTGGTTGGTCAAGGTCACGTGTTTGGCGACTTCATAGAATTTGTTGGTAGCAATCGTGTCGATGGGGTTTTCTTGCCCAGATACCGCACCTTGCTGTATGGCCAAGTAAACCTCAGGCAATGGCATGATTTGAATGCCAAAACCCATGGCTTCGAGCTGCCAGCGCATCATCTCGTTGGGGAAGGTGCGCAGTTTTTTGCCTTTGGCATCGTCTGGGCTGTTCAGTGGATCGCGTGTGGTCATGCTGCGAAAGCCAGCTTCCCAAGTGGCTAAAAAGCGAAAACCTTTGGCAGGAGCTTTGTCAAATTGGGCTTGAAGCCATTTTGATTCGTCGTAGAACTTCCAGCCTTGCGCATAGCTGTCGATGATGAAAGGCATCATTGTGAGGTTCAGGGTGGGCACCTGGCTTGCATAAGAGCCAGTAGACGAGACGGTGAAGTCAATGCCGCCAAGAGCCAACTGCTCAATGTTCTTAGGATCGTTGCCCAATTGGCTGCAGCAAAAAACTTGCACTTTGTAGCGCCCTTGGGTGTAGCTTTCCACCTTGCGCGCGAACACCTGCGCAGCAGCTTGTCTGGCACCCGATTGCTGGTCGGTGTGACTGAATTTCAGCACGGTTTGCGCATGCGTAGCGCTGGCGCATAGCAGCGCTGCAAGCGCCACATATTTGAAGCTAAATGAACGTAAAGTCATGAGAGTCTCCTACTAGATAAACACAGGTTGAAAAAATTAATGGAAAGGATTCAGCGAGATTGCTGGGGGTACAAATGTCTCAATCTCAATGCGTTGCCCGCTCGCGTGAGAGCCGTACACAGCTTCTTGAATAACGAGATTTCGTAAATAGTCTTGCGCGCTGTTTTCAAAAAGCGTACCATTTTGGAGTGCGTCAAGCACATGCTGCTGCAAGGCTGCACACGCGCCGCCGCCAAACGTGCCGCCTGGGCCGCTGTCATACACATGCTCACACTCGAGGCCGTGGTGTGGCTTAAACCACCATCTTGCATCGCCATCTAAGCGCAGCACGCCGCGGTCTCCCTCTAGCCACATTTCACCCAAGGTGCGCCGTGGGTTGGCCGCGCTGTGGTCGTTGAGGCGATTGCCATCAAAAATACCTGCTGCGCCACCAGCAAATTCAAAACTTATGAGCGCGGCATCCTCCCCTGCAATCACGGGGTTGAGTTTGCGCAAACGTGCATACACGGCCGTTACCTCGCCCATGAGGTAGCGAAACGTGTCGATGAAATGGATCGCTGTTTCAGCCACCAGCAGTCGGGGCATGGTTTGGAAATACGGCTGGCGGTCTAAGTAAGCCTTGGGGCCCTGGCCATCGCCTGGGCGCAGCCTGAAGCTGATACCGTGCAGCGCGCCCAGCATGCCAGATTCAATGTAGCGCTTGGCCTCGCGGTAGCAAGGCATGAAACGGAAGTTTTCGTGCACCACCAGTGGCGTGCCGCTGTTCGTGGCCGCAGCAGTGAGCGCCACGGCTTGGGCGTAGTCTTGGCCAAAGGGTTTTTGGCAAATGACGGGCACTTGGTGTTTGAACAACTCGGTCAACACGGCGTGGTGGCTCTCTGGTGGGGTCACCACGTCCACCAGATCCAAAGGCAGTTCAGCCGTCATCTGGGCCACGCTGTCAAAAACATGCGCAATGCCAAAGCGCGCAGCTACATTTGCTGCCTTCATACGATCGCTGTCGCAAACCGCTAGCACCTGCGCACCTGCCGTTTGCGCCCAGCCTTCTAGGTGAAATTGGCTGAAATACCCCGCACCCACCACGGCAATGCGCCGCGGTGTGGCTAAGGCTTGGAGGTTTGCAGCCATGTCAGAGTGCGCTTGCCAATGCCTGCACCACAGCGCCAGTGATGTCGGCCGTGCCATTGCTACCGCCAAACTCCAGCGGCTTGACAAGGCCTGCGGCAAATACATGCTCTACAGCGCGGTCAATCAAGGCAGCGCCATCTAGCAAACGCTGGTCACCGTGGCGCTGACCCAGCCAGCCCAGCATCATGCCCGCAGACAGCAGCATGGCCGTAGGATTGGCCTTGCCCTGCCCTGCAATGTCGGGCGCTGTGCCGTGGGCGGGCTGAAACAGGCCATGCTTGTCACCCAAATCTGCCGATGGTGCCATGCCCATACCACCCACCAGTGCCGCTATCAAGTCCGACAAAATGTCGCCAAACATGTTTTCTGTGACCAGCACGTCATAGGTCCAGGGCTTCATCACCAAATTAAGCGCCATGGCATCCACATAGGCGCTGTCGGTGGTTATTAGGGGGTAGTCAACTGCTACGCCTTCAAATATTTTTCGCCAAAAGGCCATAGAAGCAAACACGTTGGCTTTGTCCACATTGGTGACACGGCCTGGGCGATTCTTGGTTTGGGCGCGCTGCTGCGCCAATTGGAAAGCAAATTCGCAAATGCGCTGGGTGCCCTTGCGGGTGATTTGCATGGTGTCGTACACACCGTCTTCACGCACATCGCCTCGGCCGCGCGCATAAAACAAGCCTTCGGTGCTCTCGCGCACCAAGACCAAATCAATCTCAGCTGCCAAGGGGTGCGACAGCGGCGTGAGCAAGCCTTTGAAGGTGCGAATCGGGCGCACACCGGCATACAAATCAAAGTGAAAGCGCAAATCTAATTGCGGAATTATCTCTGTACCATCTGCACCGCGCACATGCGGCAAGCCCATGGCACCAAACAAAATGGCGTCGGCAGACTCGCAAACCCGCAGTGTGGATTCTGGCAAAGCCACACCGCTGTCTAGGTAATGCTGCGCACCCGCTTTTTGGTAATCCAATGCGAATGTGACCCCAATGCGAGGTTCAAGTGCCGCGAGCATGTGCTGCGCAGCCTGAATGACTTCGTTGCCAATGCCGTCACCGGGCAATACTGCGATGTGGTAGCTGGGTTTCATAATGGTCAAAGAGGGGGTTACAGTTGTTGTAGTCGGAATTTTTCAAAAATCACCAAGAGCTCGCGGCCCGCGCGCTGGCGGTGTTCGCGCACCACTGCGCCACTGCCTTGCGTATCGCCTTGGCGGATGCGCTCGACCATGGCCATGTGCTCCTTGGTGGAGTCCACCGGCAGAGCACGCAAGCGCAGCGTGAACATGCGCGCGCGGTGGGCACGGTCCCAAAAACTCATCACGGTTTCTAAGAGCTTCTTGTTGCCTGCCAAGGTCACAAGCCGCTCATGGAAGGATTCGTCTGCTGCTGCCCACGCGTCTAAGTCGTTTTTAAGCAAGGCTTTTTCCATGTCGCGGGTAGCGGCTATGAGCGGCTTGAGCTCTTCTTCACTGGGTTTGCGCGCGGCCAGCATTTCAGCGGCCATGCTTTCCAGTGCGGTCAAAATTTCGTAAATTTCCTTCATGTCGTTGGGCGAGACGGGCAGCACGCGCATGCCCCTGCGCGGCACCACCTCCACCAAGCTTTCTTGCGCCAAACGAATCAAGGCCTCGCGCACTGGCGTGCGGCTCATGCCCAGCTGCAAGGCAATTTCTTGCTCCAGCGCTTGGTAACCGGGTGCCCACACATTGTCCAAAATACGCCTGCGTATGCTTTGGTACGCAGCGTCTACCAAGGAGCCTATGTCGGCAGTAATACTGGGGGCATTGATTGCAATGGCCATGTCTGTGCTTTGATTGGGTTAGGTTAGTAGTGCCAATGCACGGGAGCCAGCCCCGCCACTGGCATGGGCAGGCGCGCTACCGCATCGCCAAGCAGACAGCCAAAATAGCCGGTTTGCAGGCCAGGGCCACCAAAAGCGATGCTAGAAATGTTTTTGAGCTGCTTACTTTTCACGCCATCTAGGTGCGGGCGGCCCAACGCGCTGGCTTGGTAAGCCGCTTCTACCGTGTCTAAATGTGCAGCGTCTGAGTCCTCCAACCAAATGCTTTGCGCGCCGTCTTTGGCAACCCGAATCACACGGTTACTGATGATGCTCACCACCCACACATCGCCCGATGCGTCAAAGGCCAAACCGTCTGGAAATGTGCCGTGGCCGAAGGTGGTGACCACTTCTTTCGCACCCAAATCGCCGTTGGCGGCTATGGCAAAGCGCGAGAGCTTGCGGCCAAAGGTTTCGTTCACATACAGCCACTGGCCGCTGGGGTCTAGCGCACATTCGTTGGTGTAGCCCAAGCCATCGGCCACGATGCGCGCACCCGATGCATCGAGCAGCACAATGAATCCATCGTTGCAACTGGCGCTGTAGCCCAGTGCACGGGGCGTAAGACGCGTGCTGACGGTGATCCATGTACGGCCAGCATGGTCTTGCACTACAAAGTTGGTGGGCGGCAAATCTTGGCCCTGCACGGTGCGCAAAAAAGGCCGCGTGCGCCCATCGCGAAAAAGCTGGAACACCCCGCCCTGCTCTGCACCTAAATGCGTGAGCAAATACGAACCATCTGGCAGCAGCGCAATGCCATTGGGTCTGACCACTTCACCGTCAATCGCCTGTGCCACATACAAAGCGCTTGTGCCATCGGCTTTGGTGTGGGCCACCCCACCAGTTGCGCGCCAATCGGCTGTGTGCATGTCGCCATTTGCCGTGGCCAGCACACATTCTGGGCGCGACAGGGCTTGACCGAACCAGTCGATTTGGCTGAGCATGTCGCTGCTCGGGGTGGCTGTGTGGGATATTTGCACGGCGATACTGGGGTGGGGGCGGGGGCGGGGGCGGTATTGGGTCAGGTTGGCTTAGATTTACTGCTGTGGATTTAATGCATTCATTAACGCATTCGTTAATGTATACGTTAAATTACTTGAGACGACTCCGCATTTACCCCAATACTGTTTGCTTGGGCACTTTTGGTTCGCTAAAATTTGTTCAATTTATGAAAAATAGTGACGATGTCAGCGTCATATGGTCATTATGCGCTACTATTTATATAGTATGCTGCGTTCTAAAAGTGGCGTACCTACGGCATGAAAACCAGCGCACGCGCATAGCCCGAGCAGCTGTTTCGCAGTTGCAGGGTAGATTTATCGCCCGCTGGGCTTGGCAAAACCGCCCTCAGCCCATGCGCTGGCGCTGGCGCGGCTGAGCTTGAAAGACGGTGCTACTTTGTATTGGGCCAAATGCTCACCCCTGTCGTTCACGGCGCTGAGCGTGGCATAGGGATTTTCATCGTCGGGCACAATGTCTAGGCTCACAGTAAGGCGCGCGCCCTTGGCGGTGACAGCTATGCTTTGGTGCAGGCTAGCGTGCAGCTGCTGCTCATGGCGGCGCACGAATTCGTTGGCAGTTTTCACCAAGGTGTGAAAGGCATTGGTGTCCAACGGCTTGGGGTTCTTTTTGTCGCGCCCCATGGTCCACGGGCCCACCAGCGCAGGCTCGGGCTCGCCGTCTTTCACCATGGCTACCGCCCAGCCGTCGTCGTCTTCGTTTTTAAGCACTTTAGCGGTCCAACCGTCACCGCTCCACAGGCGGGGCTCTTGAATCGGCTCTTGAATCGGTTCTTGAATGGACTCTTGCACGGGCGCGTCACCAGCAACAGCGCAGTCAGGGTCAAGGGGATAATGGGGATCGGTCACGGTGGGTATTTGGGAGTGTTGAAAGTACTGTTATTTTAACCAGATAAGCACATTTTTCCAAACCCATTAATATTATATTTTTGATAGCATACAATGACCATATGACGCTGACATCTGCATTATTTTCCATAAAAAACAGAGCCTATGCCCGATTCCATGCCCCAGCCGCCTGATTTGCTATCTGGTCAAGCACCAGCCCCCGCTAACAAGCCCTTGCCTGCTCAGCCACGCAACCCTTTGCACGGCCTGACCCTTAAGGCCGTGGTTACGGCGCTGGCCGATCACTATGGCTGGGACGAGCTTGGCCAGCGCATCCCCGTGCGCTGCTTCACGCACGAACCCAGCGTGGCATCGAGTCTGGCGTTTTTACGCAAAACGCCTTGGGCGCGTGAAAAGGTGGAGGGTTTATACCTCTTCATGCTGCGCCAAGAGCGCCGCGCTCAGTAAAAAAGCCACTCAAACCGGCACATCAAGTTTGGGCAAATTGCACACTTTTAGCTTTTTTATGCGCTGCGAATCAAGCCCGCCTGCAAACTATTGCACGCAATGCCCCGATATGTAACAAGCACGAGAAAAAACACTTGGTTTTTCACTTTTAATCTCTGTATCTTGTCGATATGACCGAGTTTAAACACCATGAAAACCGATTTTTACACTTTGAAAATTGCCGCTGTGCTGTGCGCCACTTGGCTGCTGCTGGCCTGCGGCGGCGGCTCATCGGGTGCGTCCAATAACAGCAATGCCTCAACAAGCAATACAGGCGCTGGAGGCACATCTGACAGTGCAAGCCTTGGTGCAAATGGCACAA
>JAYTMT010000261.1:0-4395 GCA_043728315.1 Polaromonas sp. | reverse complement strand
AGGGGCCAGCGATCCGTTTGCGCGTTGGCACAGCGCTCGCTTAGCCGCAGTAGTGACCAAGCTGGGTATGAACCCTTCGACAAGCTCAGGGCGAACGGGAAAATAGTGACCAAGCTGGGTATGAACCCTTCGACAAGCTCAGGGCGAACGGGAAAATAGTGACCGAGCTGGGTATGAACCCTTCGACAAGCTCAGGGCGAGCGGGGAGTAATCAAGCGAACAGCATTGGGGTATCTACCGTTTGAGCGAATGGCGGGAGTGCCCAAACGCTGCTCGGGGCGCAACCTAAGCCATACAAAACAACGCAACCCGAACAACACAATCAGCGAAAAATCACCTTCAGCCGCTCAAACACCTCGGGCGCCATAGCGTCTGGCTGGGTGACCAGCGCGGTTTGCAGGGCGGTGTGCGCCAATGACTCGGGTTTTTCAGCGCCTAAAAGGGCGATGGCCGCCGCTGCAATATGCTGCGCGTGCTCGGCGTTTTGCATCAAATTGGCAATGGCAGAATTGGCCGTCACGCTGGCTTCGCGTGGATTCCAGCAGTCGTAATCGGTCACCATGTTCAGCGATGCATAGGCCATTTGTGCCTCACGGGCCAGTTTGGCCTCGGGCATATTGGTCATGCCGATCACGCCTGCGCCCATGCTGCGGTACCAGTTGGACTCGGCAAAGGTAGAAAATTGAGGGCCTTCAATGCACACATACGTGCCGCCCCGGTGCAGGCGCACGCGATCTTGCAAACCCGCTTGCACCAGCGCCCGCGCCAGCACGTCAGACACAGCCGCGCACACCGGCTGCGCCATTGAGGCATGGGCTACTGCACCATTGCCAAAAAACGTGCTTTCGCGGCGGCGCGACAGGTCAATAAACTGGTCGGGCAGCACCATGTCCAGTGGACGAAACTCCTCGCGCAGCGAGCCCACGGCCGAAAACGACAGCACATAGCGCACCCCCAGCTGCTTTAGCGCATACATATTGGCGCGGTAAGGCACTTCAGAGGGCGTGAGGCTGTGCGTGCGGCCATGGCGCGCCACAAAGGCCACCGGCACGCCGTTGACGTGGCCCGTCACTATTTTGTCCGACGGCTTGCCATACGGCGTGTCTATGGCGAGCTCGGCAATGCCTTGCAAGGCTTGCATGTGGTAGAGGCCGCTGCCGCCGATGATGCCAACTAATGCGTTTGTCATATGGTCTTGCTGATAAGGTTAAATTGAACCAATCATAGAGGTTTTGCTCCAACGTAAATGGCTACCACAGCGGTGTAAGTTTTTTTTGTTGAGTCCGACTATTGGCCTTAAGCGGCCAGTTTGAGCAATACACTCGACCCCTAAACTACGCCACTAGGCTTCTGGCCTTTTCCCGTCTTGCCAGCCATCCACTTTTGCCATGTGTTTGACTTATTTGTAAAAATCTATGCACGCAACCCTAGAACTGCTCCAGCGCACCAATTTTCCCGCCATCACGCGCCGCCCTTTGCAAACTTTGCAAGTCAATTTGGGCTATGTGTGCAACCAAAGCTGCCAGCATTGCCATGTGAACGCCTCCCCCCAGCGCACCGAAACCATGGGCGCGCTGGTGGTAGACCAAGTGATTGAAGTACTGAAAGTGCGCAAAATCGCCACACTGGATTTAACCGGAGGTGCACCCGAGCTCAATGCCGATTTTCGACGCTTGGTGGTGGCCGCCCGGGCGCTGGGCGTGAAGGTGATTGACCGCTGCAATTTAACGATTTTGTACGAGCCCATGCAAGAAAATTTGGCGCAGTTTCTGGCCGACCAGCGCGTCAGCATTGTGGCATCGCTGCCCTGCTACAGCCTTAAAAATGTAGACGAACAACGCGGCAAAGGCACTTTTGACAAAAGCATAGCCGCCCTGCAACTGCTCAACACGCTGGGCTACGGCAAAGGCACTGGCTTGGACTTGAGCTTGGTTTATAACCCGCTGGGTCCCCATTTGCCGCCCTCGCAATCGGCCTTGCAGGCTGATTACAAGCGCTTGCTTGGCGAGCAATTTGGCATAGTGTTTGACCAGCTCTACACACTGGCCAACATGCCGATTCAGCGCTTTGGCAGCATGCTGGTGTCCAAAGGCCAATTTGCAGGCTATATGCAACTGCTGCGCGCGCACCACGACGATGCGAACCTAGACGCCGTGATGTGCCGCGACACCGTGTCGGTAGACTACAACGGCCTGCTGTATGACTGCGACTTTAACCAAATGCTGGGCTTGCCCACCCCAATTCCCCAGGGCTATGCAACGGCAAGGCCACGCATGCATGTGAGCGATTTGCTGGCCACTGATTTAAACGCGCAGCCTATTCGCATTGCCGACCATTGCTTTGGCTGCACGGCAGGGCAGGGCAGCAGCTGCGGTGGCGCTCTGAGCTAGCCCATGCAGCTGACCGTGATCGTGCCCATGCTCCACGAAGCAGCGGCAATACCCGCTTTACGTGCTAATTTGCTGCCTTTGGCCAAAGAAGGCATTGCGCTGCTGCTGGTCGATGGTGCCAGTACCGATGCAAGCGTGGCTTTGGCGCGTGCAGCAGGGTTTGATGTGCTGCAAAGCGCACGCGGGCGCGCAGTGCAAATGAACGCGGGCGCTGTGCATACTTGCACAGCGCATGGCAGCGCTGCGCAGGCCGAGCCACAAGTGCTGCTTTTTTTGCATGCCGACACCCAGCTTCCGGCCAACGCAGGGCCAGCCATTGCGCAAAGCCTGCAAAGCGGCCACTGCTGGGGGCGCTTTGACGTGCGCATTGAGGGCGCATCGCCCATGCTGCGCGTGGTATCGGCCATGATGAACCTGCGCTCTCGGCTAAGCGGCATTGCCACCGGTGACCAAGCCATGTTCATGACAGCCGATGCCTACCACGGCGTGGGCGGTTTTCCTGACCAGCCCTTGATGGAGGACATAGAAATGTCCAAACGCCTGCTGCGCCTGTCGCGCCCTGCTTGCTTGCGCGCCAAGGTACGCACATCAGGGCGACGCTGGGAGATGCGTGGCGTGTGGCGCACCATATTCTTGATGTGGCAATTGCGCTTTGCGTATTGGCGTGGCACCAGTGCTGGCCTGCTGGCGCAGCGCTACCAGTGAGCGCTATGGCCGTGCGCAGTCCCATGCCAGCGGCTTTGACAATGCCAAGGCCGGTGCCAACCCGGGTGCAAACAGTGCGCGCCATCGTTTTTGCCAAAGCGCCGCTGGCAGGAGCAGTTAAAACGCGGCTGATTCCCGCTTTGGGCGCGCAGGGCGCTGCGCGCTTGGCGCAACGCATGCTCCTGCACACCCTGCGCACGGCACTGGCGGCGCAATGCGCAGTGATAGAGCTGTGTGCATCGCCCCAGCCCCAAGACCCCGTGTGGCAAAGCATGGATTTGCCCGCAAACATCGCTTTGAGCGCACAAGGCCAGGGCGATTTAGGCGAACGCATGGCACGGGCTTTTAAGCGCGGCATCGGCAATCAAGAAGCTGTGCTGCTGATGGGCACAGACTGCCCAGAGCTAAGCCCGCAGGCCATCGCGCAAGCTGCGCAAGCCCTCCATGCGCATGATGCAGCTATTATTCCAGTAGCAGATGGGGGCTATGTGTTGCTCGCCTTGAGACGCTTTGATCCCAGCCTGTTCATTGACATGCCCTGGAGCACCGATGTGGTGGCGGCACGCACTTTAGAGCGAATCAAGGCGCTGGGCTGGAGCGTGCAAGTGCTGCCTGCTTTGCACGACATCGACGAACCAGCCGATTTGCAATGGCTTCCCGCCGCTTGGAGCGATGCTCTGCGCGTTTGATTTTTTTGTAATTTTTGTGAATTTTTAGAAAGCTTTTTTTACCATGTACGACATCGTTCAAGACTACTATGGCCGCCAGTTGCAAAGCACAGGCGATTTGAAAACCAGCGCCTGCTGCGACATCAGCGAAATTCCGCAGTGGCTCAAACCCTTGCTGTCTAAAATCCACCCTGAAGTGCTCTCGCGCTACTACGGCTGTGGCTTGGTCTGCCCGCCGCTCTTAGAGGGGTGCAGGGTGCTAGATTTAGGCTGCGGCTCTGGCCGCGACGTGTATGCGCTGGCCCAGCTCGTGGGGGCTACTGGCTCCGTGGTGGGTGTGGACATGACCCCAGAGCAGCTTGACTTGGCCGAAAAGCACCGCCCTTACCATGCGCAAGCCTTTGGCTATGACAACGTGCGCTTTATGCAGGGCTTTATTGAGCGCTTGGAGGATTTGGACTTAGAGCCGGGCAGCTTTGACGTGATTGTGTCCAACTGCGTGGTGAACCTCTCGCCTGACAAAGACGCGGTGATGCGCGGCGTGCAGCGTTTGCTCAAAAAAGGCGGTGAGTTTTACTTCTCAGACGTGTACGCAGACCGCCGCGTACCCGATGCCGTGCGCAATGACCCAG
>JAYTMT010000260.1:0-28860 GCA_043728315.1 Polaromonas sp. | reverse complement strand
GCCCGATCAGCGTTTTGGCTATCCCGACGCGCCCTCATGCGGGAGTACCCGAAATCGGTCGGTCGGGATAGCCAAAACGCTGCTCGGGCTATGCTCGCTGTGAGGCTTTAATACCGGAGGCACGCTACTCTTGGAGCATCATTTACTATACAAAATGTAGCGTAGTATGACCATATGACGCTGACATTGCCACTATTTTTCATAAAACGTACAAGTCTAAGCGTGAAACAGAGCACAACCCAAGCTTTTGACGATGAAGCAGAGCAGTTTTCAAAACCCCAACCAAGCAACCACCTCGCCCTGCGGCTAAGCAAACAGTATTGGGTAGGACCACCGAAATCGGTCGATCGGGACAGCCAAAACACTGCTCGGGCTGTGCTCGCGCTGAGGTTTTTAATACCGACGCATCTAGCTCTTAGAATACTGAATGCTATATTAAATGTAGTGAACTATGACCATATGACGGTGACATTGCCACTATTTTTAATAAAATTGCGAGCCTGAGCATGAAGCAGCGCGCCAGCATGCTTTTTACCCGGAAGCTGGGTAACCGGGAAAAGGGTACGATTGCGCTCCTTACTTGCAACCTTTGGAGACTTTATGTCCATTTCTATGTCGTCGGCTAGCGTGCCGTTGTTTGTCAAAATGCTGGGCAATTTGAGCCATTTCTTAGACAAGGCGCAGGCGCATGCTGATGCTAAGAAATTTGATTCGGCTAATTTCATGGGCACACGTTTGGCCGTGGACATGCTGCCATTTTCACGGCAAATCACCATTGCCTGCGATGCCAGCAAGCTTGGGGTGGCGCGCATTGCAGGGGTGGAAGCACCAAAATTTGACGACAATGAAACCACGCTGGCCCAGCTCAAAGAGCGCATTGCCAAAACGGTGGAGTTTTTAAAGTCTGTGGATGCTGCCAAACTTGATGGCACCGAAGCCAAAGACATCACCTTTCCTGTGGGCAAAGATGCCACACGCACCATGCAAGCTGAGGCTTACCTCAAGCATTGGGTGATCCCCAACTTTTTCTTCCATGTGACCATGGCCTATGCGCTGCTGCGCCACAACGGGGTGGATTTGGGCAAGGGCGAGTATTTGGTGGGCGCGCCAGCTTAAGCGTTGGCTGCTTCTAAAGCAGCTAAGCGCTCCAGTTCTGCGCACACGTCGGCCATGCGGCCAGATATGATGATGCGGCCATGTTGCAAACTTAAACCTGTTTTAATGGTTTTTTTGGCATATGTCGTTGTCGGATGGCCATTCTTTGCTTCTTTTTTCATAGTGTTTACTGGGTTAAATGCAGCATTTGAGGCCGCGCTTGGTGGGCTCAAGGCTTGCGTAGGCTGGGAAAAACTTGCTTTGTGTGCTGCTTGGGTGGCATGAAGGGAATGGGGGGCATGGGCTGAGACTTTGCCCGCTGCATTTGATGCGTTGGATGCTACAAATGCTTCACGTGCTTCAGTTTGGCCATCGGCATTTAATGTGCCAGTTGGGCGGCTGGTGTGTTTTGTGCCACGCTGGCGTTGCAAAACTTCGGCCGCACTTGGCGGGGCAAAAAAATCTACTATGGTGCGCAATGCCAAAAACGGCAGGCTGCACAGGCTGATAAGTATGCCTAAAAAACCGCTGTAGGCGGGTGAAGAAGCCATAGCCAAGGCAAAGACTTGCTTTGGGCTATGGCTGGCAGGGCTTTGACCGGCATAGTGGCCTGTATTCTGGCTTGTTTGCTGCGCAGCACAGGGGCTGGATTTTTGGCATGCAAAGGGGCTTGGCTGTTGGTTTGCGTAATCGTGGGTCATGGTTCAAATCTCCGGACAATGGTAAAAAACGTTGTTCCAGCAGGATTGAGACTTAAAACCGCTTACACGGGGCTGAAAACGCAAAGCTCTGCCCAAGCTGACCAAAACCAGCTTGAAAAAGCAAAAACTCTAGGTTGTCAAACGCCCGCTACCCGTGGCAGCGGCGATGATGGGGCGCTTACATCAGCATGGAGTTGCGGATCAGGCCGACTGCCAAGCCTTCAATGGCAAATGGCTGGCCCGGTTCTACCACGATGGTTTTGAACTCGGGATTTTCAGCGTGCAGCTCTATGAGGTGCTTGTTGCGCTGGAAGCGCTTGACGGTGACTTCTTCGCCAATGCGGGCTACTACGATTTGGCCGTTGCGGGCATCTTTGGCTGATTGCACGGCTAGCAAGTCGCCGTCGATGATGCCGATGTCGCGCATGCTCATGCCGCGCACTTTCAGGAGGTAATCGGGCTTTTTGGCAAACAAATTGGCTTCCACCATATAGGTTTGGTCGACATGCTCGGTGGCCAAAATGGGCGAACCTGCTGCTACGCGGCCTACCAAGGGCAGGGCCAGTTGCTTGGCCAGTGTGGCTAGGTTATCGGCCAGGGTTTTGCGCTCTTCGTTGATGCTTTGTAGGGCATTGCTGCGCAGACGGATGCCGCGCGATGTGCCGGTGAGCAGTTCAATTGCGCCTTTGCGGTGCAGTGCCTGCAAATGCTCTTCAGCAGCGTTGGCAGATTTAAAGCCCAGCGCGGTGGCGATTTCAGCACGGGTGGGGGGCGCACCGGTTTTGCTGATGCTGGTTTTAACTAAATCTAGAATCTGCTGTTGGCGTGCAGTGAGTTTGGGCATTTCAAACATGGTGACAATCCTTTAAAGTAGCGGGTTGAGGGGTGCAAACTGGAATCCAAAAAATACTGAATCCCAAAAACTCTGAGCTTGTTTTTGCAAACATTTTCAGCAACAGGATGAAGTCACAGCCTGTTGTAATCCCCAGTGCCTGTATTCTTAACCAGTTTTTTGGGCTTGGCAAGTCTTTTTTTACATAATTTCCACAAATAAAGCAAAAAGATGAAAAAACTTCTTATTTTGGGCACCGGCGGCACCATTGCGGGCACGGCCAGCAGCGCCCAAGACCACACCGGCTACACCGCCGCGCAGATTGGCGTGCAGGATTTGTTGTCTGGCGTTCCCGGTTTGGTTGACTTGCTAGGCGATGCGCAGGCGGCATGCGAGCAGCTTGCCCAAATCGACAGCAAAGACATGCAATGGCCAGTGATGGCGCGGCTGGCGCTGCGTTGCGCGCGGGCTTTGCAAGACCATGCGGTGCTTGGTGTGGTGGTAACCCACGGCACCGACACGCTGGAGGAAACTGCGTATTTTTTGCAGCTGTGCCTTGCCCACTTGCTCAAAGCGCACCCCAAACCCATTGTGCTGACCTGCGCCATGCGTCCGGCCACCTCCAGTGAAGCGGACGGGCCTGGCAACCTGCGCGACGCGGTGGCTGTGGCTATGTCAGCAGCGGCGCGCGGGCGGGGCGTGTTGTGTGTGTGCGCAGGCGAGATTCACCATGCCAGCTTGGTACAAAAAGTGCACACCAGCGCCCTCAATGCCTTCAGTTCGCAGGGCGCACACTCCTTGGGCCATG
Source organism: Polaromonas sp. (assembly GCA_043728315.1). Classification (GTDB taxonomy): domain Bacteria; phylum Pseudomonadota; class Gammaproteobacteria; order Burkholderiales; family Burkholderiaceae_C; genus JAAFIP01. The sequence goes on along the minus strand of JAYTMT010000260.1, from coordinate 25,424 downwards.
CCATTGGTGAGGGCAGCGAGTACGACTTGGACGAGGCAGAGTATGGCTCAGATGGCCTGCTTGGGCAGGTGCTGCATAGCCTGCCAGAGCCAGACTACGCAGAGGTGATGTTCCAGCCGCTTGAAAATACTATTTTTATAGAAAATTTGAGCAATGTCAGCGCTAAATGGTCATATGCTGCTATTGAAAAACTAGCGCATATTAAGCAATGGCCACGTGTAGAAATTTTGCATAACCATGCCCAATCAGATGGTTTAATAGTCAAAGCCTTGCTCAGCCAAATGGCGCAAACAGGTATTGCGAGCTTGCGCGGCATTGTGGTGGCGGGCACTGGCAACGGAACTTTGGGCACTGATTTGGAGGCTGCGCTGCTGCAAGCTGCCGATTGTGGGGTGCTTGTTTGGCGCGTTTCGCGTTGTGCCTTTGGCGCCGTAGTGCCCACGCCGCATGATGTGCTGCCTAGCGTGGCTGGCTTGGGTGCTGCCAAGGCGCGGGTGGCTATGGTGCTGCAGCTCTTGCAAGTATCGGAGGCTTTGGATGTTGGGCATCATTAAAACCAGCGCGTGGATGTACCCCGCCTTAGAGGTGGTGCATATAGTCGGCATCAGCCTTTTGCTGGGCAATTTGATCCTTTTGGAGCTGCGGGTGTTTGGCAGGGGCGCGGCGCTGCCAGTGCGTGATTTAGCGCGTTTGAGTGTGTCGCTGGCGCTCTTTGGCTTTGGTTTGGCGGGCGCATCGGGTTTGCTCATGTTTGCAAGCCAAGCCGAGGAACTTTTAAGCAACCGCGTGTTCTTAGCCAAAATGCTGCTGCTCAACGTGGCTGCCTGCAACGCGGCATGGTTCCACGGGCGGGGCAGCTTAGACAAACTCGACACGCTGGCAAAAGCGCAAATGGTCTTTTCAACACTGGTTTGGATTGCCGTCATTGCACTTGGCCGCTGGATAGCTTACCGCTGAAACCCCATTTTTTTTCAAAGGATACGCCATGCAACGCCGACCATTTATCACCGCTTTGGGCGCCATGTGCGCCTTAGACTTGGCACACGCCCACCACGGCTGGAGCAGCTTTGACCAAGAGCGCCCGATTTATTTAGAAGGCACAGCCCACAAAGTCAAGTGGCAAAACCCGCATGTGGAAATCGATATCAATTTGCCCTCGCAAATGCGCCTGCCCACCGATTTAGCCCAGCGTGTGCTCCCTGCGCAAGCCGCGCCGGTAGACGGCAAGGCCCTGCTTGCCAAAGCCAGCCTGCCAACCCGTGCCGACAAGCGCTGGGAGCTCGAACTTGCCCCGCTCACCCGCGTGCAAGCTTGGGGCGTGCCCGAGGTCAAAGTGGGCACGCCGCTGGCGGTGCTGGGTTTCACATTTGCAGGCGAAAAGGGCGCAACTATTTTGCGTGTGGAATACCTCTGGCTGGGTGGCAAAACCTACGCGCTGCGCTCCAGTCCGGTGTGACACAGGGCGGGCAGCTAGGCAACGTGCGCAGCTGCATCAAGTGCCAACGCCCAAGGCCCGCGTTTAAGGCCAGCGTGTAGAGCCAACCCGCTGTAGAGTCAAGCTTCAGAGCCAATCTTCAAAGCGAAAATAAACAAGCCTGTAAACTCAGGCCTATGCACAACGCGCCGCCACAACTGCCAGACATTGCCTTTTTAGAAGCAGCGCTACAGCAAGCCCAGCGCGCTCTTGAGGCTGGCGAAGTGCCTGTGGGTGCCGTGGTGGTGCAAGCGGGCAGGGTGATCGCCACAGGGCACAACTCGCCGATTACTGGCTGCGACCCCACGGCACATGCCGAAATGAATGCGCTTCGCGCAGCAGCCAAGGCGCTGGGCAACTACCGGCTCGATGGCTGCGACGTGTATGTGACCCTTGAGCCCTGCGCCATGTGCGCGGCGGCCATGCTGCACGCGCGGGTGCGCCGCGTGGTGTTTGCGCTGCCCGAGGCCAAAACAGGTGCGGCTGGTTCGGTGCTCAATTTGTTTGCCATAGCCCAACTGAACCACCATTGCGAAGCCGTGAATGCTTCACAATTAGGAGCAGCATATGACCATATCACGCTGACATCAGGTAAAATTCTTCAAAATTTCTTTCAATCCAAACGCTTGCAACAACAAGAGGCCAAAAAAATGAATCACCCCCTGCGCGATGACGCGGTGCGCACGCCCGAAGCCCGCTTTGAAGGCTTGCCAGGCTACCCTTGGGCTGCGCGTTATGTCAGCGATTTACCCGCTTTGAATGGCCTGCGCATGCATTATTTGGACGAAGGTGGGGCTGGCATGCCAGCTGCAAATTTACACCAAGATGCAAATCCAGATTCAAATGCCTCTGCAGCACAGGCCGCAGCTCCTGCTACCGGTGCTTTGAAGCAAACCACCTACCTGTGCCTGCACGGCAACCCTGCTTGGAGCTACCTTTACCGCAAAATGGTTCCGATTTTTCTGCAAAGCGGGGCAAGGGTGGTGGCACCCGATTTGATCGGCTTTGGCAAATCTGACAAACCCAAGAAAGTGCTAGACCACAGCTTTACTTGGCATCGTCAAATTTTGCTCGAATTCGTAGAGCGCCTGAACCTTAAAAACGTGGTGCTGGTGGTGCAAGACTGGGGTGGTCTGCTGGGGCTTACGCTGCCAATGGCAGCATCCAAGCGCTACAAAGGTCTATTGGTAATGAACACCGCGCTGGCCACTGGCGATGTGCCCTTGTCTGCAGGTTTTGTCGCTTGGCGCGACATGTGCTCCAAAAACCCAGACTTTGACGTGGCCAAACTATTTGCACGCGGCAACCCGCACATGAGCCCTGATGAGTGTGCCGCTTACAACGCCCCATTTCCCGACTGTGGCCACCGCGCCGCACTGCGCGCTTTCCCGCCCATGGTGCCCGAGCGGCCAGATGCCGATGGCGCGCACACCAGCCGCTTAGCCCGCAATTTTTGGAAGAACGACTGGCACGGCAAAAGCTTCATGGCCATTGGCCAGCAAGACCCGGTGCTGGGCGAAGCCGTGATGCGCGGCCTGCACAAATGCATAGCCAACTGCCCAGAGCCCCTGCTGCTGCAAAAAGCCGGCCACTTCGTGCAAGAGCGCGGCGAAACCGTTGCCACCCAAGCGCTAGAGCGCTTCGCAGATTAAAAGAATTAGGGTCAGAACCTAATTAATTTTTCCCAATTGAATCAAGGCACTGGTTAATTAGGTTCTGACCCTAATTCTTTGCTAATTTCTATGCATAGGGTATCTATGGCGCAAATTTATGTGGTTTCTCCTAGCAGCGCACTGCGTGACAAGGCCAAGTTCAGGCGCGGGGTGGCGCGGCTTAAGAAGCTGGGGCACAACGTGCAGCTTGACGAGGAGGCTCTGGGGCATTACCAGCGCTTTGCGGGCGACGATGTGCAGCGCGTGGCCTGTTTAGAGCGGGCGGCAGCCAGTGGGGCTGATGCGGTTTTGATATCGCGCGGGGGCTATGGGCTCACCCGTGTGCTGCCTGATTTGCCCTACAAAGCCATCGCCAAGTCAATCGCCAAGGGCACGCAATGGGTGGGCTACAGCGACTTTACTGCTTTGCAAGCACCGCTTTGGGCTAAAACTGGCGCAGTGACATGGATGGGCCCTGCGGTGGCCGATGATTTTGGACTCCAGGACCCGCAGTCCAATGCACCCGATGACATCATGGAAGCTTGCTTTGATGACCTGGTAAGTGGCGTAGGCGAGGGTACGGGCTGGCGCATGTCGGCCGCATCATGCCTCGCCACCACTCCTAAAAAAGTAGCGAACAATGACGATATGGCGCTGACATCGGCCGATTTTTCTGTAAAAAATGCGGTGCTGTGGGGTGGTAACCTGAATGTGCTGTGCAGTTTGGTGGGAACGCCGTATTTTCCGAGCATCAAAGGCGGCATCTTGGTGCTGGAAGATGTGGGCGAGCACCCTTACCGCGTGGAGCGCCAGCTGAGCCAGCTGTTGCATGCAGGGGTGCTGGGGCAGCAAAAAGCCATTCTTTTAGGCCAGTTCACGGGTTATAAGCTGGTCAAAGGCTATGACCGGGGCTTTAACCTGCAGGCAGTGAAACAGCGCTTCCAAACCAAGCTGCCCAAAACCCCTGTGTTAGACAATTTGCCCTTTGGCCATGTGCCAACCAAGGTTTGCTTACCTTGGGGCGCTAAGGTGCAGCTCAATGTGCAGGGGCGGGATGCATTGCTGTTTTGGGGCGAAGTTTAGCGCTGCTTGTTTGGAAGCCAAGCAAGGCCCCGTCACATCACCTTGCACAGTTCAAACAAAAGCGCAGGTCCCAGTGATTGCGACAAATTGGCCACGCTCACATGGGCGGTGGACATATTGCCCAGCTCTGTGACGCTGAACTCCTCTTCTTCCGTTTGCGAAAGCTCAATGAAGGCCACTTTGCCGCGCGGTGCAAAATCATTGCGCATTTGCATGATTTTACCTGCATCCATGCGCCCGTCGTACACCACTGCATTGGGAACACTGTTACCGAGTGCGTCCATTGCGGCCTGCACACTCCAAGTGGTTTTCAGGTCGAGCTGCATGTTGTTTAGCGCCCTGAAAGCCTCCTCACGCAGGGCCTCGTCAGATGCAATCACCACCACACGGCAGCCCTTGACAATATGGCTGATCTCGTTGTCTAGCGCCAACTCGCTGCTGTTCATGCGCTGCTCAATGGGCGGTGGCACAGGGAAGGTGACACACACGCTCAATGCATTGGGGAGCACACGCAATTCAGCTTTGGCCCCCAAAGTGCGTGCCAATTGGTGCCACAAAAACCAACCCGCGTTTTCCCAACTGCCAGCAGGAATGGTGCTGGGATCAATGCGCGAGAACGCATTGAGTCGGATGCGATGGCTATGGGGCTCTTCTTCGATGGTAAAACCCACCTCGCCAGACATGCTTCCAGCCCAATTGACCAGCTCGTCAATCAGGCTAAAAAGCGCCGATGCGTCTGCATATACCGAAGCCGCTACCAAGCCTGTGCGTACCTTGACCCCGTTTTTAATCATCCAAGCACGGCGCTGCTCAAGGACTTCCTTGACCACCTCTCTGAGCTCCAATAGCTCGGCTTGCTGTGACCCAGCACCAGCGCGCAAATGGGCGAACTTTTGTGCCAGCATGGCTGCCCGCTTGGCCTGCTCTATGCTCTCAATGGCTTGGCTTAGGCCTTGGGCAGTTATTGGCTGCTGCAGATTTTCAAGTGCAGTGTTGAGCGAACCACCAATCTCCTCGCCAATGCGGGCCACCATGTCGGCCCAGCGAAATACGGGGCGCGAGTCAGTGCTGTCTTTGCTACCACTTATTTTGGAATTTTTAAAGTTTTTTGACTGGCTGCGCCAAATGCTTTCAGGGCCTTTGTCTGAATGCTTGAATGCGGTGGCTTTTTGTGCACGTTTTGCAGGCGCGGCTTTTTGCACCTGGGTTTCACCAAGGTCTAAAAAAACACTGTTTGCTCGGCCAAACTTGCTTTGTTGGGCTGCATCGCCTCTGAGCCAGTCAAACATGTAACCCCTCTGGTATTGCTGATGAAAGGATTATGCTGGTAATTGGGTAAAAATTCGATAACTTCACCAAAGTGTTACAAAATAATTCAAGTAAAACTGGTTTTGCCGCTGCATGCCGGGCTCAAATCACTTTGCAAAGCTCAAACACCAGTGCAGGGGCGAGCGACATCGCCAAAGCTGGCACATGCACGTGGGCGGTAGACATGCTGCCAAGCGCGCTCACTTGGAACTGCTCAGTGCCCGATTCGCTCAATTCAATGAAGGCAACCTTGCCGCGCGGCGCAAAGTCGTTGCGCATTTGCATGATTTTGCCTGCATCCATACGACCGTCGTAGACCACTGCATGCGGAATGCTGTTGCCCAGTGCATCGCGCGCGGCTTCTACGCTCCATGTGGTTTTCAGGTCTAAGCGCAGGTTATTGAGCGCCACAAATGCCGCTTCGCACAGCGCTTGGTCAGGTGAGACCACCACCACGCGGCAGCCGCTGATGATGTGGGCAATGTCGGCATCGAGCTCTAGCGCGTTGGCGCTGAGCGACTGGTCCTCTGGTGGAGGCAATGGAAAAGTAACGCAGACCGTGAGCGCATCAGACAGCACCTGCAACTGGGCCTGCGCACCCATGGTGCGTGCCAGTTGGTGCCATAAAAACCAACCCACGTTCTCCCAGCTGCCCTCTGGCAAGCTGGCAGGGTCTACCTTGGCAAAAACCCGCAGCCTAGGGCGCAGGCTGTGGGCTTCCTCGTCCATGCCAAAACCAATTTCGGGGGCAATATTGCCAGCCCAGTTGAGCAACTCGTCAATCAGGCTAAAAAGCGCCGCCGGGTCGGCATTGACTCTGGCCGACAAAAGGCCGCTGCGGGCTTTGATGCGGTGTCGCTGCAGCCAAGCGCTGCGCTGCTCTATGACATCGGCCACCACTTCACGCAAATCCAGTAGCTCGGGCGCTTGCACCGATGCGCCAGCGCGCAAACGGGCGAATTTTTGCGCAATCATAGAAGCGCGCTTGGCGTGCTCTATGCTTTCGACAGCGCGGCCTATGCTGGCTGCGGCCAGTGGGTGTAGCAGGCAGGCATCGTGCAGGTGGTTCATGGCCACATTCAATGAGCCACCAATTTCTTCGCCAAATCGGGCCACCATGTCGCCCCAAGGAAACTCTTGGCGTGTGGCGTGGTTTTTGCTGTTGCCGTATTTAGAGCGTTTGAAGGTTTTGGAGTGGCCGCGCCAAATGCTGTCGCTTTTGCTGTCGCTTTTTTTGCCCTCTGCATTTTTGTCTGCTAATTTGAGGCCCACAGCAGAGCTGTCTATAAAGCCCGCATTGCGCTTGGGGCTGCTGCGGGTGGGCTTGCGCACAATGCTTGAACGCTGCTCTAAAGGGTTCGCCGAGCTTGTCGCGGCCGCGCCTTTGTCTTTCATCATCCACTTGAGCATCTAATTCTCCATAGGTTTACATGGAGCAGATTGTGCTGTTTTTTACATTAACTTACAAGTGGGAAAATCCTGATATAGCAAAAAAATCTAACAGATAGTGAAAGTAGTGCTGGACTGCGATTGCTGGCTAGCCTACGGGTGTCAGCGCATACCCAAGGGGCTGGGGCGAGACTGCAAGCCGGGGCTCAGGTCGCCGCCTTTGAACATCTGGCTGATGCGCTGCAGCTCTGAGCCTGCCACCCCTTCGCCGCGCAGGGCAGACAGGGCCACCATCAGGTCGCTGCGCAAATACCACAGCGACTCTATGCTCTGGGCAAAAGAGATGCGCGCAAAAAGCACATGGTAGAGCTGCTTGCCTTCGCTGCCTAAGGCTTCTAGCATGGCATCGCGCACATCATCGAGCCGCTGCTCTTGGCTAGATGTGCTGCTGTTGGCTCCCAGTATAGAGAAAAAACTGTTTTTAATACCTTGTGTTGACCATTCCATGCATGTGCTCCACGTACTTGCTAAGCAAGTAACAAAACTCCCTGATCAAAAGCCCGAATGAACTAAGCAGTAGCAAACAAACATACGCTATTGGCTATTGCTTACGCCATAAGAGAGGATAAGAGAGTTCTTGTAACAAAGCAAGATGTTGGGGTAAATTCATGGGATAAAAAATATAAAAACAACAACAAAGTCATAGGCTTGTCATATATTTTTAACCTAAAACATCACGTTCATCAGTGGCAGCCCTAATGGACGTTGCGCAGCTGTGCTGCTATGCTTTGGTTTAGCTAAACACACACAAATAAGACAAGAGGTTGCATACTATGCGATGGATTAAACGCACAGCTTTGGCTGTGGCTGGGCTATTGGCCCTGATGGTGGTGGCGGCTTTGGTCTATGCTTGGCGCGCCCAGCCTGCGCTGGATGGCGCTTTAAAAGCAGCAGGACTCAAGTCACCAGTGCAAGTTGCGCGTGACGCATCCGATGTCACCCACATCAAAGCCCAGTCAGAGCGCGATGCCGCTTGGGCTATGGGCTACACCCATGCGCAGGAGCGCAGTTGGCAGCTGGAATTTAACCGCCGCGTGATGCGCGGTGAACTGTCTGAAATACTGGGCAGCGCCACGCTAGAGACTGACAAACTGCTGCGCAGCCTTGGCATCATGCAAGCTGCCAAAGCGCAGTTTGACAGGCTGCCGCCCCAGGCGCAAGACCTGCTGCAAGCCTACAGCGAGGGCATCAACGGCTTTCATTCCAGCAGCAGCCAAGCACTGCCGCCCGAGTTTCATATTTTGGGAACCAAGCCCGGCGGTGCGTCGGGCTTGGCGTGGACGGCAGTAGACAGCGTGGGCTGGAGCCTGATGATGGCGCTTGACTTGGGTGGCAACTGGGGGGCGGAGTTTGCACGCTTGTCGGCGGCGCAAAAGCTGGGCACCGACGAGCTGTGGGCGCTGTTTCCCGCTTATCCGGGCGAGGCCAGAGCGTCCAAGCTGGATTTTGCCAAGCAGTATGCGGATTTGGGCGTGTATGCCACTGCGCCTGCGGCAACTAAAGCGCAAGTAATTAGTCCTAATTTAATAGCAAACTATGACCATTTGATCCTGACATTGCGTAAATTTTTTATAAATAATGGGTTTTCAAGCCCCCAGCAGCAGTTGCAAGCTGGCGCTGCAAAGTGGTCGGCCGATTGGCTGCGCGATATGGGCGTGGTGGAAGGCAAGGGCAGTAACAATTGGGTGCTGGCTGGCAGCAAAACCGCCAGCGGCAAGCCTTTGGTGGCCAATGACCCGCACTTGGGGCTGAGCGCACCAGCCATTTGGTATTTTGCCCGCATACAGTCGCCCGGGCTGGACGTGATTGGCGCTACCCTGCCGGGCCTGCCCACGGTGATTTTGGGGCGCACAGCAGGCGTGGCGTGGGGCTTTACCAATGTGGGGCCCGATGTGCAAGACCTGTATTTGGAGCAAATTAACCCAGCGAACTCCGCACAATACCGCGTGCCTGCGGCTGATGGCGCAATGAAATACGAGAACTTCATCACCCGCGTGGAAACCATCAAAATCAAAGGCCAACCCGACCTGAGCTACACCGCCCGCAGCACCCGCCACGGCCCGGTGGTGTCAGACGCGCAGGCCAGCTACGGCGAGGTGCTTAACCTGAGTAAATACGCCTTAGCTCTGCGCTGGAGTGCGCTGGATGCCGACAACAGCACGGTGCTCGCAGGCATGCTGGCAGGCCGCGCCCAAACCGTGGAGCAGCTTTTCAAAGCCTACGAAAGCTACCACTCCCCCATGCAAAACGTGGTGGCCGCCGACACCACCGGCCGTATCCATTACCAAGCCATTGGCAAAGCCCCCCTGCGCGCTGCGGGCAACGACACCATGGGCATAGCGCCCGCCCTAGGCTGGGAGGCGCGCTACGACTGGGCAGGCTGGATTCCCTATGCCCAAAATCCCATGGATACAGGCACGAAAGGCTGGGTGGCCACCGCCAACCAGCGCATCACGCCGCCGAATTACCCGCACTTCATGGGGCAAGACTGGGCCACGCCCCAGCGCTTTGAACGCATAGAAGCCCTGCTTGCCAGCCCAGCCACGCCCGGCTTGGTGGGTGGCAAGCACAGCCTTGCATCGATGCAAGCCATACAAGCGGACCAGCTCTCATTGGCTGCGCGCACCTTGATCCCCGTGCTGCAAAAAACCACTTCTGCCCATGCCTTGGCTGCCGACGCTCTGAAAGAAATAGCAAGCTTTGACGGCGTGATGCTGACATCGTCCCCCAAACCCTTGATATTCTCGGTGTGGGCAGACGAGCTGGCGCGTGGACTGATTGTGCCTAAACTGGGGCAAACCAAGTTTGACAAAATGTACGGCAAACGCCACTTCAGAGGCTTGGTGGAGGCTGTGATGACAGGCCCCGATGCGGCAATCAGCCAAACATGGTGCGCCCCCAAAACCTGCGCCACCCACAGCAGCGAGGCACTCGCGCGCGCGCTGGAGCGCATCAGCGCCATGCAGGGCACGGCGGTGGCCAACTGGCAGTGGGGCAAAGCGCACATGGCCACCTCCAGCCACCGCCCATTTAGCAATGTGCCCTTGCTGGCCAAGCTGTTTGACGTGGCTGTGCCCACGGGCGGCGACCCATGGACGGTGAACGTGGGCCAGTACTGGCTCAACGAGAAAAAACAGCCCTTTGCCAACCGCCACGCCGCCAGTTTGCGCGCCATTTACGATTTGTCGGACCTTGATAAATCCCAGTTCATCTACCAAACCGGGCAAAGCGGGCTGGCACTGTCAGGGCGCTACCGCGACATGAGCGATGAATGGGCGGCGGTGAAATACCGCACGCTCTCGCTCAATCCAGTGCGCATGGTGCACGAGGCTACGTTGCAGCCTTAGTAAGCCCACAAGCAGTTGTAGCAGGCAGTTGCGACATGCAGCTGCGCTCAGACGCTACAAGTGAGCGCTGCCGTCAGCGGCAAACAGAAATACAGATCTGTGCATTTGTTAACGCCAACTGTCATATTTGTAACAAAACCACGGTTATTCTTGGTAAAATTAGAACAGGTATTTTCAGCTTGCAATCACAAATACTAAATTGGAGTCTGTTTGCTGCGTTTAATTCGTCAATTTTGGGTCTTGTTTGCGCTGGTGACCGCCTGCTTGTTACCCCAGCAAGCGTCGGCCGGTGCGACATGCTTTGCTGTTGATGATGATTCAGCCACCATCATTACTTACAACCGCGATGCACCGTTTACCCTGCGTTTTACCACCACGATTGCCACTTTCGCGCCGGAGTCTGTAGAAGCTGCGTACTTTGATTCAGCCACCAACCGCTATTACTTGATAAACCAAGGCGGCACTGTCACTTTCCCTACTACGGTCACCAGCACTTTTGGTTATGTTGATCCTGCATCGGGTATTTACACGCAAATCACGCCAGCGGGGTCCACATTGGGAACTGCCACCATTCCTGCTGTGGTTACCTTCGGATTAGGTGGCGGTAACGGTACTGACCGTGTGACTGGTCTGGCGCGAAATCCGGTCAACAACAAGTGGTACATCATAGACCTCAATGGCTACATCTACGAGCTCAACCCGATCACAGGCGTAATTGTGAATGGGGCTTTTGGTGGCAATGATTATGTGCGGGTGCGCTCGCCATCCGGTGCTGTGCTGCCCAACAACTACGAGGATTTGGCATTTGACAATGCGGGAATTCTGTACGCTCTGCGCAACACAGCAGGTGCAGACCAATTTTTGCAGGACATAAACCTCAGCACTGGCATAGCCGCAAATAGTAAAAACCTAGGTATTAGCGAGACAGAGGGATTGACGAATTCGCTAGGGCAACTGCGCGTCATCGTTGGCGGCAACGGCGGCGTTAATACGCGTAATTTTTACAGCGTAGACCCTGTTACTGGGGCTTTGACATTGCTCTATAACGTGCCTGCAGTGGTTGGTGTTGCAGCTGATTTTGAAGCCTCTGGCTGTAACGATGGTAATTTGCGTGCTGATCTCGCTTTGCAAAAAACCGTCGCCCCTTCCGCGGGTCCGCCGGGCACTACCTTTACCTACACCCTGCGTTTGCAGCACCAAGGCATTGATCCAGCCTTTAAAGTCAGCATACAAGACGTATTTGACCCCAGCATGACTTATGTAAGCCACACATTAGGCGCCAGCTGCTCGCCTTGTTCGTTTGCCATCACCGGCAACACAGGCACTTGGATTGTCAACGGCATAGACATTGGGCAAGTGCGCACCATGACATTTGTGGTGAGCAGTGCAGGCACGCCCGGCGACACCGCAGCGGTTAACCGCGCGCAGGTAGTAGAGCAGTGTGAAGCGCTTGCAGGGGCTTGCGTGCCGCTGGTAGATTTTGATTCGGTGGTCAACAACAAACTGGGCGCTTGGTCACCCACAGAGGACGACGAAGCGGTCGTCACTGTTTTGGTCACTGCAGTGCCCAGCGCCAATAAAATTTTCTCGCCCGTATCAGGGGTTGCTGGCGCAACCAGTACTTTGCGCATCACCTTGAGCAATCCGTCCAGCCTCGCAGCAGCCACCTTGACTGCGGCATTCATAGATTTATATTCTGCAGGCTTAGTCAATGCCAGCGTGCCCAATGCTCAAACCAATTGCCCATTGGGAGTCGTCACAGCAACACCTGGGGCTAACTTCGTGAGCTTGGCGACCGGCGCAGTCATTCCGATTGCAAGCAGTTGCACCATCACGGTGGCGGTAACAGCAGCCAGCGTAGGCCTCTATACCAATACCATTGCAGTGGGCTCACTCACCACCAGCAACGGCAGTAACGCGCTGGGTAGCAGTGCCACATACCAAGTGACGCCCTCAAACGTAGGCATCATCAAAAACTTTGTACCCGGTCTTATCCGGCCAAACAATACTGCCACGTTGACGCTGTTATTTAGCAACCCCACCACGGTTAGCGCCACCTTCAATCCTGCATTCATTGATGTCTACCCCAGCGGCTTGGTCAACGCGGCCACACCCAATGTACAAACTTCCTGTCTTGGCACAGGCGCCGCTGGCGCTACCGCTGGGCTGGGCACACTCACACTGCCAAACACCCGCTACATACCACCCTCTGGCAGCTGTAGCCTCAGCGTGGTGGTGACCGCTGCTGCATTGGGTCAATACACCAACACCATTGCCGCTGGCAGCGTGGCCACCAGTGTGGGCAGCAACCAGAGCACTGCCAGCGATGTGCTGTCGGTAGACGCGCCAAGTGTTTCCAAAACACTGGTTCCTGCATTCATTCAGCCTGGGCAAACCAGCGTGCTAACTATTATTTTCATCAATCCGTTTCCGACTGGCGCTACTCTGACTGCTGTCTTTAGAGACTTGTATCCGCTTGGTATGCAAAATAGCGCGACTCCAGCGCCGCTTACGAGTTGCGTTGGAGGCATAGGAGTAACAGCCCTTGCCGCTAGTAATTCAGTCACTTTGGCCAATCTGGCCGTGATACCCGCCAACAGTCTGTGCACAGTTACAGTGAATGTGACCGCACCTGCTGGCGGCATCTTCACCAACACTATACCTGCTGGCAGCCTCACCACAACCTTAGGCACTAACACACTACCCGCGCAGGCCACCCTGAATGTAGCCACTTTAACCAATCTGACAGTGACCAAACAGCGCACTACAGCCAGCGGCATAACCGGTCAAACGATAGGCTTTACCGTGACGGTGGTAAATTTGGGCCTCAATGTTGCCACAGCAGCAACGCTTGTCGACACCATGCAAGGCTTAAGCCTGACAGGCAGCGTCTTCATAGGCACGGTTACGGGCGCAGCCCCAGTGACTGTCACGCAAATCACCACAGCAACCACCAGTATCAATGCCACCATGACGATCAGGTTAAACGGCACGATCACGTTTAGATATGTAGCCATAATCACCGCTACTGTAGGCATAACAACCAATACAGCTGGGGTGTATGCCCAAACAGGCGCGCTAGATTCTACGCTGTCGGACAACACCGTCACAGTGTTTGTCAATGTGTCACCGACTGCGCTCATCACCGCCAGTAAAACTAACGGCATAACCACGCTTGGCGCTGGCACCACCACGGCCTACACCATCACTTTTGTTAATTCGGGGCCATCAGCCGCGGATGGCGCGGTGGTGCGCGACAATCCAAGCTCGGGCATGGTGTGCACGGGGGTTACCTGTTCCGCTACTGGTCCGGCAGTGTGCGGCGCTGTAACGGTGGCCGCATTGGCCGGCGGGCATCCATTGACCAGTTTTGGTGCGAATTCAACCGTGACCTTGGTGCTCAGTTGCGGCATCACAGCCACAGGTTTCTAGCGACGATCACCGCACCTAAGCCATGGGTGCGGCAGCGTGCGGTTGCAAGGTGTCGGTGGCATCGGAGATCTAATCTTCGTTCGATCTGTTAGCCAATCGCTTACTATCGCTGCATGCTCGACTGTTACACCATCCTTGACCTAGAAACCACCGGCGGCAACGCCCAGCGCAGCCGCATCACCGAGGTGGCGCTGGTGCGGGTGGAGCAGGGCGTGGAGACGGCACGCTGGAGCAGTTTGGTCAATCCGGGCATGTCGGTGCCGCCCTTTATTGAGCAGCTCACAGGTATCAGCGACGCGATGCTGCAAGACGCGCCGCCTTTCGACGAGATTGCCCCGCAGCTGCGCAAGCTGCTTGATGGCGCAGTGCTGGTGGCGCACAACGCACGCTTTGACCACAGCTTTTTGCTCGCTGAATTCGCCCGCATCGGCGTTGACCTGCGGGTGAAAACCCTGTGCAGCGTGCGCCTCTCGCGCAAGCTGTACCCGCAGCACAAAAGCCATGGGCTCGATGCCATCATGGTGCGCCACGGCTTGACGACAATTGCGCGCCACCGCGCCATGGGCGATGTGGATTTGGTGCAGGGCTTTTTGGCCAGCGCCAGCGCGCAGCTGGGAGCAGAAAAAGTTGCTGAACAAGCCCAGCTTTTGCTGCAAGGCAGCGCCGCCCTGCCGCCGCTGCTAGAGACCGATGTCAAAACCATACCCGACACGCCCGGCGTATACCGCTTTTATGGCGAAGGCAGCATCCCCCTGTATGTGGGCAAAAGCGTGACCCTGCGCACGCGGGTGATGTCGCATTTTCAGGCCTCGGGCAAGGTGGCGCGCGAAATGCGTATATTGCAAGAGATTCGCAGGGTGGAATGGACCCAAACGGCTGGCGAGCTGGGCGCACTGCTCTTGGAAGCACGCCAAGTCAAAGACATGCAGCCGCTTTTGAACCGGCAACTGCGCCGAGAGCGCAGCCTGTGCGCATGGCGGCTCAATGCCGATCCACTGGCCAAACCCCTCTTGACACTGGTGCGCGGCGAAGAATTGCAGCCGCAAGATTTTGCGCATATGTACGGCGTGTACCGCTCCAAAGCACAGGCCACACTGGCTCTACAAGAGCTGGCGCAGGCCAATGCGCTGTGCCCTATAGCACTGGGGCTAGAGCAGGGCAAAGGCCGCTGCTTTGCCAGCCAAATCGGCCAGTGCAAAGGCGTGTGCTGCGGCCAAGAAAAACCCGCCTTGCACCACCTGCGCCTGCAACTGGCCTTGGCCAAACAAAAGCTACAGGTCTGGCCCTACACAGGCAAAGTAGCCCTGCGCGAACACAACGAGGCCACTGGCCGCACCGACATCCATATTTTTGAGCAGTGGTGCCACTTGGCCACGGTGCACGACGAAGCCGAGCTTGCTGAGGCGCTTGCTTCGCGCAGCAGCTTGGCTTTTGATTTGGATACTTACCGCTTGCTGGTTAAGCGGCTTGCGCCTTCGGCTGCTGGCAGCAAACTGGTTAGCTTTTGATAAAGCTCAAATAAATAGGCCACGCGCTCAGCATCTGTGGCGTAGGTTTTTTTGCCCGGCTGCAGCGCATCTTGCGCGTAAGCCGCGTCCACTGCGGCATCGAGCTTTTGGTGCGCTTTGACCAAGGCGGGCGGCATGCTCAGCGGGTCATACAGGTCGGCCAGCGAGCTGGCTGGAAAACTAGCACGCGTATCTAGTACCACCTGCGCTGCATTTTCTATAGCGGTATATAACCTATTGACAGTGACATCCTTAGTTTTTTCTTTAAAAGTTGGCCAAGGGTAGTTGTTGTAGACAATGTCTTTGGAGTAGCGGTAGCGGCTCTCTAAGCGACCGCAGGTGTAGCGCACCCAAGCCATGTGCATCGTGCTGGTGAGAATCCCAAAATGGAACAGGGTGGCTTTGGGGGCGAGTTTCACGGCGTTGCTGCATATGGTTTGCGGTGGGCAAAAACCAAACGGTATAAACAAGCGGCGCTCAGACGATGTTTCAGGCAGTATCAAAAATGGCCTGCGCGGCATATTTTCCACATGAAAGCGCGTGGGCGTGTCGGCGATGCGCTGCGTGCCGGGGCTGACGCTGTTTTGCCTGAAGCTTTTAACTGCAAGCACCCTTTTCATGGCGTGCGGCATGGCGCGCAGCTCATTGGGCGGGCATTCGCCTAGCCAGAGGCACCAGCGCTCAGTGCCATTGATGAACTCCTCAGCGCCCAGCCAGCGGCGAAACCATTTTTTGGCATCGGGTTCTATTTTTAAGAATGCGTTTTTCTCAGCCGTGGTAAAAAGGTAATTGCCATTGTCAATGGGTTTGTTGCCGATGCCGATTTCGGGCACATCGCAAATGGGGCTGCGCCTGCGCGGCAGCACTACATTGCTGGCATCTACCAAATAAGGGTTGATATTAGTCGCCGCAATGGCCGTGGGCTTGCCCGCAATGTCGTCGTAGCTATAAATGGTTTTGTGCGGCACATTCTCATACCCAAAACCAATAATCACGCAATGCACCGCAGCCTTGCCCGAGGCTTCGTTGCTCCAGCGGAAAGTGCGGTGGGCAAAATGGATATGCATACCCAGCCCTAGCAGCCAGCTCCACAGCACCCCCACTTGCTCGCCTTGGCTGATGCTGTTGGTGGAAACAAAGGCCGCGCTGATGGCCGCTTGCGGGCCAGCTTGCTTGAGGTAACGCGCCGCTTTCACATACCAAGCAGCTACAAAATCGAGCAAGCCCGCATTGTCAATGCCTGCAAACACCGCCGCAGAGCCAGCGCGTTGCGCGGCATCCATGTATTTAGCGCCCACAAAAGGGGGATTTCCCAGCACATAGCTGCAGCGCGCAGCGGGCAATACGTCTTCCCAGTCCACCAGCAAGGCGTTGCCATGGTGGATATGCGGGGTGCTTTTGAGGGGCAAGCGGTCAAAGTATTTGCCAAATTCGTCGCTCAGGGCGCGGTTCATTTGGTGGTCGGTGAGCCACAGGGCTACTTGGGCTATTTGGGCGGGAAATTCTTCGATTTCAATGCCATAAAACTGGTCCACATCTACGGTGGTGAACTGGTGCACGTCGAGCATTTGCTGGCCGTCGCCGTAGCTGGCGCGCAAAATCTCTAGCTCAAGCAAGCGCAGCTCACGGTAGGTGATGACTAAAAAGTTACCGCAGCCGCAGGCGGGGTCCAAAAAGCTCAGGGTGCGCAGGTGTTTGTGGAACTCAAACAAGCGGTTGCGGTTGTTTTTAACGCGCTTGAACTGTGCCCAAAGCGCGTCTAAAAATAGCGGCTTGATGAGCTTGAGGATATTTTCCTCGCTGGTGTAGTGCGCACCTAAATCGCGCCGCTCGCCGCCGTCCATGACGTTTTGAAACAACGCGCCAAATATGGCAGGGCTGATGGTGCTCCAGTCTAGCGCCGCTGCGTCAAGCAGTGCCTCGCGCATTGTGCCGTCAAATGCGGCAGTGGCTAAGCGCTCCTCAAACAACTTGCCGTTGATGTAGCGAAACGCCGCGTAGTTGTCTTGGTGGCTGCGCTGGCGCTGGGTCTCAGGCGTGTTGAGCACCTCAAAGAGTTCATTGAGGTTGCGCCCCACGGTGGCCGGGTCGGGCAGGTCATCTAGCAATTGTTTGAAGCTGCCCGCAGGCTGAAAAATACCCGTGTCGTCGGCAAACAGACAAAACAGTATCCGCACCAGCAGCACGCGCAGGTCGTGCCCGCTGTAGCCCGAGGCTTTGAGCGCGTTGTGCAGCGCACCCATGCGCTTAGACGCCTTGAAGTTAACAGGGTCTTGCGGCGCAATGGCTTGTACTTCATAGCCTGGAATAAAGCCAAAGCTTTTGATGTTGTTGGACAAATCCGCGAGACTGAAGCGCTTTTCTTCACTGGTAATCAGATCAAACAGCCGAAAATTTTGAAAATCACACACCAAGATATAGCGCGGCAAATCCCGCTCGGGCAAATTGTCAAAGTAATCCAAGGCTTGGCCGAAAGCGCGGTCTAGATTTTGCCCAGCAGATTTCATCTCAATGAGCATTTTGCTCGGCCAAAACACGTCAATCCAGCCATTGCTGCTGGTAGTCGACCCGCCAGCACCTGCGCGGGTGAGGGTCACGCGCTGTTCATAGGCAGCCACTTTTTTGCTGTCCACACCAAACACATGGAAAAAGTCGCGCCAAAACTGCTGGCTTTTGCTGCGCTCGCTCACCGCCTCACGGTATTCGCGGCTAAAGCTGACAGCGCGGTCGCGGATTTCACTCCAACTCAGTGGCATAGGTGTTTCTTTGTAAAAGCTAGGTTAATGCTATAACGCTAGGAGCAGTATATGACCTTTTGACGCTGACATCAGCCTTTTTTAATCGCCAAAGCCGCTTCTTTCACCAAGGCAGGGCCTTTGTAAATCAGCCCCGTGTAAATTTGCACCAAATCAGCACCTGCCTTGATTTTAGACAGTGCGTCGGCGCCGCTCATCACGCCGCCTACACCGATGATGGGAAAGCCTTTGCCTAGCGCGGCGCGAAGCTGGCGGATCACCGCATTGCTGGCCTCTAGCACAGGCGCGCCGCTCAGGCCGCCGGCCTCGCCCGCATGGGGCAGGCCTTGCACGGCATCGCGGCTGATGGTGGTGTTGGTGGCTACCACGCCGTCAATGCGGTGGTGCTTGAGCGTGGCGGCTATCACTTTGATTTGCGCTGCGTCTAAGTCGGGTGCTATTTTTAAAAAGATGGGTTTCATTCCACCATGCTGCTCGGCCAGTTCGGCGCGGCGTTTAGACAATGCGCCCAAGAGGCCGTCTAACGCCTCGTCGCTTTGCAGCTCGCGCAGGTTTTTGGTGTTGGGGGAGCTGATGTTGACTGTGATGTAGTCGGCGTGCGGGTACACGCCGGTGAGGCACTTGAGGTAGTCGCTGGTGGCATCCGCCATGGGTGTGGCGGCGTTTTTGCCGATATTCAGCCCTAAAATTTTGCCACTACGCCGAAACTTGGCTTTTTGCACATTGGCTATGAAGGCGTCCAGCCCGTGGTTGTTAAAGCCCAGCCGGTTGATCAAGGCTTGCCGCTCGGGGATGCGAAACATGCGCGGCTTGGGGTTACCGCTTTGCGGCAGGGGCGTGACCGTGCCCACCTCGACAAAGCCAAAGCCCATTGCACCCAGAGCGTCAATACAGCGGCCGTTTTTGTCAAGGCCAGCGGCCATGCCAATGCGGTTAGGGAACTTGAGCCCGGCCACCGTCACGGGGTCACTCACCGTGCTTTGGCAATAGGCCCAAGCCAAGGGGGTGCCCTGCGTGGCAGCAAGGCTGGCCATGGTCAGGTCGTGGGCGGCTTCGGGGTCTAGGCCAAATAAAAAGGGGCGGGCGAGGGCGTAGGGCAGCAAGGACATGGAGGTAAATCAAGCGGTTGGGACTAAGCTGCAATTTTGCCACAGCAAAAATGGACAAAATTTTAGCTTTTACATATAATATAAATATCAATTAATGATAATTATAAAATATGTCAATTCTCTATGACCCACACAGTCTAGGCTTCACTGAAGCTTTGTCCGCCATAGACCGCGCCCAAATTGCCATGCTGCGCGAGCTGGCCAATGCCACTGATGGCAGGCTGATTCTCAAAGGCGGCATGGCCATGCGTGTGGCGGTGGGCAGCATGCGCTTAACCAAGGATGTTGATTTTGACCGGGCAGACGGCGTGTCCACGGCTGCCGTGCAAAGCAGCGTGAAAAAAGCACTGCAATACGCCGCCCAATCCGCTGGTCTGCGCGGCGCGCAAATTGATGCAGGCAAAAGCACCGAAACTACCGTGCGCATGCGCTTGGCAGGCACGGTATCTGGCGCGCCAGTGCGCTTTGTGGTGGAGGTGTCGGGTCGCAACCGGGTGCCCCCCGAGTGCCAAACCCGCGTGCAAGTCACACCGCCGCCTCGCTACGGCATTGCGCCTTTTGCCATCACCACCTACACCCACGCCATGCTGGCAGCCAGCAAAGTATTGGCTGTGATGGGCGCTAACCGCAACGTGCCGCGCGATGTGTATGACCTGCATGATTTGCTGGCCGCCGACCCTGTGCCTATACTTGCGCGCAGTGTGGGCCGCGCTGATTTACTCGAAATCCAAGCGGCCGCATTAGACAAAATTTGCGCCATTGACTACGCGCAGGCGCAGCAAGAACTGTTGGCCTACATTCCCGCAGCCCAGCGCGATGCGCTGGCGCAAGCGCGCTGGGATGAAATGGCGCTGAACGTGGCTCAAGCCGTGCAGCAATGGGTGAGCCGCAGCATAGAACACAGCGCCGCTGCGCAGCAAGCATGACAGCGCCTTGGAAGCTCAGTCTCGATGCCATGCTGATAAGTAGCGAGGTGGAGGTGTGGACTACGGGCATGCTTTACTGCGACGCATTGCAGCAACCACAGCCACCGTCTAAGCCCAGCTTTGACCGCTGGATCAGCGACGCAGTGCGCTCAGGCAAGCTCAAGAAAATCCGCGCTGGTATTTTTGTCAACGCCGTAGGCCACACCAGCGCCAGCCCAGCGGCCGCAGCGGGCTTGATCCGCCGGTCTGCCGTGCCCAGTCTGAGCTGGGTGCTGGAGCAGCACTGGATATTGAACAATTTTAGCGATGCTATCACCTGTACGCTGCCCATGGCGCCGGGCCTGCAAGTACCCAATGTGGGCGCCGTGCGCACGCCTTATGGCAATTTTCAGTTTCGCGCTATGCCTTGGCGCCTGCATGAGTTGGCTGGGCTGCCCGTGCAAGACTGGCGGGACAACCAATACACCCACCCACGTGCCACACCCGAAAAAGCCTTGGCCGATTGGCTGTATTTGGGCCAATCCCCACGCAGCACCCTGCGCGCGCCACCACTGGACATAGATTTGCCCAAGCTGCACAAAGCGCGGCTGGCTAGAATTGTTAAGGCCATGGGCATAGCGCCGGTATTTGAGGCCTGGCTAGCGAGAAAGCAGCAGTATGACCTGGACCCAGAAGTGCAAGAAAATGCTTCTTTGCGTATGCAGCACCCTGTTTCAAGTTAACGCACCCAAGGACGCGGGATAATACACATATGACTCAAGACGAACTCAAAACATTGGTAGGACGCGCCGCTTTGCAATATGTGGTGCGCGGTGAAATTGTAGGCGTTGGCACGGGCTCCACGGTGAATAAATTCATCGATGCGCTAGCCAGCATCAAAAACGACATCAAAGGCGCGGTGAGCAGCTCGGTGGCATCCACCGAGCGCTTGCTGGCGCTGGGTATCCCCGTGTTTGAGTGCGCTGAGGTGGGCGACATATCGGTCTACATCGACGGGGCAGATGAAATCGACCACAGCGGCGCAATGGTCAAAGGCGGCGGCGCAGCGCTCACGCGCGAGAAAATCGTGGCCGCGCAGTCCAAGCGCTTCATCTGCATTGCCGACGAATCCAAACTGGTGCAAACGCTGGGCGCTTTCCCTCTGCCAGTTGAGGTCATCCCCATGGCCGCCCCACAAATCATGCGCCAGTTTGCCGCCATGGGTGGTGCCTGCACCCTGCGCCAAAAAGACGGCGCACCGCTGGTCACCGACAACGGCCAGCACATCATCGACGTGCGTGGCCTGCGCATTACAGCGCCTTTGCCATTTGAAACCCAAGTAAGCCAATGGCCCGGCGTGGTCACCGTGGGTGTGTTTGCGTTTCAAAAGGCCGATGTGTGCTTGCTGGGCACGGCTGATGGGGTGAAGACGATGGTGTTTTAGTACTTGGTTGGTTGGATATTTTTTTCGACGCAAGTCTGTAGAAAAACATCCAACGAGCGTTGAAACTCTATCCGCAACGCCTGAAGATTTTTGGCGTAAAAATCTGCACCGCCATTGAGTCCCAAAATCTCGCCTCTGAACATGCCTCGATCGGTGTCGAATTCAATATGTGCTTGATAGCTGCCAAGCGTCATCTTTGTATTGCTCATCGCGGCAACTTCGCCAAAATATCGGATCCGATTGACACTAGAATTTGCGATTCAGTGATCACAACTTGTCCTTCATGGCCGCGAGGGCGTGACCAAATTGGTGAAACTAAGTTCAACCCCAAAAACACCTGACGTTCTTCTCGCAGATCCAAGCCAAATTCGCATGTCGCTCCGCAATTGGTTCGATACAGTCTGTACGCTATGTTGCCATCCTTAGCTTCGCTGATCAATTCGTAGGACAGATCACGACCTTCCAGTGGTGCCTCAATAGCTGCACAACTTGCCATGGTTAAACAAGGGATAGCTAAGATTAGGGCACACAAGTAGGTTAACCAGCGTGCCCACTTGGTAGAAAGTGATGCGCCGACTGAAAATGCAAGCATTGGGAAAGAAATAGCAGCTACTGCAAAAATCCAATAATTGAGTCCAGGCGACTCAAAGCGTAGCTGGTAAGGGAGTTTTAGAGCTCCTTGAGCAAACATAGCTAACAGCAAAGCAAGCAATACCCATGAAATGGAATTTGCTGTTTTGGTTGTTTGCATTCAATGGCCGCAATACGAGTCTCTCTCTCGACTCCAAATACTGCTTAAAACTGTATCCCAGTCGGATTATTAGGATCTGGCCGATTGCTAGGCCGTGCTGCTGGGCGGGCGGCCGCGGGGGCTGATGCGGCTTCTGATGGCTTGGCTGCTATTTCGGCTTTTTGCACTACCACCAAGGGTGCTGCGGGGGCTTGGCGGTAGTTGGCGGGCAGCACTGAATTGGCTGGGTAGCCGGCGGCGCTCAGGGTTTCTGTCCATTCGCTGTCTGAAAAACCTTTGATTTGCTGGCCGCCGATGGTTAAAAAGGGCATGCTGTTGTCACCGCTGATGCGCTGCAAGGCGGCAGCATCGTCATTGGTGGATATAGTTTTTTCGGCAAATGGCACGCCGCGTGCGCTCAGCAGGGCGCGGCCAGAGGCGCAGGGGCCGCAGTCTTTGCTGGTGTAGAGCGTGACAGGGTAGCGACTTACCACCGTGCGCAGTTCGCTGGGCAGGTTGGCGTTGGCAGCATCGCCCCCGGCTAGCGCGGCTTTGCCGGTGGTGACCTTGGCGTTGGCGTCTGCAGGCGGGCGGTCTGAGAAAGTGACGCGGCCATCAGCGCCGACGATGCGAAAGAGCTGCTGCGCCCCGCTATTTACAGAAAATAATACGGATGTCAGCATCAAAAGGACATATGCTGCTATATTTTTAGAAGTATTCACTTTGAAACCATTCATAGCGTGTGCATTTTCGTTAAACTTTAAAACCCAATCTAGGCAGCTTGGCTACAGCCATATGTTACAGCGTCTTGGGCAAGGCGCGCCAGCTAAATGCTAGCGCCCAATCCTGCGTGTTTTTACCCAAATTTCGCGCTGGCTTTCACTCCTACGCCATGCCTTGGTGGCGAAGCAGCGCATCAATTTGCGGCGCACGCCCCCTAAACGCTTTGAAGTTGTCCATGGCTGACCGCGCACCGCCTGCTTCTAAGATTTCGTGCAAATATTTGCGTCCAACATCGCCCATGGCCGATGGCGTGGCTGTGTTTTGCCCATTTTGCGCTGCGTTCAAGATATTGGCTGCTTCCTCAAACGCGGCATACACGTCGGCCGAGAGCAGTTCGGCCCATTTGTAGCTGTAGTAGCCCGCCGCGTAGCCGCCTGCAAATATATGGCCAAAAGTGTTGGCTGTGCGGCTATAAGGCGGTGCGTGCAGCACGGCCACCTCGGCGCGCACGGCTTGCAGGGTGGGCATCACGCCTTTGGCAGGCTCGGCGTGCAACAGCAGGTCAAACAGCGAAAATTCGATTTGCCGCAGGGTTTGCATGCCGCTTTGGAAGTTTTTGGCGGCCAGCATTTTGTCAAACAGGGCGCGCGGCAGGGGCTCGCCCGTGTCCACATGGGCTGTCATGTGTTTGAGCACATCCCATTCCCAGCAAAAGTTTTCCATGAACTGGCTGGGCAGCTCCACCGCGTCCCACTCCACACCGCTGATGCCGCTTACGTCGCGCTCGCTCACCTGCGTGAGCATGTGGTGCAAGCCGTGACCAAACTCGTGGAACAAGGTGGTCACGTCGTCGTGCGTTAAGAGCGCAGGTTTGCCATCCACGCCGTCAGCAAAATTGCACACCAACTGGGCAATCGGCGTTTGCAGCGCGCCCGTGTCGGGGCGCAGCCAGCGGGCGCGCACATCGTCCATCCACGCGCCGCCGCGTTTGCCGTTGCGGGCGGGCTGGTCTAGGTAAAACTGAGCAATTTTTATGCCGTGGCGTTTGAGCGCATAAAACTCTACTGATGCGTGCCATACCGGCGCGGTGTCGCGGTCAATCTGCACATCAAACAAGGTTTCAATGATTTTGAACAAACCCGCCAAAACCTTGGGAGCGGTGAAATACTGCTTGACCTCTTGCTCACTGAAAGCGTAGCGGGCTTCTTTGAGCTTTTCGCCAATATACGGCCAATCCCAAGGCTGTGGGTCTGGTATAGCTAGGTTTTTGTTAGCGAAGACGCGCAAATCTGCCAAATCTTTCTCGGCAAACGGGCGAGCGCGCTTGGCCAAGTCACGCAGGAATGCGATCACCTGCTCGGGCGAATCTGCCATTTTTGGTTGGATGGAAAGCTCGGCAAAGTTTTTAAAGCCCAGTAGCTTGGCCTCTTCGTCACGCAGGGCGAGTATTTCAGCCATCACGGCGCTGTTGTCAAAGTCTTTGCCTTCGGGCGATTTAGCGCCCAGCTCGCTGGCGCGGGTCACATAGGCTCTGTAGAGCGTCTCGCGCAGGGCGCTTGCGTGGGCAAACTGCATCACGGGCAGGTAGCAGGGCATCTTGAGCGTGAGTTTGTAACCCTCTTTGCCATCTGCCTTAGCGGCGGCTAGCGCGGTCGATTGCACGTCTAGCGGCACGCCATCGAGCTCCTCGGCTTTGGCGTAGTAGGCGTAGGCCTCGGTAGCGTCGAGCGTGTTTTCAGAGAATTTTTGCGTGATTTCGCTCAGGCGCTCGGCTATGGCGGCAAATCGCAGCTTGGCGTTGCCCTGTAGCTCAGCGCCACTGAGCACAAAATTACGCACCGCATTGCTGTGTGCCTTGGCCTGCTCGGCATTCATCGTGGCCACGTCCATGGCCTTGTATTTGGCAAAAATGCGCTCGTCCGAGCCTAAGCGCGTCCAAAATTCGGTGACTTTGGGCAGAGACTCGTTGTAGGCCGCACGCAGCTCGGGCGACTCGCACACGCTCTTGAGGTGGCTCACGGCATTCCATGCACGGCCTAGTTTCTCGGTTTCCACGTCTAAGTTGGCCGACATATCTGCCCAAGTAGCGGGAAAGTCTGGCAGCGTGACTCTCTCTAAGGCTGCGTTGGCAGATGCCAATAGTTCTTGCACGGCAGGGGCTACGTGCTCGGGCTGTATGGCTGCGAAATGGGGAAGATAGGAAAAATCTAGGAGGGGGTTTGTCATGTGCTTTAACTGTGGGCTTGAGAGGGGTTTTTCAAGCGGTAGGTGGTTGGGCTTAGGGCGAAATCGGGTTTCCGGCCGCGAAGGGCGCGAAAGCTGCGCGAAAAACGCGAAAGGAATACAAAAAAATACCAAATTTATAGAAAATACCGCTTATGTCACCTTCATATGGTGATATGTTGCTATTTAAAATGAAGCAAATTTAAATTTCATTCAAAATTCAAAATTTTTTTGAACATCCATATTTTTAAAAAGCTGACACCACCCAAATGCGTTTTTTG
>JAYTMT010000259.1:0-2048 GCA_043728315.1 Polaromonas sp. | reverse complement strand
ATTGCCGCGTTTCGCAAAGACTTTGATAAAGCGTTGCTCAAGTTTTTATTGCCCTGCGGCTTGGTGGGCATTGTTATAGGGGCTTTGCTGTTCAAGCTGTTGCAGGCGCAGGTGGTGGCGGGCATTGTGGGCGCATTCACCTTGCTGTTTTTAGCGCAGCGCCTGCTGTTTCCGCCCAAAGCAGATGCACCGCCACCGCCGCGCTGGCTGGGCGCGGTGCTGACCGTCACGTCGGGGTTTACCAGTTTTATCGCCCACGCAGGCGGCCCACCGATCAATGCGTATGCCATCCCGCTCAAGCTCAAGCCCCTAGTGTTTACTGCCACCATGGCGTACTTCTTTTTTATCATCAACCTGGCCAAGTGGATTCCGTATGCGTGGCTGGGTTTGCTGGACATACGAAACTTTGCCACGTCGCTGGCACTCTTACCGTTTGCCCCCATCGGGGTGTGGGTGGGCGTAAAGATTGCCAGACATATCCAGCCCACATTGTTTTACCGCTTGGTGTATTTAGGCATGTTCCTTACCGGCATTAAGTTAGTATGGGACGCATTGAAGTAGAGAAAGCCTGCCATGACCCTCACTGCTAAGTTGACCGACATCAAAGCCCAAACCCGCAAAGTTTGGGCTTTGTCGCTTCCGTACTTTCAATCCGAGCAAAAGTGGCAAGCCTGCGCCATGCTGGCGCTGATCGTAGTGCTTAATTTAGGTATGGTTTACATGTCGGTATTGATCAACGATTGGAACCGCGTGTTCTACGACGCGCTGCAAGCCAGAAACGAAAAAGTATTCTGGCAAGAGGTGTGGCACTTTACGTATTTAGCTTTTACATTTGTCGTGTTGGGGGTGTACAAGTTTTATATGACCCAGCTGCTTGAGGTGCGCTGGCGCAGCTGGATGACCACCGACACCCTGCGCCGGTGGCTTGCCAACCAAGCCTTCTACACCATGGAGCTGATGCGTTTTAACCAACCCACCGACTTTGCTGAAGCCGCTACAGCCGACAACCCCGACCAGCGCATTCAAGAAGACATTAATTTATTTACCAGCTACACCGTGTCGCTCAGCATGGGGCTGCTCAATTCGGTGGTTACGTTGGTCAGTTTTGTGGGGGTGCTGTGGGGTTTAAGTGGGCTGACCAGTTTTACCCTGGGCGGCACCACTTATGAAATAGCAGGTTTTATGGTCTGGGCTGCTGTGCTGTATTGCGCCGCTGGCAGTGTGATTGCGCACTACATTGGCAAGCCGCAGATTCGTCTGAATTTTCTGCAGCAGCGCTTTGAAGCGGATTTTCGCCACCACTTGGTACGCGTGCGCGAGCACAGCGAAGCCATTGCACTGGACAAAGGCGAGCAGGTTGAAGGCAAGGCGCTTGACGGGCGATTCAGTGCCGTTTTATCTAACTATTTGAAACTTCTCGCAGCGCAAAAAAGGCTGATGTGGTTTTCTTCTGGTTATGGACAGTCGGCCATTATTTTCCCCTTGCTGCTGGCCGCGCCGCAGTACTTCAAAGGCACCATACAAATCGGGCAGTTCATGCAAATAGGCTCAGCGTTTGGCTATGTGCAAGGGGCACTCAGCTGGCTGGTAGACAACTATCCTAACTTGGCAATTTGGAAGGCCACCACCGACCGGCTTACCAGCTTTGAAGCATCGCTAAACACTATAAAGCAACAAAAATATAGTCAAAATGAGCCTTTAGCCCAAGTAAGTACTGCTCAAGAAGCTATTGAAAATGTAGCAATTAATTATCTGCACTTGCAGGACATGGCGTTGGCGTTGCCCAACGGCAGCCCACTGGCGCGCAATATTAACCTCACCGCGCAGCCTGGTGACAGCATTGTTGTCAATGGCCCGTCGGGCAGCGGCAAAAGCACGCTGTTTCGCAGCGTGGCAGGTATTTGGCCCTTTAATAGCTTGGGGGCCAATGGCACTATCACGCGGCCCGATGGCTTTGATGCGCAAGCTATGTTTGTACCCCAGCGGCCGTACTTTCCTAATGCCAGTTTGCGCGCAGCATTGGCCTACCCACACGAGGCAAGCCGCTA
>JAYTMT010000258.1:0-5609 GCA_043728315.1 Polaromonas sp. | reverse complement strand
TCGATCCGATTGTCAGAAATTTTGGGCTCGCAGGTTTACAACGAAGCCAAGTCTATGTTGACCATGGGCTTGGGCAAAGACATCATTGGCAACCCCGTGGTGGCTGATTTGGCCAAAATGCCCCATGTGCTTGTAGCTGGCACCACCGGTTCTGGCAAATCGGTGGGTATCAACTCCATGATTCTCTCGCTGCTGTACAAAGCCGAAGCGCGCGATGTACGGCTTTTGATGATCGATCCCAAGATGTTGGAGATGAGCGTATATGAGGGCATTCCGCACTTGCTAGCGCCTGTGGTCACAGACATGAAAATGGCGGCGCATGGCCTCAACTGGTGTGTGGGTGAGATGGAAAAGCGCTACAAACTCATGAGCAAGCTGGGTGTGCGTAATTTGGCCGGATATAACGCCAAAATTGACGAAGCCAAGGCGCGTGGTGAGTTTGTCTACAACCCGTTTAGTTTGACGCCAGAGTCCCCAGAGCCATTGGACAGGCAGCCGCATATTGTGGTGGTGATTGACGAACTGGCTGACTTGATGATGGTGGTGGGCAAGAAAATTGAAGAGCTGATTGCTCGGCTGGCGCAAAAAGCCCGTGCTGCGGGCATCCATTTGATACTTGCCACGCAGCGCCCCAGTGTGGATGTGATCACAGGTTTGATCAAGGCCAATATTCCCACCCGCATTTCGTTTCAAGTGAGCAGCAAAATTGACAGCCGCACCATTCTTGACCAAATGGGCGCAGAAGCCCTACTGGGCATGGGCGACATGCTCTACATGGCCAGTGGCACTGGCTTGCCTATTCGTGTGCATGGCGCTTTTGTGAGTGATGAGGAAGTGCACCGCGTGGTGGCGTACTTGAAAGAGCAGGGCGGTGAGCCCAACTATATCGACGGTGTGCTTGAGGGCGGAACTGTGGACGGCGAGGACGATCTATCGCTAGATGGTGTGCTAGGCGGCAGTGGCGAAAAAGACCCGAATTACGACAAGGCGGTGGAGATTGTGCTCAAAAACCAAAAAGCCAGTATTTCGCTGGTGCAGCGGCATTTGGGCATAGGCTACAACAAAGCGGCCAATTTGCTCGAAGCCATGGAAAAATCTGGTTTGGTGAGCGCCATGAACGGGCGCGGTCAGCGTGAAATTTTGGTGCCAAGCAGAAATGAATAAAACCAGTATGCAAATTCTTGCCTCAATTTTACTAGCGATATGCGTTCTGCCAGCGGGCGCAAGCAGCCTAGATGCGCTGGAGAGTTTCCTTAAAACCAGCAAATCTGCACGTGCAGAATTCACGCAAACGGTGATATCACCAGCCAAAGACGGGCAAGCCCCGCGCATCAAAAACAGCGCTGGAAGTTTTGAGTTTTTACGCCCCAGCCGTTTCAAATTTGTGTACAAAAAACCCTTCGAGCAAACCCTTTTGGCCGACGGCCAAACCCTGTGGATGCATGATGTAGATTTGAACCAAGTGACCGCCAGTAAACAAGCCAATGTGCTGAGCAGCACGCCAGCGGCCTTGATCGCATCTGCGCCTGATTTGAAGTCTTTGCAGCAAAACTTCAGCTTGCAAGTTGCGCCTGACAAAGATGGCCTGCAATGGGTGAACGCCACGCCCAAGGCCAAAGAGGGCAGCCTGCAAAGCATACGTGTGGGTTTTAAAAGCACGGGTGAGTTAGCTGCGCTGGATATTCTGGACAGTTTTGGACAGCGCTCGGTGCTGAGTTTTTTAAAAATGGACATCAACCCCGGTTTGAGCGAATCGGCCTTCGTTTTCAAGCCACCGCCGGGCGCGGATGTCATCAAGCAGTAGCGGGCAATCAGCGCAGTAAGCCAGGGCGCTATGCCAGAGGTCTAAGATTCGCGCTTAGCCTTGGGTTTTTGAGTAAATAATTGGAGACTGAGACCATGTCAAAAGAGTTGTATGCGCAAAAGCGCGTGGATGCAGCAGGTGCCATTGGCCATGTGCGCAATGGTGATGCCATCATTGTGCCCACAGGCGTGGGCGAGCCACCTACATTGCTGCACGCCCTGTCAGAGCAGCGCAAAAGTTTTACCGATGTGAAGGTGTCTTCGGTATTGGCCATGCGCAAATACGCCTATCTTGACCCTGAAACGGTAGACCATGTGCGCCATGTGGCGTTTTTCTACGGCGGCGCTACCCGCGCTGGCGGTCAGGCAGGCTGGGTGGATTTTTTGCCTAATTATTTCTCTGAAATCCCGAGCATGATTGAGCGTGGCCAACTGGGCGCTGATGTGCTCATGGCCATGGCCTCGCCTATGGACGCGCATGGGTATTTTTCGATCAGCTTGGGAGCAGACTACAGCATGGCCACCATTGCCAAAGCACGCGCAGTACTCTTGGAGGTGAACCCGCATGTGCCTTTTGCATATGGCAATTGCCATCTGCATATTTCTCAAGTAACGGCACTGGTGGAAAGCAGTGAGCCCGTGCTCGAAGTGGGCCTGCCCAAAATTGGCCCCGTGCAAGAAGCCATTGGCAAATATGTGGCAGAGTTAATTGACGACGGTTCAACTTTGCAAATTGGCTATGGCGGTATTCCTGATGCCGTGGTGATGCAGCTCACGCACAAGCACGATTTAGGCATTCACACCGAAATGATTGGCGACGGTATTTTGAGCTTGATCGAAAGCGGCGCAGTCACGAACCGCCGCAAGAATTATTTGCCCGGCAAAATGATTGCCACCTTTGCTTTGGGCTCGAGCAAGCTCTACCGCTTTATGGACCGCAATCCAGCCTTGGAAATCCACCCCGTAGACTTTACCAATGACCCCGCGCTGGCTGGGCGCAACGACAATCTGGTAGCCATCAATGCCACCATGCAAATCGATTTGATTGGCCAATGCGGCTCTGAGAGCTTGGGTTTTTCGCCCCACTCAGGCACAGGCGGGCAGTCGGATTTTGTGCGCGCGGCCAATCGCTCGCGCGGGGGCAAGGCCTTCATCGTTTTACCATCCACAGCCAAAGACGACACGATTTCCCGCATCGTGCCTACCCTGTCTCCTGGCACGCATGTGAGCACGAGTAAAAACGACATCAACTATGTGGTGACCGAGTACGGCGTGGCGCAGCTGCGCGGCAAATCAGCCAAGCAGCGGGCGCGTGAACTCATTGGCATTGCACACCCCAAGTTCCGCGCGCAATTGACCGAGCAGGCGCTGGCCGTGCGTTTGCTGTAAACATTGCGGGGCAATGCCCAGGATTTAAGCGGCACTTGCACCCGCCAAGCGCAGCAATTTTGGTAAAAATTCAGGCCTGACTAGGGTTATTGCTAGCATGGTAACAAAATATAGCGACTAGGATAGCGCTGTCCGCGTGCATTGTCATGTGTGTTTTGCCGTTTCAGGAGTTTTACTTTGTCCAAGCCAGATGTTTTAGCGGTTGCCAAGCTTCATCCCATGTACATGCAGGCTTTGCAGACCTTGTACACCGTGCATGAGCGCACGCATGAAACTGATCCAGCGGCGTTTGCTGCTCTGGCGCCGCGCATTGTGGGGGTGGCTGCCACGGGAGAGTCTAGCGTGCCGCGTGCCTTGCTTGCGCAGTTGCCCCATGCCAAAGTGGTGTCTGTGTTTGGTGTGGGTTATGACGGCGTGGATACAGCCGCAGCGCTGGCCCACAAGATTCCCGTCACACACACGCCCGATGTGCTCACCGACGATGTGGCGGATTTGGCTATGGGCTTGTTGCTCTCTATTGGGCGGCGCATACCGCAGGCCGATGCCTTTGTCAAAGCTGGCAATTGGCCCCAAGGGCCCATCGCCTTGGCGCGCAAGGTTTCGGGCTCTCGCATTGGCATTGTGGGCTTTGGGCGCATCGGCCAAGCCATAGCCAAGCGCGCTGGCGCTTTTGGCATGTCTATTGCCTACACAGCGCGCAGCGAAAAAACCAACTGCCCCCACAAGTTTTACGCATCAGCTGCAGCGCTGGCCGCACAGGTGGATTTCTTGGTAGCCATCACCCCCGGCGGTGCAGCCACCAAGCACCTTATCAACGCAGAGGTACTGTCTGCGCTTGGAGCCAATGGCTTTTTAATCAATGTGGCGCGTGGCTCCGTGGTTGACGAAGAGGCGCTCATAGCCGCGCTGCAGGCGGGCACGATAGCCGGCGCTGCCTTGGATGTGTTTGCCAATGAGCCGCATGTGCCGCAGGCGCTGTGGGCTTTGCCCAATGTGGTACTTACCCCGCACATGGCAAGCGCCACTACGCAAACGCGCCAAGCCATGGCGGATTTGGCTTTTGCCAATATGCAAGCGGGCATTGAAGGGCGCGCGCTGCGCACGCCAGTGCATGAGTGCCAAGCCATGGCCGGTGTTTAAGGCCACTATGCACGCAAGTCTTTCTCCTTTGCGCATTGTGGTGATGGGCGTGTCTGGTTGCGGCAAATCCACGCTTGCGAATGCCTTGGCCCAGCGCCTTGGCTTGGGCATGCGCGATGGCGACGATCTGCATCTGCCAGAGAGTATTGCGAAAATGCGCGTAGGCATAGCCCTCAATGACGCAGACCGCTGGCCTTGGTTAGACCGCGTGGGGGATTATTTGGCACAGGCCATTGGCACAGGGCGCGTGGTGGCATGCTCGGCACTCAAGCGCAGCTACAGAAACCGTTTGCGCGCACGGGCAGGCAAGCCCATTTTCGTATTCTTAAATGGCGATGCCAAACTCATCGCCCAACGCATGGCCATGCGCAAGGGACACTACATGCAGGCAGACCTTTTGGCCAGCCAGTTTGCAGCCCTAGAAATCCCCCAGCACGATGAGGCAGATGCCATCACGGTGGACATCGACCAGCCCGTGCAAGCCATACTGGAAGCAGTGTTGGCCCATCTGGCTACGCACACAGCCAAGCACAGCAGTGCTGGCGTGCAACTGGCCGTGCATTAAGCATTTCCCTGTTTTTTTTATAAGTACACACACCATGTTTATCCGCTGCGCATTCTTCCAAGGCCAAGTCAAACCCGGACTTGAGCAGGCTTTCAATGACTACATCCACAAAGAGCTCGTGCCACTTTGGACGCGCTTTCCGGGCGCGCAAGAGGTGCGTGTGCTGCGCCAAGTGGAAAGCGATGTAGAGAACCCCCATTTCGGTATGGTGCTGTCGGTGCGCTACCCATCGCGCGAGTCCATAGCCATTGCTCTGGCTTCTGAGGTGCGCCTCAAAAGCCGCGAGGTGTCCAAAGACCTGATTGCCA
Source organism: Polaromonas sp. (assembly GCA_043728315.1). Lineage (GTDB taxonomy): Bacteria > Pseudomonadota > Gammaproteobacteria > Burkholderiales > Burkholderiaceae_C > JAAFIP01. Next base: position 404 of record JAYTMT010000258.1, on the reverse strand, counting down.
TGTTTGACGGCACGGTATTTCACACGGTGTTCAGCGCAGACGAGTTTGCGTTACCCACCAATTAAGTCGTTTTAATTTTGCAGTTTTATCAACCAGGAGACTAACCCATGAAAACTTCTCGCATCCTTCTCGCTTGTTTAATCGCAGCCGCTGGCACTAGTGCTTTTGCGGCCAAGTTCAATCTGAAAATGGGCCATGCAGTGAACACCACTGATGGCCAGCACGCCGCCGCCATGAAGCTGGCCGAGCTGGTCAAGCAGCGCACCAATGGCGACGTGGAAATCACCATATACCCCGCCAACCAGTTGGGCAACGACGCAGCCATGATCAATGGCGTGCGTGGTGGCACAATCGACATCGTCTCTAGCGGCGCATCCAATTTCAACGGCATCGTGTCTAACACC
>JAYTMT010000257.1:0-3293 GCA_043728315.1 Polaromonas sp. | reverse complement strand
AAAAATCATTTTTATTTCGAATGCAAAACCCAACAGGCACTTTTTGGCTGTTCTTTCGCGTTTTTAGCGTAATTTTCGCGCCCTTCGCGGCCGGAAACTTGGTATTTAAACCTCCCACTAAACCATGACAAGATGCGACCAAACCCAAACGTGGGATAAGCTCAAGCAGCACTACGCCAGCACAGGCCAACACTTTGATCTGCGGCAAGCATTTGCGGATGATGCGGACAGGTTCAAAAAGTTCAGCCAAAGCGCCCCGCAGATGATTTGCGACCTGTCTAAAAACCACATCGACAGCGCCACCCAAGCCCTGCTTTTTGAACTGGCCACCGAATGCGGCGTGGAGCAAAAGCGCGATGCCATGCTGCGCGGCGAGCCTGTAAACAGCACCGAGGGGCGGGCGGTGTTGCACACACTGCTCCGAGCAGATAAAAACACAGTTTTTAAAGAAAATACTGGCAATGTCAGCGTCATACCGTCACATATCGCTATTGATAATATAGTATACGCTGACCCTAATGGCTTGGCAGACAAACTCCAGGCTGTACATGCCACCTTGGATACCATGCTCGCCTACGCCAGCCGCATCCGTGCGGACAGCACGATTACTGACGTGGTGAACATTGGCATTGGTGGCTCGGATTTGGGACCGCAGATGGCGGTGTTGGCGCTAGACGGGTTCTTGGACAAATCCAAGCGTTTTCACTTTGTGTCGAATGTAGACGGCCATGAGCTGGCCGCCACGCTGGCGCGCTGCCAGCCGCAGAGCACGCTGTTTGTGATTGCCTCCAAAACCTTCACCACCATTGAGACCATGACCAATGCGCAGAGCGCCAAGGCGTGGTTTGAGGCGCTGGGCGGCACTGACACAGCGCGGCATTTTTGTGCACTTACCACCAATGTGGCTGCGGCCAAGGCTTTTGGCATTGACACCACTTTTGGCTTTTGGGACTGGGTAGGCGGGCGCTACTCGCTGTGGTCGGCCATTGGGCTGCCGATTGCGATTGCCATTGGCGCAGACGGTTTTCATGCGTTTTTGCAAGGCGCACGGGACATGGATGCGCACTTTGCCAGCGCACCCATGGCGCAAAATTTGCCGATGCGCTTGGGGCTGCTAGACGTGTGGTATCGCAATTTTCACCTCTTCTCATCACGCTGCGTAGCGCCCTACCACGCCGCACTCAAGCGCCTGCCCGCGTATTTGCAGCAGCTAGAAATGGAAAGCAATGGCAAGCGCGTGGATGCAAGCGGCCAAGCCCTGCCCTATGCCACAGCCCCCGTAATTTGGGGCGAGCCGGGTACCAACGGGCAGCATGCGTTTTTTCAACTGCTGCACCAAGGCTCAGACGTAATTCCGATGGAATTCATTGCCGTGAAACATGCGACCCATGCCCTGCCCGGCCACCACGATTTGCTCTTGGCCAACGCGCTGGCGCAGGCGCAGGCCTTCATGTTGGGAAAATCAGATGCCAGCGGCCACGGCCACTTTCTAGGCAACCGCCCCAGCTCGTTCATCGTCTTGGACGCGCTCACGCCCCAGAGCCTTGGCGCGCTGATCGCCCTGTATGAGCACCGCGTGTTTGTCAGTGGCGCGGTGTGGGGCATTAACAGCTTTGACCAATACGGCGTGGAGCTAGGCAAAGTGCTAGCCCGCGACATTGGCGCGCGCATGGCCTCTGGTGACGTGGCGGGCTTGGATGGGTCGACTGCTGGTTTGATGGCGGCTTTGGCTAGTTAGTTGGTCGGGTTGAGGGAGGGGGTGCGGAATTCCGGCCGCGAAGGGCGCGAAAGTGCCGCTAAAGACGCGAAAGAACAGCCAAAATTTTCTCTTTTTCGGTATTTTTTCGCGGCTTTCGCGCATCTTTAGCGCTCTTCGCGGCCGGATGTCCGCATTCTAGCTGCTCGGTTTAAGGCAGCCCCGTATTCAAAGCCTTCTAAAATCCAATCCATGACAAAAACATCGTTTTCGACTTCGGCGAAGTGCTCTTCTCATGGAGTCCTCCCGCTCTGATTCGCCAGTTTTTCCCTGAGCTGGCCACCTCGCACGATGCCGCCGCTGCGCTGGGCAAACAAATATTCAGCCACCCCGACTGGCTAAGTTTTGACCAAGGCCTGCTCAGCCTTGAGCAGATCATGGCGCAAACCACCGCCCGCCTTGGCCTGCCCGCTGCAAGCGTGCAAGCCCTGATGGCACTTTTGGGCGAGCGCTTGCAGCCGATTGCGGGCAATGTGGCGGTGCTGCGCCAGCTGGCGGCCAAGCGCGATGCAGCGCTGGCGGGTGGCCACACGCCGCCTGTGCGCCTGTATTTCTTGTCCAACATGCCCGCGCCCTACTCCCGTGTGCTCGAGCAGCGCCACGATTTCATTGGCTGCTTTGACGGCGGTGTGTTCAGTGGCGATGCGCTGCTGGTTAAACCCGACCCCGCCATTTACCAGCTGCTGCAAGCGCGCTACGCCCTAGCGCCCGAGCACACCGTATTCATCGACGACCTGCCCGCCAACGCCCAAGCGGCCAACGCGCTGGGGTGGACGGGGCTGCATTTGCCTACACCCAGTGGTTTATCGACGCTTTTAGCAGCCTATTTATAGAAAATATTGCCAATGTCAGCGTCATATGGTCATACTGCGCTATCGAATTTATACCATTCAGGTTTTTCTGTCAGCCAAGCAGCCAACTGCTCATCCTCAATCCAGTACGCGCCGCGCTGCGATTTCCATAAAAAGCTTTTCTCGCGCAGGCTATCGAGCGCATTTTGGATGGCTGATCCGTCCACCTGTATGCTGGGCTCACTCTGGGTATCAACCGCAATGCGCGCCTTGAGCTTGGCCATCATGGCGTTTGAAAACAGCGCCACGCGCTCAGCACCGGGGCCAGCTAGGCTCGCTACCAGCTCGCGCAGCACAGCGGCTTGCAGCGCTGGCAGATTAGCCAAGGCCACCAAAAAATCATCCTTGGCCTGCGTCAGGCCTTGGCGCACCAGCTGTGCAAAAGCGGCATCCAAGTGCTCAGGTGCGGGCGGGCTCAAGCGCAGCCTGCGAATGGCGGGCAGCACCATCTCGGGGCGCGAGCCCGTTTCTTGAAACACGGCAAAGGTGCTGGCAGGATTGAGCCCGATCTTGGCCTTGCTGCACACCCAGTCGATATAGCCAGGCCCTAAAGCGGGAAAGTCCACCATCGTGGCACCAAAAAACGGCTGCTCGCGGCCATTGACCAGCATGGCCAGCTTGTCACGGTTGGAGCCCGTGGCTATCACCTGCATGCCCTTGCCCACAAGATTGAGCGCATCACGCGC
>JAYTMT010000256.1:0-23035 GCA_043728315.1 Polaromonas sp. | reverse complement strand
ACTTACCCTACTTTAACGCGCCTGCCCCTTAGGCCGTGGACGTGTTCCGGCTGCAACCATCAGTTCCAATGGCATTTCTTTGCGAATAATGCCAAATTTCTCACTGTTTCCGGGTTTGATGCTTGACACTTGTGTCAATAATTCCGAAACGTTACGAATTGGTTTTCCAGCAATACTCACAATGACGTCCCCCGGAACAATGCCCGCTTTGGCCGCTGGCGCACCCTGCAAAACGCCGGTGATGATGACCCCTTGTAAAGCATCACCGGATTTGGTTGAATTTTTGATTCCAAACGTAACCGCAAGCTCAGGCGACAGATCTTGCGGCTCAACGCCTATCCAGCCGCGCGTCACCACGCCGTCTTTCACAATGCCTTCCATCACTTGCTTGGCAGTGGATACGGGAATCGCAAACCCAATACCCAAGCTGCCGCCAGAGCGTGAATAAATCGCGGTGTTGATGCCCTGCAAATTACCATTCACATCGACCAGCGCACCGCCAGAGTTACCCGGGTTGATGGCTGCATCGGTTTGGATGAAGTTTTCAAAGGTGTTGATCCCCAGCTGGTTGCGCCCTAAAGCGCTCACAATGCCGCTGGTCACCGTTTGCCCCACGCCAAAGGGGTTGCCAATGGCTAAAACTTGGTCGCCCACTTGCAGCGAGTCCGAGTTGCCAAGCACAATCGCTGGCAGTTTGTCCAGCGTGATTTTGAGGATGGCGAGGTCAGAATCTGGGTCGGTGCCAATCACCTTGGCAACGGCGCGGCGGCTGTCGTTCAGGATCACTTCAATCTCATCCGCACCATCTACCACGTGGTTGTTGGTCAAAATATAGCCGCTAGCACTCACTATCACGCCCGAGCCCACGCCGCCTTGGGGCTGTTGCTGGCGGTCGCCATAAAAGAAGCGAAACCAAGGGTCATTGCTTTGCGAATTGTCCGGTTTTTTGCTGGTGCTGATGCTCACCACCGCAGCAGATGCCCGCTTGGCCGCCACGCGAAAACTGCCCTCGGGCGCGGGCGTGTTCGCCGCGTTGCCAGCAATAGCGGGCGCTTCAATCACTGGCACCAAGCCGCTGCCCACTTGGGGCTTGCGGTCCAACCACTGCGGCTTCAAAGTGGCCACCACGAACCACGCGGCCAAAAATACCGTGACCACTTGCGAAAAAAACAACCAAACGCGACGCATATTTGACACAATCCACTTTATGACTTGCACACAAAACCAACTCACCCAAGCCCTCAACACCCTGCTCACGCCCGAGCGATTCAAGGATTATGGCCCTAACGGCTTGCAAGTGGAGGGCAAAGCCCAGATTTGCAAGGTGGTCAGCGGCGTGACCGCATCATTAGCGCTGATAGACGCGGCTATTGCGGCCAAGGCAGATGCGATTTTTGTACACCACGGCCTGTTTTGGCGCGGGCAGGATGGCCGCGTGGTCGGCTGGATGAAGCAGCGCTTGGCCGCGCTGCTGGCGCACGACATCAACCTGTATGCTTACCATCTGCCGCTCGATGCCCACCCCGAGCTGGGTAACAACGCCCAGCTTGGCAAACTGCTAGGCTTTGAGCCCACTGGCCGCTTTGGCGAGCAAGATATAGGCTGGCTGGGCACATGCAGCTTTGCCAGTGGCGCAGAACTGGCAAAGCACCTAGAATTTAAACTAAAAAGAGGCAATGTCAGCGTCATACCGTCACACGCAGCTATTAAAAAAGTAGCGTGGTGCACGGGAGGTGCCCAAGGCTATTTTGAAGCCGCCATAGCCGCTGGGGCCGATGCCTACATCACCGGAGAAATCAGCGAACCCCAAGCCCACTACGCCCGCGAGATGGGCGTGGCCTACATCGCTTGCGGCCACCACGCCAGCGAACGCTACGGCGCGCCAGCGGTCGCGGCGCATGTGTGCGGGGAGTTGGGGTTGGAGCACCAGTTTATTGATGTGGACAACCCAGCTTGAGTTGATCAAATATACAGTTATTTACTGTTATTTGCGGTTATATTTGCGCTCATGTTCACCACCAGCAACATTCGCATCACGCCAGAAATTTTGGCTTTGCTGTCCAAACTCGATGAGTTCAAGGGCGCTTGGCGAGCGTTGGGCACTTTAGCCCCTGAGCGCTTGCTGGCGCTACGGCGCGTAGCCACCATTGAGAGCATTGGCTCATCCACCCGAATTGAAGGCAGCAAGCTGTCTGACCGCGCCGTGGAAGAGCTGCTTGAGAAAATTGAAATCAAATCCTTCGTCACCCGCGACGAGCAAGAGGTGGCGGGCTACGCCGAGGTCATGGAGCTGCTGTTTAGCGCTTGGGAACATATCCCTTTCAACGAAAACCACATTTCCCAATTGCACCGCGATTTGCTAGCCCACAGCAGCAAAGACGAGCGCCACCGTGGCCAATACAAAACCCACGAAAACCGTGTGGCTGCATTTGACGAAGCAGGCCGAGAAATTGGCACAGTATTTCAAACCGCATCCCCTTTTGACACACCGCGCCTCATGCGCGAGCTGGTTGATTGGCTGCGTTACACGCGCGACAACAAATCCTTACACCCCTTGCTCATGGTGGCCGTATTTGTGGTGGTTTTTTTAGAAATCCACCCATTTGAGGATGGCAATGGCCGACTCTCACGCATACTCACCACCTTGCTGTTGATGCAAACAGGCTATGTGTATGTGCCCTACAGTTCGCTTGAAAGTGTGATTGAGCAAAACAAACAAGGCTATTACATGGCGCTGCGGCAAACCCAAGGCAGCATTCGCAGCAATGGGCCCAACTGGCAGCCGTGGATCACATTTTTCTTAAGTGCGCTGTGCACCCAAGTTAAAAACTTAGAAATAAAAATAGAGCGAGAGCAGCTCCTGCTAGCCACAATGCCAGAGCTAAGCATGCAAATCCTAAGCATAGCCAAAGCACAAGGCCGCGTCACGCTGAGTAGCGCCCAACTGCACACCCAAGCCAACCGAAATACTATACGCTTACATCTGAGAACACTCATTGCATCTGGGCAATTGGTGCAACAAGGCACTGGGCGCGGCACTTGGTATAGCCTAGCAGGCATGGGCCTTACAAGCAATTTTTCGTGACAAAGATAATGCAACCAACGCCTGTATATCAGTACTTTTGCGGCAAGTGATGGCCAGTGGTGGCCTAAGTTTGAGAGGTGTTGACGATGGAGTTTCCAAAAATACTTGGCAATGTCATCGTCATATGGTGATAGTATGCTACATTTTTTATAGTATTTTGTTTCCAATCAGATACTACGCTGTTCATTTGCTAAAACTTTAGCAGCCCCCACCAAACGCAAGCGTCCCCGCCGGCCCCGCACTCGCCGCGCTGCGTGTGAGCACGAGTGGGCCGAGCAGCGGTGTGCCTGCGCTGTCTTTCACGGTGGCACTGGCGCTGCTGCTGGCTAGGCCTGCGCTGCCAAATGACAGGCTGAGTGTGGCGCTTTGGGCTTGGGTGCTGGGGCTGCCGTTGGTGGTGGGGCTGCCATTGGCTGTGGCGCTGGTCTCGTAGCTGCCTTGGGCGCTTAGCTCGCCTGCTGCCGATATGCTCCATGCGCCCGTGCTGACAAAGCGGCTGCACTGGGTGGCCAGTTGGATGCTGTTGGCTTCTAGTTGTAGCGTGGCTGTGGTGCTGCTGGATGCAGATGTGCTGCTGTTAACTGGGCATGGAGCTGCGCAGGGGCTGCCCACTGGGGATGCAGTGCCTACGGCCGCGCTGCTAAACAGGGTGCTGCTGCCAGCGGGGAGGGTGCTAGATTCGAAACTGCCTGCGCTGGATATGGCTGGGGTGGCGCTGGACGCAATGGGCCCCGTGCCTGTGCCACCAGTGCCAGGGCTGCAGGCGGCTAGCAGCAGGGCGCAGCTTAGCAGGCAGATAGCCATGCGGATGGTTGCGCATAGGGTTGCGCATGTAGTGCATGTAGCTGCGCAGATGGCGCGCCACACGGCGCTACCACTTGGCTGTAAAAATGGGCAGAACATGGGCTTACTCCTTGGCTTGTTTTTCAATAGCGCGCTGGCTGGCCTTGCGGGGGCTAGGCTGGAGCAGCGGGGTTGTCGGGGGCGCGGTATTGCCTATGGGTGAATTTGGCGTAGTGGGCGTTTGAGCGCTTGGGGTAGGCTTTTGCTCCTTCTGGAGCACCCCTTGCCCCGCTTCTTGCTGCATATTCTCCTGCGCCTGCGCATAAAAATAGCTGCCAAAGCGTGCGCGCTGGGTGCGCTCCTCTGCACTGGCGTGCTGCTGGTCGTGGGCGTATCGGGCCGATGCTTCTTGCATCACGGTTTTGAATGCCGTGCGCCATGCCTTGGCCGACACGGCATGCAGGCGCTGGGCAGACTCCGTTGTGAGCTGGTCTACAAAAATCGATTGCTCTAAAAACTGCCCGCCTTCGTCTACATTGGCCACAGCAGCGGCCAAGTGGTCATGGGCGTTGGCACGCAGCAGATGGGCCATTTCGGCAAATCCTTGGCGTGGGGCAAAGCCCGGTGCCAGCAGGGCAATGCCATCGGCAGACTCTTGCGCTATGCCTAGGCGCAGCAGCTCGTCGCGCACGGCGCGAGGGCGTATGTCGCTGCTGATGCTGGCCACCAGTGCGTCAAAGCCTGCCTCGCCCTCTACGCCCACACGGGGCAGGGGCTTGGCTTGGCCGTCTGCGTCCAAGTAGGCGCTATCGCTGAGCCAGCGCGCCACCACTTGGGTGGCCATGTTCATGGGGGCGGTGTGGGCTTGGCATGTTTCAGTGGTGCGCGTGAGCTCGCGCACATCGCGCCGGTGCACGCCCGACAGCAGGCTGACAGCGCTGTCGGTAAGCGGGCGCTTTTGGGCACGCAGCTCGTCTTGCGCAGCATCTAAAAATACTTTTTTCAGCGCACTGGCAAAGGCCGGATACGCCACGCCATGGCGCAACAGCAGGCGCGCCACGGGCTTGAAAAGGCCTAGGGCGGTAGACAGGGCGATGCTGGCGCGGGTGGGGGTTTGCATGGAACGGGTGGGGAATACAAAATTGCTGAGTAAATAGTAATGGATGAAAGGCATGGATTGAAAGCGTTGACAGAAGCTGTTGACAAGCTGCATTTTGTGGGATATTATCCCACAAAATGCAGTGTTTGCATGCAACGGAGATTTTGATGACTTTGTTATTTGTACCCTCAGCAGCAAGAACTTGGCGGCATGCCCAAGTGGCTCTATGGGTCGCGGCCAGCATGGCGGCCTGCGGTGGCGGCGGCGGCAGTGCCACGCCCGCGCCCGTAGTCCCCCCCACTGAAAACCCGCAAGACGCAGCATTGTCTGCCTCTAAGCCGGGGGAGTTGGTGGCATATTTTCAGGAGCGTCTGCGCCTGCGGGCCGAGCGCGGCGTGTCAGTGGGCGCTTACAACGAATCAAGCACCACGGGCGCAGCCGTGACGCTGGCCGCACCCGTGGTGGCATCTGCGAGCAGCGCGTCAAATGCAAGCATGGCCAAGGCTGACGTGTCGGGCACCACCGTGCAAGAGGCGGGGGTGGACGAGGAGGATTGGCTCAAAACCGACGGCACGATGGTCTTTAGCATGGCCAAAGACCATGCGGGCACTGAAAAGCTCTTGGCCCATACGCGCCTTATGTCCGGCAGCGCCACAGTGACCATCAGCTTGGCAGCCAGCTTGCCGCTGGGCACTGGCACGCAAGCCAGCGGCATGCTCTATGCGGCGTCTGCCAAGCGCATCGTGGTGTTGGGCAGTAATGCGCAAAGCTATGGCGTGCCCATACCCGTGCCTATGCTGGCCAGCACTGCGGGTGCCACTGCGGTTGCACTATCGGGCGGCGCAGCAGCCTTGATAGCCCCCAATCTCAGCAACGCCAGCAACGCAAGCTCGCCCGCGTTTTACACCTACAGCAAACCGCAAATCACCCTGCGCATCATCAACACTACAGCCGCCGCATCGGGCGCATTGGCCGTGGAGCAAAGCATCAGCATCGACGGTGCGGTGGTGGGTAGCCGCTTGATTGGCAATACGCTGTATTTGGTAAGCCGCCATGCGCCTAATGTGTCGGCTGATTTACTGCCCACATCCGCCAGCGCAGCTGACAGGCAAGCCGCCATTGCCAAACTCTCAGCAGCCGAGATTTTGCCCACCATCAGCGTGGGCGGCGTGACCGACACGCTGGTCAAAGACACCGACTGCTTCATTCAAAGCAAAAACGCCGCGCTAGACATCCAAATCAGCAGCATCACCGCCATTGATTTGGCATCGCCCACGCTGGCACGCAAAAGCAGCTGCTTTGCAGGCGGCAGCGAATCCATCTACGTGTCGCTACAAAGCATTTATCTGGCCACCACGCGCTACACGCCCAATGTCGAAACCATCAACGGCACAACGCGCCAGCTCTACAGCACCAGCGTCAGTACCGACATCCACAAATTCAGCATCAACGGGCCCGATGCCGCCTACAAAGGCTCGGGCAGCGTGGCAGGCCATTTGGGCTGGGATGCCGCCAAAAAACCCTACCGCATGGGCGAACACAAGGGCGACCTGCGGGTGCTCAGCTTCACGGGCGAGCGCGGCTGGTTTGGCGACGCAGCGCCTGTCAACACCGCCAATGCATCCCCCGCCAAGCTCACGGTGCTGCGCGAAGCAGCTGGCGTTTTGAGCACCCTGTCAGTTTTGCCCAATAGCAAACGCCCAGCGGCCATTGGCCTAGAGGGCGAGCAGGTCTATGCCGTCCGCTTTGTGGACGCGCGCGCCTATGTGGTCACCTTCAGGCGCACCGATCCTTTGTATGTGCTGGATCTGGCCAACCCATCGGATCCCTTGGTTGCAGGTGTGCTCAAAGCGCCCGGTTTTTCAGATTATTTGATCCCTCTGGGTGATAGCCTGCTGCTGGGCGTGGGCAAAGACGCCAGTGACAGCGGCTTGGTGCAGGGCGTGAAGGTAGCCCTGTTTGATGTGGCCAACCCCGCCGCCCCCACTGAGCTGGCCAGCCGCAGCATAGGCAAGCGCGGCAGCACCAGTGGGCTCGATTTTTCGTCCCACGGCATCAACATTTTGCAAACCAATGGCGTGGCCCGCATCGCCCTGCCAGTGCGGGTGAATGACAAAGCCGACTACACCCCAGGTCTGCAATCGCTCTACCGCTGGGAGGTCGATTTAACGGCCAAAAGCCTCGCCGACAAACCCAGTGTGGAAACCGCAGACTTCAGCACACTGGGCGCAAGCGCCGCCTACAACCAGTTTGACATGGCGCGCGAGCGCAGCGTGCAGATTGGGGATGCGGTGTTTCAGCTCAGCGGTGGGGTGCTGGGCAGCTTTGCTTGGTAGTTTTGGGCATATTTTTGCAAAAAATAGCAGCAATGTCAGCGTTATATGGTCATATGCTGCTACATTTTTAATACCAACACAGAATCACTGTTTGACAAAATCCATCTGCCAAATCATCGTGCCCCAGCGGTCATACGCAGACCGGATGTCGGCTGCCAGCTCGGCGGGGCTACCCGGCGATGCTTCGTAGGCGCCGCGCGCAATCGTGTCTTTCACGCTGGGCGTGGACAGCGCTTGACCAGCGCAGCCCTCCAGCAAATCGCGCGCGGCATCGGCTGTGCCTTTGTAGGGCACATGCGCCACCTCTATGCCAGCGGCTTTGGCAAAGGCGGCGGTACACGACTGGGAGGATGTGCCCGTGCCAAACAGGGCAAAATTGAGCATGAGATTGCATAGCACGCACCATTTAAACTATAATTTAATCATGTTCACAAAAAATGAACATTATTAAATTTTGAACAAATGAATGCCCATCAAGCACTTATCCGCCAAGCAATACTTGCGTTAAAACAGCAAGGCGTAAGGGGCAGTCTATGCCCAGTAGGTCTGCGCGTGCGCCATGCAGATGCGCAGTTGGAATATGCAGTTCAAGTGATAGACAAGCTCACACCCAGCACATATGGCGCTGCCAGCATGCAGTTGCAGCACAGGGCATCCGCTACGGGGCTTCCTGTTTTATTGCTCACGCATTACCTAACACCTCCAATGGCCAGTAAGCTGCGTGCGCAAAAACAGCAGTTTATAGACGCAGTTGGCAATGCCTACTTAGAAGCCCCGGGGCTACTGGTATTTGTAACGGGGCACAAACCGCAGGCTGGGCATGCAGCGCCTAGCGCGGGAAAGGCGCATAGACTGAGCGGCCTTAAAGTCATGTTTGCCTTGCTATGCGACCCTGCGCTGGCCAGTGCGTCACAGCGCGTGATTGCGCAAGCTGCGGGGGTGGCTTTGGGTGCTATTGGGCCAGTGCTGGCTGATTTGCAAGCCACGGGCTATCTGGCGGTTTTGAATAAACGCAGCCAACTACTAGCCAGTAAGCGCCTGCTCGACGAATGGGCCTTGGCTTATGCCCGCAGGCTAAGGGGCAAAAACTTGCAGGCAAGCTACAGCGTGCAGGGTTTTGATGATTGGAAAAGTTGGGCAATCAACGCCCCCACGGTGCTGTGGGGTGGCGAGCCAGCTGCCAACTTGCTGGCGGGCTATCTGCGCCCAGGCGCGCTGACTTTGTATGCAGACAAACTCCCGCCAAGCCTTGTTGTGTCGCAAAAGATGCGGCTAGAGCGCAATGTTCAGGCAAGCGACAAAGTGCTGGAGTGGCGCAAGCCCTTTTGGGGCAATGCAGCCGCTGGCGTGCGCCCAGACTGCGTGCATCCGGTCTTAGTCTATGCCGATCTGCTCGCTACGGGCGATGCTAGGTGCATGGAAACAGCGCAATTGATTTATGACAAGCAGCTTGCTCGACTTCTCCCAGCTGCCTGAGCTGGCGCTGCATGCCCGCGTGTTGGCGGATGTAGAGGCGGTTGCAGCGCCGCTGGGCATTGCGCCTCTCATAGCCGGTGCATTTGCAATACCGATGCGGCCTGCCCATGCAGCGCCAAACCCAAGACATTGACCTTGCTATAGCCGTGCCAGATTGGGAAGGGTTTGAGGAGCTGCGCAGCGCACTGCTTGCAAGTGGCTGTTTTGCAGCATCTCCACACGGTGCATATCGGTTGCGTCATGCCAACGGCTGGCCCATTGACTTACTGCCTTTTGGTGGCGTGGAGTCCAGCGAGCGAATGATTGCTTGGCCGCCCAATGGCGATGTAGTCATGGGGGTATTTGGCTTTCGTGAGGCATTGGCCAGTGCGCAGGCTGTGCGGTTGCCTGCGGGCGTGCTAAGCCGCGTGGTGTCACTGCCCGCCTTGGCTGTGCTCAAAATCATGTGCTGGCAGGACAGGCACTACACCTCGCCGCGTAAAGATGCCTACGATCTTCAAATGGTTTTGCGGCATTACCTCTTGGCTGGTAATGAAGCGCGCTTGTGGCAAGAGTTTGCAAATTGGACGCAAGAGTATGGCTTTGACTACGAGTTGGCTGGCCCGCGCATGTTGGGTCATGACATGCGCCAAATGCTTGGGGCGACTGGGTTTGCACCAGCAGTGCAGGTGCTGCAAAATCAAAGCACAGGCGCACAAGCGGGCTTATTGGCGTATGAAATGAATAGCCATGACCCAGATCGCGCGGTGGCTTGGCTCAATGCCTTGCAGCTCGGTCTGCAAGCAGATGCCTAGCGCTGCGGCATTTGCGCCGCTCCATAGCCCAAGCTCACCGTAGCATCGCTCGGAATCGGCGGCATGCCCGCTTCCCATGCTTCGTATTGGGCGCGCAGGGCGGCGGCGCGTTCGGGCTCGTGGGCTATCAGGTTGGCGCGTTCGCGTTCGTCTTTGCTCAGGTCAAACAAATAGTCGTGGCCGTCAACGCGCAGGTATTTGTAAGCACCGCTGCGCAGGGCGCGTTGGCCGCGGTGGTTCATGCGCCAAGCCATGGGGCGCGCGAATGTGTGGCTTGCATCGGCCAGCACGGGTAGGAGCGAGATGCCATCCAGTGGGTAGTCAGGGTGGGCGGCCACGCCCGCAGCGGCGAGCATGGTGGCGCTCCAGTCCATGGTCAGGCATTGTTGTTCGCTCACGCCGCCAGCGGCTATGCGCGCTGGCCAATGCGCGATGTAGGGCACACGGATGCCGCCTTCGGTGAGGTCCATTTTGCCGCCTACCAGTGGCCAGTTGTCAGAAAAGCGCTCGCCGCCGTTGTCGCTGGTGAACACAATCAGGGTGTTGTCCAGCTGCCCCTGTGCGCGCAATTGCGCAACGATTTGCCCAATGCCTTCGTCCATGTGCCCAATCATTTTGCGGTAGGTATGAATTGACCCGCCGTGGGTGTGAAACAGGTTGCTGGCCGCGCTCACGGCCACGTCTGCGTCATCGCGGCTCTCCCATGGCCAATGCGGCGCGGTGTAGTGCAGGCTTAAAAAGAAGGGCTGGTCTGCGCGTTGGCGTTTGACAAAATCCACCGCCTGCGCCGAGAGCAGGTCGGTTAAATAGCCTTCGCGCGTGATTTCGCTGACTGAGCCCGCTTTGTTGGCCTCGGCCGGTTCTGCGATTCCATGCGCCCACAGGTCATGCACGCCACGCGAATCGCAGTGGGTGAAATAGTCCACACCCCCGCTCATGGGGCCAAAAAACTCCTCATAGCCCGACAAAATCGGGCTGAAATGGGGCGCATAGCCCAAATGCCATTTGCCCACCAAGGCCGTGCGGTAGCCGCTGGCTTTTAAGAGCGAGGGCAGGCTGGGGTGCGCAGGCGGCAGGCCCAGCGTGGTGCTGCCGCGTGATTTGCTGCTGATGGGCTCCTCGGCCGCGCCGCGCAGGCGGTATTGGTAGCGTGCGGTCATGAGCGCAAAGCGTGTGGGCGAGCACACGGGGGAGTTGGCATAGCCCTGCGTGAAGCGCATGCCGCCCTCGGCCAAGCCGTCCAACACGGGCGACACAGGCGCTCGGCCGCCGTAGCAGCCCAAGTCGGCATAGCCCAAGTCGTCAGCCACGATGAAAATGATGTTGGGGCGGAGTTTTTGAGAAATTTCAGGCATATGTCAGCGTCATATGGTCATTGTTTGCTATTAAAAAGTGACTTTTCGGTAATCGTTTGATGGCCAATGCTCAATCAGCAGCTTTGAAATTGGCGGCTTGCACTATCTTGGCCCAGCGCGCAGTGTCTGCTTGAAGTGTGCGGGCCAGCTGCTGGTAGTCATCGCCCACGGGGTACATGCCGTTGAGCAGTAGCTGCTGGCGCACCTCGCGCGTGTTCACCGCTTTCATGAATTCTGCGCGCAGCTTGTCCAGTATTGGCTTGGGCGTTTTCACCGGTGCAAAGTAAGCAAACCATGCGCTGGCCTGTACTGCTGGGTAGCCCAGCTCGGTGAAGGTGGGCACGCCCGGCATGGGCGGCGAGCGCTTAGCGCCACTGGTGGCCAGCACCTTCACCCTGCCCGTGGGCTGCATGCTGATTGCGCCACCCACGGTGTCAAAATAGGCCTGCACGCTGCCGCCCATCACGTCTTGCCGCGCAGGCGTGGAGCCGCGATACGGCACATGCAGCATCTGCAAACCCGCCGCGCGGTTGAGCATTTCGCCCAAAAAATGCGAGGGCGTGCCCGCTCCATAGGACGCAAAGCTGACTTTGCTGCCCTGCGTTTTGGCCCAAGCGATGAATTCTGCCAAATTGTTCGCAGGCACGCTGTGGTGCACCACCAGCGCCAGCTCAAAGCTGGCCGCATTCACTATAGGCGCAAAGTCGCCAATCGGGTCGTAGCCCAGCTTGCCATAGGCGCTGGGAAATATGCTCATGACGCTGGCCGGGCCCAGCAGCAGGGTGTGGCCATCGGGCTCGGCGTTTTTCACCGCCTCAGCCGCAATGCGCCCAGCAGCGCCCGCGCGGTGCTCCAGCACCAGTGTGCCCAAGCTCCCGCGCATGGCATCAGCCAGCGCCCGCGTCAAAATATCCTGTGTGCCGCCAGCGGGCACGCCAATGAGCACTTTGATCGGCTTGGATGGAAAAGCTGCGCTTTGCGCGCTGCCCAGCATGGGGCACAGCGCCAAGCTAGCGGCCAGGGCTTGTCTGCGGGTAATTTTAGGAATTTTTGGCATATGTCATTGTATTATGGTCATTGTTTGCTATAAATTCAGGAATATTTTTACCTCCGTAGCGCAATATTGGGCACCTTTATTTCAGCTATGTATTGTATTTTTGTGATGGAACATCCCCTGATTTTTTCGATTTAATCCAGATATTGCAGATGACAGTATGAGGAACGCAGGGCACAATAGCACTTTATGCATAAAGCCACAATCACCACCCCTTTTGGCATTCGTAAATATACACGTGTTAACTTTGAGAATCGTTTGTTATGAATGCAGATGACATTCAATTTACCAGCCATGCACTCATGCGCATGGCAGAGCGGGGCGTGAGCAAGGCTGAAGTTGTCGATGTGCTCATGCATCCACGCGAAAAATTGGTGGCTAACAATGACCGCTATGAAGCGCGTGGGTTGATCGAGCGTGGTGACAAAATGGTGTTGTTGCGCGTTATTTATGAACACGGTGCGGTGGTGTCGGTCATCACCGTGGTGGCCACTAGCAAGCTTGCAAAATATGGAGTTACAACATGAAAATTGAATACGACCCCAAAGCAGATGCCATGTACATTCGCCTATCGAGCGGCACAATCGCCGACAGCGACGAGGTGCGTCCCAATGTGTTTTTGGATACCGATGCCAATGGGCGCGTCTTGGGCATTGAAATGCTGGATGTGAGTAAACTCACCGATAAGCCCAATGAGATGGCTTTGGAAATGTTGACAGCATAAGCCCATGGTTGATGCTATGGCTCAGTATGCATTGCGCGTTCCTGAGTCTCTGTTTATCTACGCCCGCGAAGTGTCGCAGGAAGAGCAAGTGTCGATGACCCAATTTTTTTTGTGACTGCGATAGCTTAAAAAGTGTCGGCACTCAAGACGTAAACTTACTTCAAAACCCACCAAGACCGCGCGCTTGAATTGCTTGGAGCTTACCCGCACACCACACAGCCCGCATTGCGTCCCACCCGCACCTCGTTCCATTCCATCGCTCTGCCGTCGAGCATTTGCAGGCGGCCTGTGAGCGGTGTGCCTGTGCCCGTTAGCAGCTTCAAAGCCTCGGCCGCTTGCATGCTGCCTATGATGCCTACCAAGGGTGCGAACACGCCCATGGTGGCGCAGCGGGTTTCCTCGAATGTGGCATCAAACGGGAACACGCAGGCATAGCAGGGAGATTGTGGGTCGCGTGCGTCGTACACTGTTATTTGGCCGTCAAAGCGAATGGCTGCGCCGCTGACCAAGGGCACGCGGTGCGCTACGCAGGCGGCGTTGATGGCGTGGCGGGTGGCAAAGTTGTCGCAGCAGTCTATGACGACATCCGACCGTGCGACCAGCGTATCCAACAGCGCTGCGTCGGCACGCTCGGTGATGCATTCCACACGCGCCAATGGGTTGATAGCTGCTATGCACTCTGCAGCAGACAATGACTTATTCACGCCGACGTTGGCCGTGTTATGTGCAATTTGACGCTGCAAGTTAGTCACATCCACCACGTCGTTGTCGACAATGGTGATGTGGCCTACACCTGCAGTGCCCATATACAAAGCCACGGGTGAGCCCAAGCCACCTGCGCCAATGATCAGCGCGCGGGAGGCCAGGAGTTTTTCTTGGCCTTCAACGCCGATCTCGTTGAGCAGGATGTGGCGCGAGTAGCGCAGCAGCTCGTCGTCGGTCATGGCTTTGAACTCTGGGGCAGACCTTACTCTTTCTTCTCTTCCTTGCGCTCAGTCAAGGTTTTACTCACCAGCACAGGCTTGCCTTTGAGCTGGTTGAGCGCCTGCATCAGCTGAAAATCTTTGTCGCTGCCAAACTCGGGCAGGCGGCGCTGCTCGGGTGGTTTTTTGCTCTCTTCGTCAAGGCGTTTGCGCGCTTCTTCGCGGGCTTTTTCCATCTCTTTTTTGCGCACGTCTTCAGCAGCCGCCTCTTTGCTGGCATCGCCTTGGCCGCTGTTGATGTGTTTTTGCAAGTCGGCCTCGCGGGTGCGCAGGGCGGCAAACAAATTGCCTTCTTCGGTTTCGTCCACCATCACGTCCGGCACAATGCCCTTGGCCTGAATCGAGCGGCCCAGAGGCGTGAAATAGCGCGCGGTGGTCAGCTTAATGCCGGTGTCGGGCCCTAGCGGCCGCACCACTTGCACACTGCCCTTGCCAAAGGTTTGGCTGCCCATGATGGCGCCGCGTTTGAAGTCTTGCAGCGCACCGGCCACAATCTCGCTGGCCGATGCTGAGCCTTCGTTGACCAACACCACCAGAGGCACTGTTTTGATGGCTCCCTTGGTGTTTGCCACAAGGCGTTTGATCGGGTCATTGCTGCCGCTGCGGCGGTAAAACTCGGGCGATGCTTTGTACACCGACTTGCTCTCAGCCAGCTGCCCATTGGTGGTCACCACGGTCACGTTTTCGGGTAAAAATGCGGCGCTGATCGCCACAGCCGCATCCAGCAAGCCGCCCGGGTCGTTGCGCAAGTCCAGCACAAGGCCTTTGAGGTTAGGCTCTGCTTTGTAAATTTCTTCCATCTTGCGGGCAAAGTCGTCCACCGTGGCATCTTGGAATTGGCTCACGCGAATCCACGCGTAGCCCGGCTCCACCACCTTGCTGCGCACCGACTGCGTGCGGATTTCTTCGCGGGTAATCGTCACTGGGAACACACGGTTGTTTTCTTCGCGGCGCAGAATCGTCAAAATGACTTTGGTGGCTGGCTCGCCGCGCATCTTTTTCACCGCGTCGTTCAGGCTGATGCCTTTGACAGCCGTGTCGTCAATTTTGGTGATCAGATCATTGGGCTTAAGACCTGCTCTGAATGCAGGCGAGCCTTCAATGGGCGAGACCACTTTCACATAGCCGTCTTCTTGGCTGATTTCAATGCCCACACCCACAAAGCGGCCAGAAGTGCCTTCGCGGAATTCTTTGAAGGATTTTTTATCGTAATACTGGCTGTGCGGGTCAAGGCTGGCCACCATGCCTGTGATGGCTTCGGTGATGAGTTTTTTCTCGTCAACGGGCTCCACATAATCGGACTTGACCATGCCAAACACTGCCGCTAATTGCTGCAATTCCTCCAGCGGCAAAGGCGCAAGCGCGCCGCGCGCAATCGATTGCAGCGACATGGTGGTGAGCGAGCCCGCCACGACCCCCATAGAGATCCAGCCAGCGATTTTGAGTTTAGTGTTCATGCGAAATGCCTGTGTGCCGATAAGCCGAAAGTGCAATATACACCTAAGACTTGGCTTTTGCTGATAAGTTGCCTTTAACTTGCACAATTGCAGCGCCGCTTACGGCCTGCCAGCCAGCGTTCAAGCCTTGCCCTGCGCCGCCACGGCCGCAGCCGCCTTGGCCGCCGCATCGGCATCGCCCAAGTAATAATGTTTGATCGGTTTCAAATCCGCGTCCAGCTCATACACCAGCGGAATGCCGTTGGGGATGTTCACGCCCACAATGTCGTCGTCGCCGATGTTGTCAAGGTATTTGACCAAGGCGCGAATCGAATTGCCATGGGCGGCAATCACCACGCGCTTGCCAGCTTTGATGGCGGGCGCGAGCGATTCTTGCCACAGCGGCATCACGCGCTCTACCGTGTCTTTGAGGCATTCGGTGAGCGGGATTTGGTTAGGGTTGAGTTTGGCGTAGCGCAGATCGCCGCGCTCGCTGCGTGCGTCGCCCGCCTCCAGCGCGGGCGGCGGCGTGTCGTAGCTGCGCCGCCACACCAGCACCTGCGCGTCGCCATATTGCTTGGCCATGTCGGCCTTGTTCAGGCCTTGCAGCGCGCCGTAGTGGCGCTCATTGAGCCGCCAAGCGTGCACCACGGGCAGCCAAGTGCGGTCCATTTCATCGAGCGTGTGCCACAGCGTGCGGGTGGCGCGCTTGAGCATGCTGGTGTAGCAGACGTCAAATTCGTAGCCGCTTTCCTTGAGCAGCTGGCCGGCGCGCTTGGCCTGCTGCACGCCCGTGGGGGTTAAATCCACGTCGGTCCAGCCAGTGAAGCGGTTTTCAAGGTTCCAAGTGGATTCGCCGTGGCGGATTAAAACGAGTTTGTGCATGTTTTTAGTGCTAATTGCGTGCCAAGGCGGCGTTGGGGAGGCTTGTATTTTAGAATAGAGGGTTTACGCCTTGCGGCAAAAGAGTGAGCTTGAATGAAATTTTTTATCGACAATTGGACTTTAATGCTGGTGGCCTTGAGCTCTGGTGCCATGCTGCTGTGGCCTGTGGTGAAGGGCGGCGCTTTAGGCGGCGGTCTCTCGCCAGCGGCTGCGGTGCAGCTGATTAACCGCGAAAAAGCCGTGGTGATTGACGTGAGCGAGGCCGAGGAATACGCCCTTGGCCACGTGGGCGGGGCCAAAAATATCCCCGTCAACGACATAGAGGCCAAACTAGAAGGCGTGGTGAAAAACAAAGCCCTGCCAGTGATTTTTGTCTGCGAAAAAGGCGCGCGCGCTTCCCGTGTGGAAGGCATGGCCAAAAAGCTGGGTTACGAGAAGGCGCAAGCCCTTACAGGCGGCCTCAAGGCATGGCGCGAAGCCAATTTGCCGATTGAAAAAGCGTGAATAGCCCTCAAATACCCGACCTGATACCAGACTTAATACCCGTCTTAACCAGTCATACAAATCGGCAAGCTAGCTGGTTTTTTGGAGCAATACCATGAACAAAGTCACCATGTACACCACGGCCGTATGCCCCTACTGCATCCGCGCCAAAAGCATCCTCAAAGCCAAAGGCGTGGAGCACATCGAAGAAATCCGCATCGACACCGACCCCGCCCAGCGCGACTTGATGATGCAGCGTACCCAAAAACGCACCGTGCCGCAAATTTTCATTGGCGACACCCATGTGGGCGGCTGCGATGATTTGGTAGCGCTGGATGCCAAAGGCGAGCTGCTGCCCATGTTGGCTGCGGCTTGATTGCTCTTATTTTTGAAAATATGGTTTTTTTCAATTGGCCATATTTCAGCGTTGTATTTCACGTTTTCCCTGTTTTCCCTTTGCCTCTTTTCCACCCCCGTTCGGGCTGAGCTTGTCGAAGCCTTTACACAAATTTTGAACTGAAAGAAACCCCATGGCTGACACCATTGCTCCTGTTGCTGAAAACACCGTATCACTGGACCCCGTGTTCCAAATCCAGCGTGTATATCTGAAAGATTTGTCCCTAGAGCAGCCCAATTCACCTGCGATTTTGCTAGAGCAAGAGCAGCCAGCGGTGGATATTCAGCTGGGCATTGACGCGCAGGCTGTGGCCGAGGGCATCTTTGAAGTGGCCGTGACGGCCACGGTGACTACTAAGATTGGTGACCGCACGGTGTTTTTGGTGGAAGCCAAGCAAGCCGGAATTTTTGAAATCCGCAACGTGCCGCAAGAGCAAATGGGCGCCATCATGGGCATTGCCTGCCCGCAAATTGTGTACCCGTATCTGCGCGCCAGCGTGGCCGATACCGTCACGCGCGCGGGCTTTCCGCCTGTGCATTTGGCCGAGATCAATTTTCAGGCTATGTATGAGCAGCAACAGGCGGCTGCGGCTGCTTCGGCTGAGGGCACGGCTGCGGCCTGAAAACCGAACGCCTTTTGAACGCCGAGGGCGCGAAGGTTTCGCAGAGGACGCATAAGGAATACCAAAATTTCCGGCCGCGAAGGGCGCGAAATTTGCGCGAAAGACGCTAAAAAATACCAAACTACCGGACGCAGAAGATGCAAAGGTTTCGCGAAAGACGCTAAAGGGATACCCAAATTTTTGGTTTTTAGGGCGTTAGTTTGCGCCTAATTACTTGAAGGTTGGGAGCTTCTGAAATTTGGTAGTAGTTTGACTAGGATTATCTTTTTATGAAAAATACTGCCAATGTCAGCGTCATATGGTCATAGTTTGCTACTGATTGTGTAGTATGCGTATTCTCATCATTGGTGCAGGAGCTTGGGGAACGGCGCTGGCTGTGGCGGCTGCTACGCATGTGGATGGCGCAGGGGTGGCGCGGCATGCCGTGACTTTGCTGGCGCGCAGCGCAGCGCAGCGTGATGCGCTGCTAGTTGCGCAGGCTGCGGGGCTGGGCAATGCGCAGTATTTGCCCGATACGCCGCTACCAGCGGCGCTGCGGATTGCGGATGCGAAGGCTTTTGCGGTGTATTTGGGCGATTCATTGCTTGGGATTTCCGCTGCAAAATCCGCCACTTCTTACTCCCCATCGCTTACCGCTTCAGTTAGCTCAGCGCTTCAATCCAAAGTCACAGTCGCCTCTTTTGATACCGATTTAATCGTCATTGCTACGCCTGTGTCTGGCGTGCGCCAGTGGTTGAGCACGCTGGCTGATTGCACGCAGCCTGTGGCGTGGCTGTGCAAAGGTTTTGAGTCAAGCCAAACGCTTGAAAATGGCCAATTGACAGAAAAATCGCACAATGTCGGCGACATATGGTCATCTGTTGCTCCTAATTTGAAAGCAGGTATATTGAGCGGCCCAAGCTTTGCGCAAGAGGTGGCCAGCGGCCAGCCCACGGCTTTGGTGGCTGCCAGCCCACATGCTGCGGTGCGCGATGCTTTGGTAGCCGCCTTTCACTCGCCCACGCTGCGGGTCTATGCCAGCGACGATTTGGTGGGCGTGGAGGTGGGTGGCGCGGTGAAAAACGTGCTGGCCATTGCCACCGGGCTGTGCGATGGGCTTGATTTAGGCTTAAACGCCCGCGCCGCCCTGATCACCCGCGGCTTGGCCGAAATGACGCGCTTAGGCGTGGCGCTGGGCGCTAAGGCCGAGACTTTCATGGGCTTGAGCGGTTTGGGCGACTTGGTGCTCACCGCCACCGGCGATTTGAGCCGCAACCGCCAAGTGGGCTTGCTGCTGGCGCGCGGCCACAGCGCCGCGCAGGCCACCGCGTCGCTAGGCCATGTGGCCGAAGGCGTGCGCTGCGCCAGCGCCGTGCTGCAGCGCGCCCGCAGCGTGGGCGTGCACATGCCGATTACGGAATGCGTGGTGGCGCTTTTAAACGGCCAACTCCAGCCCGCGCAGGCTGTGGCGCTGCTGATGGGGCGCGAGCCGGTGACGGAGTGAGTCGCGTAGCTATCTCAGTATGGATTAAATACTGAATTCATACCTTCAATCAACATCCAACAACCAATCAAGCGCCAGCACGATAGATATGCCCGCTACGGTGATTTCCTGCACGGGCTGCTCTAGCACGATAAGCAGGCATGCGGCGTGGGGGTATTCGAGCTGCGCTTCGTGCAGGGCGCGGGTTTCGCGCGCTAGGGCGGCGCTGCCCTCCAGGTCGGCGCAGACTTGGATGAGGGTTTGCGCGCCGTCGTAGCGGGTGGCCAAAAAGTCCACCTCGTAGCCCGACGCTGTGCGCACATAGGCTAGTGCGTGGCCACGGCGCAGGCATTCGTGCAGCACCACTGTTTCTAGTGCGTGGCCGGTGTTGGGCTTGCCCACGGGGTCAAACAAGGCCGACAGCCCTGTGTCCACGGGGTAGGATTTGCGCGGGTTGACTTGGCGGCGGCGCTCAGACTCGCTGGCTATGCTGATGCTGGTGACTAAAAACGTGTCTTCTAGGTGGGCCAAATACTCGTGCAAACGCTCTTTGCCCACGGCAATGCCGCGTGATTTGAGGTCGTTAAAAAACTTATTCACACTGAACGCGCCTGCTGCATTGCCCAAGAGCTGCTGCACCAGCCAGCGCAGCACTTGGGGCTGGGTGACGTTGTGCCGCTCAATCACGTCGCGCAGCAGCACCACGTCCACATAGGTTTTAAGCAGCTCAAGGCGCTGGCGCGTGTCTTGTGGGGCCAGCAGGCTTTGCACCTCGGGGAAGCCGCCGTACGCAAGGTATTGCACCAAGCGCTGGTGCAGGGCAGAGCGCTGCGCTTTGGTCCAGTGATTGTGGGCTGCTTCTGAGTGGATGGGCAGGGCGCCGTGGTGGCGCAGCGTTTCCTTGAAACTAAAAGGCGTGACGATGGCCTCTAAGGCGCGCCCACGCATGCTGGTGGCGATCTCGCGCGAGAGCAGTTTGGCCGATGAGCCTGACAAATACAAATGAATCGTCTCGGTGTCTAAAATGCGGCGCACAAAGCTTTCCCAGCCGGAGACCAGTTGGATTTCATCGAGCAAAAACACAGTTTTGTCGCGGTCGCGGCGCGCTGGATAGAGCTTGTAATACTCCTCAACCACCAGCTGCAGATCAATGGCCGCCATGCCCGCCAAGCGCTCGTCTTCAAAGCTGAAATACACCAGTGCTTCGCGCGGCGTGCCGCTGGCCAGCTGCTGGGCCATGATTTGCCACAAAAGCGAGGTTTTGCCTGCGCGGCGCATGCCAATCACCGCTATGGCTTTGTCGCCCACGGTGGGCAGCCACACATCGCGCAGCGTGAGCGCAGGCATTCGCCGCGCAATGCTGTCGATGATTTTTTGGCGGATGGCGCTGCGGTAGCCGCGCCGCTGCTCGTTCT
This sequence comes from Polaromonas sp., assembly GCA_043728315.1. Lineage (GTDB taxonomy): Bacteria > Pseudomonadota > Gammaproteobacteria > Burkholderiales > Burkholderiaceae_C > JAAFIP01. The sequence goes on along the minus strand of JAYTMT010000256.1, from coordinate 2,646 downwards.
CGGTGGGTTCTAGTTGATCGTCCATAAAGTATGGTTTATGATAAATTTGTACTTATTATAAGTACAAATTTAATTTAAATCATACTTGTAAAAAGGTCAACATTCGATATTGTCAATCAGCCGCGTAGTGCCCAGCTTGGCCGCGCCCAGCGCCACCAAGCTGCCCAGCGCGTCGCCAGCCTGCGGCGCGGCCAGGTCGGCGCGGCGGCGCACGGTGAGGTAGTCGGGCTGCCAGCCGCGGGCGCGCAGGGCTTGCATGGCCTGCGCTTCTAGGGCGGGTATGGCTTGGGCAAAATTGGGCGAAATGCCTTGCTGCGAGCCATCTGTCACGCCGTTTGCTGCCATGGCTTGCAGCTGGGCAATCATGCCGCGCAAAGCCGCGCTTAGCTGCACCGCCTCGGCGCGCTCGGTGGTGCTCAAAAAGCCGTTGCGTGAGCTCAGCGCCAGCCCGTCGCCTGCGCGCAGGGTTTCACCGGCCACCATGTGGATGGGCATGGCAAACTGCTGCACCATGCTCTGCAACACCATGAGTTGTTGGTAGTCTTTTTTGCCAAACACGGCGGCTGCGGGCTGCACGCACTGGAACAATTTCATCACCACGGTGGACACGCCAATGAAAAATCCGGGGCGAAACTCGCCCTCTAATACATCGGCCATGCCTGCGGGTGGATGCACTTTAAAGCCCTGCGGCTGGGGGTAGAGCTCGGCCTCATCGGGTGCGAATAACACGTCGCAGCCTGCGGCCTCCAGCTGGGCGCAGTCGCTTTGCCATGTGCGCGGGTATTTGTCAAAGTCTTCGTGCGGTAAAAACTGCAAGCGATTCACAAAAATGCTGGATACCACCGTGTCTCCCAGCGGCTTGGCCAGTTGTAGCAACGAGATATGGCCCGCGTGCAGATTGCCCATGGTGGGGACGAAGGCGCTGCGTTTGCCCGCTAATGTGGAGCGCAGGTCGGCAATGGTGTGGCAGATTTTCATGGTGGAGGGGGTATGGCTAAAGCCCTAGGGCAGGCTCAGGGCGAGGGGAAAAGAGAGGATTGCGGGAAAAAAGCTCGGGGATTAAATCAGAGCAGTCAGAAATATCCAGTGCGACCAAGCTCGTCAAAGTTTGGATTACCAAGCATGCAGCACATTGTCTGGAAACGCGCCGCTTTTCACGGCGTTGACATAGGCCTCAAAAGCGCCTTGCACGCTGCCCTTGGTGTTGGCCGCGTCTTGCATGAAATTGCGCACAAATTTGGGCATTTTGCCTAAGTTAATGCCCAGCATGTCGTGCAGCACCAGCACTTGGCCTGCGCAGCCATTGCCAGCGCCTATGCCAATGGTGTGGCAAGTGGTTAGCTCGTCGGTGAGCGCGGCCGACAAGGCTGCGGGCACCATTTCTAGCACCAGCATGGCTGCGCCCGCCTCTTGCAGGGCGTGGGCGTGTTGCTTGAGCAGGGCAGCCGATTCGTCGGAACGGCCCTGCACGCGGTAGCCGCCCAGCGCGTGCACGGTTTGCGGCGTAAGCCCCAAATGCGCGCACACCGGAATACCACGCTCCACCAAAAAGCGCACCACCTCCGTCGTCCAGCCCCCGCCTTCGAGTTTGACCATATGCGCGCCCGCCTGCATCAGCACCGCCGCGCTGCGCAGCGCCTGTTCGCGGCTTTCATGGTAGCTGCCAAAGGGCAGATCGCCAATCAGCCACGCCGTGCCGTTCGTTCGGTGCAGCCCGCGCGAGACCGATTCCACGTGGTAGCGCATGGTCTCAAGCGACACGCCCGTGGTGCTGGGCAGGCCTTGGCAGACCATGCCCAGCGAGTCGCCCACCAAAATAGTTTCCACCCCCGCCGCATCGGCCACGCTGGCAAAGGTGGCATCGTAGGCCGTGAGCATGGTGATTTTCTCGCCCCGCTCGCGCATTTCGCGCAGGCGCGGTAGGCTCACAGGCTTGCGTGCAGCCGCTACCGATTGCTTGCCTGCGCCGTAAACGGCGCTGCTCTCTGAGGGGTTGTTCATAGTGCTCCTTGCGAATGCGCGCAGTCTAGCGCGAAAACCGCAGACTTGGCTCAGGGATGGCGAGAATTTGCTACAACGGCATGGGCGTGAAGAGTTGGTCTCATGTTTCGATATTTCTGGAGTGAGGTACTCAATGCTGTTTGTTTAGAGGGTTTTTTGCTTTTGAGGCTGCTTGTTTTGTAGCGCCCGAGCAGAGTTGTTTGGTGTCGTTTTCTTCGTTCTTGCGCACCCGAACAGCGTTTTGCGTTTTGTTGTCTTGTCTAGCGCGCCCGATCAGCGTTTTGGCTCTCCCGCCGCTCCCTCATGCCGGGGTACCGGAAATCGGTCGGACGGGAGAGCCAAAACGCTGATCGGGCTATGCTCACGCTGAGGCTTTAATACCAAATCAGCCGCTCTTAGACTTGGATTTGCTACGAAATATAGAGCGCACTATGACCATATGACGGTGACATCTGCACTATTTTTCTTAAAGAATACAAACAGCAGCCAAATACCGCCAAAACACCCCACCACCTCCTGCTGCGGCTAAGCGAGCGCTGTGCCCACGCGCAAACAATCGGGGCGCTGGGCTTGTTTTTTCGAGCAAATGGGAGATCAGAATGTTCATCTGTTTGAGGGCTTTAGCCCGAGTTATGAACATTCCTC
>JAYTMT010000255.1:0-3651 GCA_043728315.1 Polaromonas sp. | reverse complement strand
GAGAAACCCATGCAATACCGCAGCCTAGGCAAAAGCCCCCTCAAAGTATCCGCCCTGTGCCTTGGCAGCATGATGTTTGGCGACCAAACGGCGCTCGATGAGGCCCACAACATAGCCGCGCATGCCCGCGAACACGGGGTAAATTTTATAGACACCGCAGATGTGTATTCCACGGGAAAATCGGAGCTGATGGTGGGCGAACTGCTCAAGGGCCAGCGCGCCAGCTGGGTGCTGGCCAGCAAGGTAGGCAACAAAATGTCGGAGCTGCCCAATGAATCGCAGTATTCCCGCGCTTGGATTTTGCGCGCCTGCGAGGCCAGCTTGCAGCGCTTGGGCACTGATTACCTTGACATCTATTATCTGCACCGTGATTTCAACGGCATGGACATGGAAGAAGCCCTGCGCGCCATAGACGCGCTGCTGCGTGATGGCAAAATCCGCTACTGGGGCGTGTCTAATTTTCGCGGCTGGCGCATTGCCGACATGGTGCACATGGCACGCGCGCTCAACATGCCTGCGCCTGTGGTCTGCCAGCCGTATTACAACCTGCTCAACCGCCAGCCCGAGGTGGAGGTATTGCCCGCCTGTGCGCATTATGGGCTAGGCGTGGTGCCCTACAGCCCGATTGCACGCGGTGTGCTGTCGGGCAAATACGCGCCCGGTGCCAAGCCCGCAGGAGATTCGCGCGCTGGCCGCGGCGACAAGCGGATACTGGAAACCGAATTTCAAGAGCGCTCGCTACAGGTTGCCCACACGCTCAAAACGCATTGCGATGCCAAGGGCGTGGCGCTGTCCCACTTTGCCACGGCGTGGGTGCTGGCCAACCAAGCCGTGAGTGCCGTGATAGCTGGGCCACGCACCTTGGCGCAGTGGCAGGATTATTTGGGTGCTCTGGCTTGCAGCATCAGCCCAGAAGACGAAGCCTTGGTGAACGCGCTGGTAACGCCCGGCCACCCTGCAGTGGCGGGCTACAACGACCCGGCTTACCCCCTGCAAGGCCGCAGATTGGCTGCGTAACTGGGTGCTTGATACTGCATTGAAGCCCATGCAGGCGCACTCGCAAACGCGCAAGCGCGCCTAAGCGCACACAACGATGCTCCGTTCTACGTCCACACCCACGCCTACTTTGCTGGCCAACAATCTAAGTTTCAGCTACCCGCAGGGCCCCGTGTTTGCAAATGTGTCGCTGCATGCGCCATGCGGCGTGAGCTTGGTGCGCGGGGGCGATGGCTGCGGCAAAACCACGCTGCTGCGGGTTTTGGCGGGGGATTTGCCTGCGGGCAGTGGCACTTTGCAGTTGGGCGGTATCTGCTTCAAAGAGCAGCCGCTGGCCTATAAAGCACAAGTGTTTTGGATGGACTTCAAAACGGCTGCGTTTGACCAGATCACTGCGCAGGCGTTTTGGCAGGAGCTGGCAAACAAGTATCCAAATTTCGACCCGCAGCGTTTAAGCACCCTCATTGGCGGTTTGTCGCTCTCAGAGCACCAACACAAGGCTTTGTTCATGCTGTCCACGGGCTCTAAGCGCAAAGTGTGGCTGGCTGGGGCTTTTGCCAGCGGCGCAGCCTTGACATTGATCGACGATCCCTTTGCCGCGCTGGACAAGCCCTCCATTGGTTTTGTATTGGCGCAGATCAAAGCCGCTGCGCAAGAGGCCGCACGCGCTTGGGTGGTGGCCCATTTTGATGCGCTGGGCGATGTGCCTGTGGCTACCACGCTAGATTTAGGCGATTAAATACAGCCCACACCAGCTAGAGTGGTTTTAGCCGTGCGTGCTTGGCTTTAGAGTCTAAATTTCAGGCTGAAAACCCTGATTGACACCTGCGCATCAAGATAGTACCTTCGTAATCAGCAGTATTTGCACAGCAAACGCCTGCAAACCGCACGTTTTAAACCCAGAAAGTTAAGTCCATGGCCAACAAAAAACTCATCCTAGATTACGCGTATTCGCACGAAACCAACCGCGCCAATTCGGTGTATTTAACCCAGCCTGATGGTGACAAACCACCTGTTAATTACACATGGGCGCAAACCATGGAAGAGGCCCGCAAAATGGCCACCCATTTGCAAACGCTGGGTTTTGAGCCTGGTGCACGCATTGGTATTTTGTCCAAAAACTGTGCCCATTTCTTCATGGCGGAGTTGGCTATTTGGATGGCTGGCTACACCACAGTGGCGATTTTCCCCACCGAAGGCGCTGACACCGTGAAGTTTGTGCTCGAGCACAGCGGCGCGAGCCTGCTGTTTGTGGGCAAGCTCGACACTTGGAACAAGCAAGAGCCCGGCGTGCCAGCTGGTATGCCGCGCATTGCTTTCCCGCTCGCCCCCAAAACCACGTATGACACATGGGATGCCATCACTGCACGCAGCAAGCCAATTGCTGGCAATCCTGCGCGCAAGGCCGACGATTTGGCCATGATCATCTACACCTCAGGTTCAACCGGTCAGCCCAAAGGCGTGATGCATAGTTTTGGGCATGTATCTGCAGCATCTGAGGGCATTGTCGAGAGCTACGGCGATACGCTGGGCGTGGGCACGAGCAACCGCGTGTTGTCATACTTGCCGCTGGCCCACGTGTTTGAGCGCGCTTATGTGGAATGCGCCTCGATCGTCAACGGCCAAATCCATGTGTTCTTCGCTGAATCTCTGGATACCTTCCTCAAAGATTTGCAGCGCGCAACGCCCACCATGTTTATCTCGGTGCCGCGCCTGTGGCTCAAGTTTCAGCAAGGCGTGTTTGGCAAAATGCCGCCTGCCAAGCTCAGCCGCTTGCTCAGCATTCCTATTTTGGGCAAAATTGTGGGCAAAAAAGTGCTCAAAGGCTTGGGGCTGGACCAAGTCAAAATGGCTGGCAGCGGCTCTGCGCCCTTGCCTGCTGAGCTGATCAGCTGGTACCGCCGCCTAGGCCTTGGCCTGATTGAAGGCTACGGCATGACCGAAGACTTTGCCTACTCGTATTTCTCGAGCGTGGAAATGGGCGCACCGGGCTATGTGGGCGTGGCGCGCAAAGGCGTGCAAGCGCGCATCAGCGACCAAGGCGAGATCCAAATCAAATCGATTGGCCGCATGGTGGGCTATTACAAGCGCCCCGATCTGGATGCCGAGAGCTTCACCGAAGACGGCTACTTCCGCACGGGCGATTTGGGCGAAATCAATGCCCAAGGCCTGATGCGCATCACGGGCCGCCTCAAAGAGTTGTTCAAAACTGGCAAAGGCAAATACGTGGCGCCCGCGCCCATTGAGAGCATGATCAACGCCCACCCCATGGTCGAATCGGTGATGGTATCGGGCGTGGGCCAATCCGCCGCTTATGGCTTGGTGGTATTGGCCGAAGACATTCGCCCCAAAATGGGCGATGCAGCGGTGCGCGCCGAGGTGCAAACCCAGCTGGGCCAAGTGCTCAAAGAGGTGAATGCCAAAGTGGCCGACTACGAGCAGCTCAAAATGCTGGTGATTGCCAAGGAGCCATGGTCGATTGAGAACGGCTGCCTTACGCCTACCATGAAGATCAAGCGCAACAAGATTGAGGCCAATGTGGAGAGCCAAGTGGAAGGCTGGTACAAGGGCAAAGGTGCGGTGGTTTGGGAATAGGCTCGTTTTAGGGGGCGTTTTTGTACGGGCTGGATTTTGTACTAGCGCGGGGCGGCGGCG
>JAYTMT010000254.1:0-3538 GCA_043728315.1 Polaromonas sp. | reverse complement strand
ACCCGACAACGATTATTCGGTGGGTTGCTTTGAAGGTATTCGCAGTGAAGATATTGAGCCAGTTTTAGACCGATGGTTTCACCCGGAAGATGTCTACCGACGGAACTGTTTTCTTTGGCGCTTGGTTAACCTGGCCTATAGCGACAACTATGATCTCGGCAAGCCCGAGGATTGCAAGACCATTGCCATGATGGTGAATGCAGAGGTTGAACTCTTTGCGGCGGGTGGCCGTGGAACCGAGCTGCATGGTGTCTATCGACCCAGACTCTTTAGAAAACATCTGTGAATGTCAGCGTTGCCTGGATGCGCATAAGATCAAAACCCTCATGAAAAAGAACATCCTGTGCGTGGTGGGCACCCGCCCCGAGGCCATCAAAATGGCCCCGGTCATACTGGCTCTGAAACAACAGCCCTGGGCGCAGGTACGCGTGCTCGCTACAGCCCAGCACCGCGACTTACTTGATCAGGTGATGGCGTTTTTTGGCATCGAACCGGATATGGATCTGGACATCATGCAGCCCAATCAAGCCTTGACCACTTTAACGGCCAGATTACTTTTGGAGTTGGATAAGGTGCTGTTGGCGGAGAAGCCCGACGTGGTGCTGGCCCAAGGCGACACCACGACAGTGATGACCGTGGCCTTGGCCTGCTTTTACCACCGCATTCCTTTTGGCCATGTGGAAGCAGGCCTGCGCACTTGGGATATGCAAAACCCTTTTCCCGAAGAGGCTAACCGTGTGATTGCGGGCCGTTTGGCGCGTTGGCATTTTGCACCGACCGAGGGTTCGCGACAAAATCTGCTGCGCGAAGGGGTGCAGGATGCGGACATCGTCGTGACGGGAAATACAGTGATTGATGCCTTGTTGATGACGGCCTCGAAAGAGCTGACGCTGGATATTGCGTTGGACAGCAGCAAACGTTTGGTGCTGGTGACCTCACATCGGCGTGAGAATTTTGGCGAACCTTTTCGCCATATTTGCCAAGCCCTGAAGACGCTGGCTGAGCGCAATTCAGATATTCAGATTCTTTACCCGGTGCATCCGAACCCCAATGTGAAAGATGTCGCGCATGCGATGTTGGGTGAATGCCGCAACATCATTTTGTGCGAACCGCTGGACTACGCACCGTTTGTGGCGGCCATGCAGAAGGCGTATTTGATCATCAGTGACTCAGGTGGTGTGCAAGAAGAGGCCCCCGCGTTGGGCAAACCAGTGCTGGTGCTGCGTGAGGAGACTGAGCGACCGGAGGCGGTGGAGATGGGCGTGGTGAAGCTGGTGGGCTCGAACGTTGAATTGATCTTGCAGGCTGCCCAGCAAATGCTGGATGACCCTGGCGCTTACGCAAGTATGGCGCGCGGGGTGTCTCCCTACGGTGACGGGCTGGCCAGTGGCCGTATCGTGGACGTTTTGCGAAAGCATTTTCTAGGGTGAGGCTGCTGTATTTGTCTCCTGTGCCTTGGCACAGCTTTGAGCAGCGGCCACACAAGTTTGTGCGCTGGTTTCACAAGGAGCATGGCGCGTCGGTAGGCTGGGTGGAGCCCTATCCGTCTCGCTTTCCCAACTGGCAGGATATGGCACGGTTGATGCCCAAAGCGCGATCAGGCCATACATCTGCAGCAGCACCAGACTGGCTACAACTGATCAAGCTACCGCATCTAGCCATGGAGCCGTTATTAGGTGCGGCGGGTTTACAACGCCGGATGTGGCGCTCGTTTATAGAACAGCAAGCCGTTATTGCGCGCGAGCAGCACACTGCTTTGGTGATGGGCAAACCCTCAGAGCTGGCTTTACTGTGCGCGAAAGAGCTGGGCGCAGCGCACTCTTTGTACGATGCGATGGACGATTTTCCGTCGTTTCACCACGGCAAAGCGCAGGCTGCGATGCGCACACGGGAGGCGCACCTGGCCAAGCTGGTCACCAGCGTGGTTTGCTCATCGACTGGGCTTAGGGACAAGTTTGCTGCAATGGGTGTGGATGCCAAGATCGTACATAACGGGTTGGACGCAGCGCTAATGGCTAATCTGCAGTGCCAGCGCAAAACCCATAGGCCTGTAGGTGCCCGGGTGTTTGGCTACGTGGGTACGATGGCCTCGTGGTTTGATTGGGAGTGGGTGCAATTGTTGGCGCAATTGCATCCCCGCGATGTGGTGCGTTTGGTTGGCCCGCTGCACGCACCTACTGCCCCAAAACTGCCACACAATGTTGAAATACTGCCGCCCTGCGGACATGCCCAGGCGCTTGACCATATGGCAAGCTTTGACGTGGGGCTAATTCCATTCCTGCGCAACGAACTGACGCACTGCGTGGATCCCATCAAATACTATGAATACCGCGCTTTGGGTTTGCCGGTAATGGCTACAAATTTTGGAGAAATGGGTTTTCATGCCAACCACCCCGGTGTGTTTCTATCGGATGCGGACTCTGCACATTTGCATGCTGCCAGCGCAACTGCGTTGGCGCATGAGGACAGTGCGGGGTGGGTTAAACAGTTCCGTATCGATAACGCCTGGGATGTTCGATTTGATTCAAGACACAGTTAGTTGATCGGATCTTTAGCGGTAACAAAATACTCGTCACTACAGCTATTTGCCCAGTTTTTATTGATTTTGTGCAATGATGTCCGGTTTGTATATTACTTTGTGGGGGAAACTATAAACTCATTCACTGTATCTGTGGTTAGCCACGGTCATCAGGCTCAGTTAAGCAGACTGTTGCCTCAGCTTGCAAAGCTATGCTCTGCGCAGTTGCACAAGGTAGTGGTAACCCATAATACCCAAGAGCAGCTGGACTCAGAGCTTTTATTGCGAGTACGCAACTTTCCCTTTGAAGTTGATTTTGTAACGAATGACCGGCCTCTGGGTTTTGGCGCTAACCATAACAATGCATTTATTGCTTGTAAAAGTGACTATTTTTGCGCATTGAATCCCGATATAGAGTTATTGGACAATCCTTTTGTGGCGATGGCAAACTCGTTGAATAAAAATGATGTTGGTCTTAGTTATCCTGGCCAGATCGATAGCAACGCAGCGCCGCTGGATTTTGAGCGTGCTGTGGTGAGTCCGTATGCTTTGGTGGCACGGCATTGGCACGCGATGCTACGCAAGCTTGGAGCAAGCACAACGATTGCATCTGGTCAGCCCGTGAATTGGGCGAGTGGCTCGTTCTTGGCGTTTAAAAGCACTACCTTTAAAACACTGGGTGGCTTTGACGAACGCTACTTTATGTACTGCGAGGATGTGGACATCTGCCTGCGTGCTCAGCTCTTGGGCTACCGCATGGAGCGCGCAGATGCGGTGGTGGTGCACCATACGCAGCGGCGCACACTCAAGAGTGTGCGACACTTGGCTTGGCACATGCGCAGCCTGTTTCGGCTGTGGCGCTCAACGTCGTATCGAGAGTACAAAAAGCAATTCATGGGTGTGAACAACTGATGCTGGTTCTGTTGGTGCTGAGTTTTCTGGCCTCGCTGGGGCTGTGCGTGCTGCTGATGGTGTATGGCCGCAGCCGGGCACAGTTGTATGGGCAGGACATGCCCCAGC
>JAYTMT010000253.1:0-1984 GCA_043728315.1 Polaromonas sp. | reverse complement strand
AGAATATGCCCCAAATCGCCCAGCAAACCATCGCTCACATCTATCGCGCTGCTGGCTATGCCACGCAAAGCCATACCCAGCGCAACGCGGGGTGTTGGTGTTTCTAGGCGTGCTTTGGCGCTTGCAAAAGCTTCAATTGGGAGTGCCAGCGTGCCGCGCATCGCTTCCAGCGCCATGCGTGCATCACCCAGCGTGCCGCTGACGTAGATGTCATCGCCCGCTTTTGCACCGCTGCGCAACAAAGCTTGATTCTTGGGCACTTCGCCCAACACGGTGATGCAAATGTTCAGCGGCCCTTGTGTGGTGTCGCCACCGATGAGCGCGCAGTTGTGCTCTGCCGCCAAAGCCAACAAACCGCGAGAGAAGGGCGCCAGCCAAGCTGCATCGGCTTGGGGTAAGGCCAAAGCCAAGGTAAACGCCAGCGGTTTCGCGCCGCAGGCAGCCAAATCGCTCAAATTAACGGCCAGTGCTTTGTGGCCCAGAGTGAACGGGTCAACGTCGGCGAAAAAATGCCGGCCTGCCACCAGCATGTCGCTGGAAATGGCCAATTGCATGCCAGTGGAGGGCTGCAGCAAAGCGCAGTCGTCGCCAATGCCTAAAGCAATCTTGTTGCTTTCCACAGCGTTGGTGGCGCGCATGGCTCGTGCGGGGGCTTTGAAATAGCGTTCAATCAGGTCAAATTCACCCATGTAGACTCTTAACTGTACTTTCTTAATGGTTCTTTTCTTCAGGCAGCTTAACTTCAGTTTGCATATCTTCTGGCTTCTTAACTTCTGGTTTCTTGCCTTCTTTTGGCGGCCATAAAAAACTCAGTGGTTCGTGGTTCAAGCGTTGCCACACCGCGCTGCGAATACGTTTGCGCTCGCCCACGCTGACGTTGTGCGCCCGCAGTGCCAATCTAAAAGCACAATAGTAGCTGACACCCACATTGAGCGGCCCAATCACAAAAATACCCGCAATCGCCCACAGCAGCGCCTCACGTAACTCCGGCACATGCAGCACATCCCAGCCATACGACGCACCGGCGGCGGCGATTTGCCCTGTCGACAGCGTCACATGGCGTAGTTCTAGTCCAAATCCCAAAAAGCTTGAGAATGCCGGAATCAAACCCAGCATCATGCCTAACGACACACTGGCCGCAAAACCCGAGATGTTTTTGCGCATAAATTTTGCCCAGCTATCTGCGCGTGGCGCACCGAGCAGTGATGTGATGGCTGGGTTATAGCGCATGGCCGAATCCAAACGGTGCAGCACAAACCAGTTTTCCGCCCAACCTGCAAATATGCTGGACAAAAACAGGACAACACCCGTAGCCGCCGCAAACAAAGCCGTAGGCCCCAGCAGCGTGAGCGATGCCAAAGCATGGTGTGCTTCGGCGTGGTCGATCAGGGGTTTGCCCATGCCAAGTTGCATCAGGTAGCTGATGAGCAGCACGCAGGGCACGACCAAGGCCAAATTACCCAACACAGCGGCGACTTGGGAACGCACCACGTGCGTGACCTCGTCAACGAAAGACGCTACTTCAGCGTGACCACTCAGGTCTTTGAGTTTTGCCGCCATGGCGGGTGCGGTCATGGCGGGCTGCTTGGTGGCCAGCGTCCAGTGCAAGAGTTGTATGGCAATGAAGCTCAGCGCGTAATTCACGCCACCAAAAAAACCACCCCAAAAGGCAGAAAAGCCCACAGCCAGCAGCAGGTATTTCACCAAAATGGTGATGGCCACCATGCTACCGCCCCCCGCCGCTTTTTGCAGCATGTCCCAGTATTCTGCGCGGTTGCGGGTGATGTAGTTTTCACCTGTTTCGGCACTGCGGTCCGCCATTTTGGCGGCCAACAGCGTGGTGTTGGAAGTTATCAAATCGCGAATGCTGCGTCTGTGCACGCCGATTTTGACCAAGTGCGACAGCAGCTTGGCGGTGTAGCTGTTGGGTCGGTCTGACAGCAAACAATCCAACAACTCACGCACGCGCAGCACCCGCGCCCGC
>JAYTMT010000252.1:0-9599 GCA_043728315.1 Polaromonas sp. | reverse complement strand
CCCCCAACAGCCCAACCTCACGGCAGTATGTACTATGACAGGATTGGTGGAAATGTCCATGAGATTGAAGATACAAGAATGTTCATCTGTCTGAGCCCGCAGGGCGAGTTATGAACATTCCCCCCATTTGTTCAAAAAAATAAGCTCCCCGCGAAGCGGGCCAGCGATCCGTTTGCGCGTTGGCACAGCGCTCGCTTAGCCGCAATAGTGACCAAGCATGGCATGAAACCGTTCGACAGGCTAAAAGCAAACGAAAAGTGCTAAAGCAAACAGTATTGGGCGCAGGGTAGGCGACAGACCAGCATAAAATTTGCTGTTAAAAATATAGCGCAATATGACCATATGATGCTGACATTGACCTATAAAAGCAAAAATCCGAGCAAAGCCATCGCTCTGCCCAGATTTAAAAGAGAAAAAGAAATTACTTCTTCAGGCTGTCACGAATCTCGCGCAGAAGCACCACATCTTCCGGCGTGGCGGGTGCGGCTGGCGCTGGCTCAGCGGCTTTCATGCGGTTGATTTGCTTAACCATCATGAAAATCACAAAAGCCAAGATGACGAAGTTGAGGGTGACGGTGACAAAATTACCCCAAGCGAACACGGGCACGCCCGCTTTGCGCACGGCTTCCAGCGTCATGGCCGTGCCATCGGGGATTTTGGCCAGTGCCACAAATAAATTGGCAAAGTCGATCTTGCCGCCTGTAATAAAGGCGACGATCGGCATGATGATGTCGGCCACCAGTGAGTCGACAATTTTGCCGAATGCGGCCCCAATGATCACGCCCACTGCGAGATCCATCACATTGCCCTTCATGGCAAAGGCTTTAAATTCAGACATCATGGTCATAAGAATGCTCCTATTTTGAAACCGCTGGCGAGGCGGAAAGTAACAAAAATTTGTAACGCCGAGGCACAGTATTGCCTAAAAACCACCATGCTAAGCCATGGGTGGGCGCAAAAGCCAAGCTTTTTTAGCCAAGCGGGACTTAGCGCACGATTCTTCACCCCCAGTGTTGAAATTGACCCACACGCTCAGATACAATGATGGGTTAACCCTAGGTACTATTTTCAGCGACATTTTCGAGGATATCCATGAGCCAATCCCCAGCGGACCACACCGTCGACAACAGCAAACGCAACTGGATCATGACGACCTGCGCAGTAGGCGTGGTCGGCGCTCCCTTTGCTGCCGTCCCATTTGTCAGCAGTTTTGCCCCTTCTGAGAAGGCCAAAGCCGCTGGCGCAGCAGTAGAAGTTGACATTTCTGACATCAAGCCCGGCGAGCGCAAAACCGTGGAGTGGCGCGGCAAACCCGTGTGGATTGTGCGCCGCACACCTGAGCAAGTGGCATCGCTGAAGAAAACCGAGAGCCAATTGGCCGACCCCCTGTCCAAGCGCAACCCCGGCGAGCTCACCCCCGAATACGCCCGCAACGAAGGCCGCTCCATCAAACCCGAAATCTTTGTTGCAGTAGGCATTTGCTCTCATTTGGGCTGCTCGCCCAGCGAAAAATTCACTGTAGGCGCCCAGCCTTCCTTGCCCGATGACTGGCAAGGCGGCTTTTTCTGCCCCTGCCACGGCTCGACTTTTGACATGGCAGGCCGTGTCTACAAAAACAAGCCCGCCCCAGACAATCTCGAAGTGCCCGCCCACATGTACGCGAGCGACACCACCCTTATCATTGGCGAAGACAAAAAAGCCTAAACCTGCGGAACTGGCTGCATCCCCAGCACTGTCCCCCACGTCAAACCCCCTCAGAGGCACAATACCATGGCAGAAATGATCGAAGTCTCCCCCAACGCCAGCGCAGGCGAAAAGCTGCTGAACTGGGTAGACAACCGCTTCCCCGCTTCCAAGCTCTATAAAGAGCACCTCAGTGAATACTACGCACCGAAAAACTTCAATTTTTGGTACATCTTTGGCTCGTTGGCGCTCTTGGTGCTGGTCATCCAAATCGTCACCGGCATTTTCTTGGTGATGCATTACAAACCCGATGCCGCCAAGGCCTTTGAATCGGTGGAATACATCATGCGCGACGTGCCCTGGGGCTGGCTGGTCCGCTATATGCACTCCACAGGCGCATCCGCTTTCTTTGTGGTGGTCTATTTGCACATGTTCCGTGGGCTGATCTACGGCAGCTACCGCAAACCGCGCGAGCTCATTTGGGTATTCGGCTGCGGCATTTTCCTATGCCTGATGGCCGAAGCCTTCATGGGCTACCTGCTGCCTTGGGGCCAAATGTCCTACTGGGGTGCACAGGTGATTGTCAATTTGTTCGCCTCGATTCCCTTTGTTGGCCCTGACTTGGCGCTGCTGATTCGCGGCGACTACGTGGTGGGCGATGCCACTTTGAACCGCTTTTTCAGCTTCCACGTGATTGCGGTGCCGCTAGTGCTCTTAGGACTAGTGGCTGCGCACATCATTGCCCTGCACGAAGTGGGCTCCAACAACCCTGACGGCGTTGAAATCAAAGCCAACAAAGACCCGAAAACCGGTATTCCGCTCGATGGCATTCCCTTCCACCCGTACTACACCGTGCATGACATTTTCATGGTCAGCGTGTTCTTGATGGTGTTCAGCGCCGTGGTGTTCTTTGCCCCAGAAATGGGTGGCTACTTCTTGGAATACAACAATTTCATCCCCGCCGACCCACTCAAAACGCCCTCGCATATTGCGCCAGTGTGGTACTTCACGCCGTCGTATTCCATGCTCCGTGCCATCACGGGTGAAATGATGATGGTGCTTGTGGGCTGTGTATTGGCTGCTGCTGTATTTGTAGCGGTCAAGGCTAAAATTGCTGGTGTTTTCAAAGCCGCTTTGGTCATTGGCGCGCTGCTCTTAGTGGCTGCCATGCTGTCCATCGACGCGAAATTCTGGGGCGTAGTGGTCATGGGTGCATCCACCATGATTTTGTTCTTCTTGCCATGGCTAGACAACAGCACGGTCAAGTCGATCCGCTACCGCCCTGAGTGGCAAAAATACCTCTATGGCATTTTTGTCATCAACTTCTTGGTCTTGGGCTATCTGGGCGTACAGCCTACCTCGGCCATTGGCGAGCGCGTGAGCCAGCTGGGTACGCTGTATTATTTTGGCTTCTTCCTTTTGATGCCATGGTGGAGCGCGCTGGGCACGCCCAAAGAGGTGCCAGACCGCGTCACATTTGCGGCGCATTGATAGCAGAGAATTTACAAGCGAGAGAACCCACAAAAATGAAAAAATTACTTCTAGCCCTCGTTGCCAGCTTGAGTTTTGGTTTGGTGCAAGCTGCAAGCGGCGGCATTTCTTGGGACAAATCGCCCAATAAAACCAATGATTTGGCATCCCTGCAAAACGGTGCCAAGATTTTTGTGAACTACTGCGTCAGCTGCCACAGCGCTGCCTTCATGCGCTACAACCGCTTGACCGACATTGGCCTGACTGAGCAGCAAATCAAAGACAATTTGCTGTTCAGCACCGACAAAATCGGCGAAACCATGAAAGCCTCGATCGATCCCAAGCAGGCCAAAGAATGGTTCGGCGGCTTGCCACCAGATTTGACCGTGATTGCGCGTTCGCGCTCAGGCCACGGCGGCACTGGCGGTGACTACCTCTACACCCTGCTGCGCACCTACTACCGCGACGACACCAAGCCCACCGGCTGGAACAATTTGGCCTACCCCAACATTGGCATGCCAAACCCCCTGTGGGAGCTGCAAGGCGAGCGCAAGCCCATCTACGAAACCCAAAAACAGCATGGCAAAGACGTAGAGGTGTTCAAGTCTTGGCAAACCGTGAAACCCGGTACGCTCAGCCCACTGGAATACGAAACCGCAGTGGGTGACCTCGTGAGCTATTTGCAATGGATGGGCGAGCCCGCCCAAAACACCCGTGTGCGCGTAGGCGTGTGGGTGCTCATGTTTTTGGGCATCTTCACCTTGATTGCGTGGCGCTTGAACGCAGCGTATTGGAAAGACGTTAAATAACCCCCGCAAAGGTTTGCCTTAGTGCAAACCTTCTACACAAGTGGAGCCGCCGTGCGCGGTCTCCACTTTTTTGATTTTTAGGAGCTTCTACCATGATGGTTTTGTACTCGGGCACCACCTGCCCTTTCTCGCACCGCTGCCGTTTTGTCTTGTTTGAAAAAGGCATGGATTTTGAAATCCGCGATGTCGACTTGTACAACAAGCCCGAAGACATCAACGTGATGAACCCCTATGGCCAAGTGCCAATTTTGGTCGAGCGCGATTTGATTTTGTACGAGTCCAACATCATCAACGAGTACATCGACGAGCGCTTCCCCCACCCCCAGCTCATGCCCGGTGACCCAGTAGACCGCGCCCGCGTGCGCCTGTTTTTGCTCAATTTTGAAAAAGAGCTGTTCACCAATGTGTCCGTCATTGAAAACCGCGCCAACAAAGGCAACGACAAACTGCTGGAAAAAGCCCGCCACCACATCCGTGACCGCCTGACGCAAATGGCCCCCGTGTTCTTGAAAAACAAGTTCATCATGGGTGACAACTTTTCTATGCTCGACGTAGCGCTTGCGCCCCTCTTGTGGCGCTTAGATTTTTATGGCATTGAGTTGTCTAAAAACGCTGCGCCCCTGCTCAAATACGCCGAGCGCATTTTCTCGCGCCCCGCCTACATTGAGGCGCTCACGCCGTCTGAAAAAGTCATGCGCAAGTAAACCTGTGCTTATTCGCTACGCACACCGAGCCAAGCCATATTGCCCCCATGAGCGACACTGACACCACATCAACCATAGCGCCCTCGGCCTCATCCACCCGCCCATATCTGGTGCGGGCGATGTACGAGTGGTGCAGCGACAATGGCTTTACCCCCTTTATTGCTGTCTATGTGGATGCATCGGTGCAAGTGCCACGCGAATTCGTGAAAAATAACGAAATTGTGCTCAACGTGGGCATGGATGCCACCAGTGATCTGCATTTGGGCAACGAGTATGTGACGTTCAAAGCCCGCTTTGCTGGCACGGCCCGCGAAATCATGGTGCCCATGGAGCGTGTCATGGCCATCTACGCCCGTGAAAATGGCCAAGGCATGACTTTTCCTGTCTCGCCCACCACCCCAGTGGCCGCACTTGCGAGCAGGCCCATAGCCGCGCCAAACAGCGAGCAAAGCGCAGCAAGCAGCACGGATTCCAATGTGGTGCAGTTGATCAAACCCAAGGCGCCAGTGGTGGCCTTGGCCAGGGTGGTGGAAGACACGGTGCAAGAAGCTGTGCAAGATGTCGTGCAAAATACCGTCGAAAGCGCCCAAGAAAACCCATCGCCAGAGCCACAGGAGTCGACAGAGCCACCAAAATCTCCAACTCCAGCGCGCGGCGGACTCAAAAGGGTCAAGTAAGCCCTTAGAATACGCGCATTGGATTTTTAAACAATTCCAGCCGCTTTAGCTCAGTGGTAGAGCAACCGCCTTGTAAGCGGTAGGTCGTCAGTTCAATCCCGACAAGCGGCACCAAATAAGTAAAGCCGGCAACAGTTGCAAAATTGTTGCCGGCTTTGTTGTTATGCAAACTCCAAGCGCATATTGTGGGAGCTATTTTGTCTGGCACTGAAGCAGGTTACACCACTCCCACCCTGGTCTGGGCGCTAGGCAGCCTGTGCGCATTGCACCGCAAAGCCTTCTCCCCAGAGCTGATTGCGCGGGAATTCCCGCCGGATGTCGATGGTTTGCAGAGCGCATCCAGCCTTATTCGCGCAGCACGCCAGCTGGGTTTTCGCATCAAATCCATAGACACCACAGCCACCAAAGCACTCAAACTGCCGCTTCCCCTGCTGGTGCAAATCAAGGCCAGCGCGGCCAAACCCCTAGCCCAAGCCTCCACAAGCAGCGCACTGGCGGCCCATTCCCAGCCTCTGTCTGACACCCAAGCCAACACCATCACCGATATTGACACCGCCCCCAGCCTAGCCCTGATTACGGCCAGCACCGCCACAGGCGCGGTGCTATTTACTGCGGGTAACAACCAGCCAGAAACCTTAAGCACCGCAGAGCTGGCCAAGCGCCTCACCGGCCAAGCATGGCTGTGCAGCCCAGAGCCAGAGGCCAACACCGACCCAGACAGCCCCGAGGGGCAAAAATCCGGCGTTAGCCAGCAGTTTGGCTTCAAATGGTTTGTGCCCGAGCTGTTGCGCCACAAAAAGATTTGGCGCGACATCTTGCTGGCTTCGCTCTTTATCCAAATCGTCGCCCTCACCACGCCGCTTTTCACCCAAGCCATCATCGACAAAGTGGTGGTGCACCGTACGCAAAGCACCTTGATCGCCATCGGCTCGGCCATGGCGCTGTTTATATTGTTTAACGCCGTACTCAGCTGGGGCAGGCAGTATTTGGTGCTGCACACGGGTAACCGTGTAGACGCAGTGCTAGGGGCAGCCGTGTGGGCGCATTTGCTCAAGCTCTCGCCCAGCTACTTTGCCCAGCGCCCCACTGGCGTGGTGGCCGCGCGCCTGCACGCGGTGGAGAACATCCGTGAATTCGTCTCGGGTGCGGCGGTGAGCTTGGTGTTGGACATGCCTTTTTTGCTGATTTGCCTAGGCGTGATGCTTTGGTACAGCGTCACGTTGTCGGCCATTTGCGTGGGCATATTGCTGCTCATTGCGATTGCCAGCGCCATCATGGCCCCCATTTTTCAGCGCCAGCTCAATGACCAGTTTTTACTGGGCGCACGCAACCAAGCCTTTGTGACCGAACACATCGCAGGCTTTGAAACCGTCAAATCCCTGCAAATGGAGCCCCAGCTTAACCAGCGCTACAGCGGTTTCATTGCCAGCCTACTGGCCAGCAGCTTCAAAACCAAGCAAACCGCCAACAGTTACAACACCTTTGCCACCACCATGGAACAGGTGATGACGCTTTCGATCTTAATCATGGGTGCCTACACCGTGATGACCGTGCCTAGCTTCACCGTGGGTATGCTCGTGGCCTTTCAAATGTTTGCAGGCAAACTCAGCCAGCCGGTGCTGCGCATTGTGGGGCTGTGGACACAGTTTCAGCAGGCCAGCCTGTCGGTGCAGCGGCTGGGCGATGTGATGAACGCGCCCACCGAGCCCTACAGCCTCACCCCCCAGCGCGCAGGCGATGGCGCAGGCCACATCAGCATCATCGGCCTAGGCTTTCGCTACGGCGAAGACCGCCCGCTGCTCTACACCGACTTGAACCTGAACGTGAGCCCCGGCCAAACCATGGCTATCATGGGGCCCAGCGGCTCAGGCAAAAGCACCTTGGCCAAACTGCTGCTCGGCTTTTACCAGCCCACCCAAGGCAGCATACAAATTGACGGCATCGACACCCGCAACCTCAGCGCCAACGAGCTGCGCGCCTACTTTGGCGTAGTGCCGCAAGAAACTATTCTTTTCAGCGGAACAATCCTAGCCAACCTGCAAGCAGGCAATCCCGGCGCCACGCTTCAGCAGGTGTCCCAAGCGGCCAAAATGGCAGGCATCCACGACACCATTGAGCAGTTGCCCCAAGGCTACCAAACCGAGATTGGCGAGCGCGGTTCAGGCCTATCAGGCGGCCAAAAGCAGCGCCTGGCCATTGCCCGCGCCCTCATCAAACGCCCCAAAGTGTTGATTTTTGATGAAGCCACCAGCGCTCTGGATGCCGACACCGCCGAAAGCTTTGGCGCTACTGTCAACCAGCTCAAAGGCAAAGTCACCATGCTGTTCATCACCCACGCCCTGCCCAAAACGCTGCGGGTGGATGCAGTGCTGGATATTGGAAAAAAGTAGAACTAACCTGCACCCCCCAGCCACCCAACCACCATGCCCATCCGCCCCGCCCGCACAGAAGACATCCCCGAACTCGTTGAATTTGGGCGGCAGATGCACGCCATCACGCGGTTTCGCAGCCAGCCCTACAACGCCAGCAAACTCGCCTTCAATTTCCATGAGCTGATCACCAAAGGCCAAGGCAAATACGCCTTCTTTATGGCCAGTAGCGGCGCGTCAGGCCAAGAGCCCCGCTTGGTGGGAGCGCTGATAGGCGTGATGGAGCAACAAATCTTCACCGACGGCTGGACAGCAAGCGTCATGCACATCGACGTAATACCAGAGGCCCGCATGGGCGGCTGGGGCGTGCGCTTATTGCGCGCCTTTGAGCTGTGGGCCAAAAACCGCAACGCCCTAGAAATCAGCTTTGGAGTAAACAGCGAAGACAATATGCAGCGCATAGGCCAATTCGCCACCAAAATGGGCTACCGCAAAGTGGGCGAAAACTACGTGCGCGCCACCCCCTGAAAAGCTGAAAAGCTGAAAAGCCAAAAAGCCAAAAAGCCAAAAAGCCGAAAAGCCGAAAAGCCGAAAAGCCGAAAAAAACCATGCCCACGCGAAACTGCATAATACTACATATTAAGTAGCAAACTATGACCATATGACGCTGACATTGGCCAAATATCTTATAAAACTTCTATCTCTAACGCCTCCAGCACTCCTAAAGCCACTTCTACAGCTACTGCGCCAGCGCCTGCACCAAGCCCTCAACACCCCTTTGCTAAAGCTCCTGCACTGGCTAGGCGGCAAACCGCATAGCCCGCCTGCCAAGCGCCGCCGCAGCGCCCTACTGGTCAAACCAACAGCCCAAGCCTGCGCCACCAGCAAGCGCCACCCCCACGCCAAAGCCCTCTGGATACGCCAGCGCATCCTCAGCCTCAAAGCCCTGCTACCCAGCGGCACAGGCGTGCGCAAAATCGCCCACAGCTTTAACCGCCAGCACGCAGGCACAGGCCACACCGTCAGCAAAAGCTATGTAGCCAACACCATAGCCGCCAATCTGTATGCAATTCACCAGATCAAAACCGCCAGAAAAGCCCGGATCCCAGCTGCTGGTGCACGCAACAAAACCTGGGGTCTAGACTTCACAGGTCGCCAAGACAGCACAGGCGTACTGCACACCATCCTAGGCATCATCGACCACGGCAGCCGCAAGCTCCTAGCCCTGTGCGTGAGCAGCAAAGACGCGATAACGGTAGGCCAACACCTGCACCAAGCCGCCAAGGCACACGGCAACCCCCAACGCATCCGCACCGACAACGAACGCTGCCTCAATTCCCCCATCTTTAACATGTCAGTGAGCGCCCTAGGCGCGCAGCACCAACGCAGCCAGCAACACTGCCCATGGCAAAACGGCCGCATCGAGCGCCTATTTGGCACACTCAAACAGCAGCTGCGCCACCTGCAATTCACAGGCGCCCAGCAGCTGCAAACATGGCTAGACCAATTTGTAATTTGGTACAACACCATTCGCCCCCACCAGCACCTATTTGGCCGCACGCCACAGGAAGTTTGGCAAGGCATCGACTACGCGCAAGACAAGCCCAAAAAGGTGACATGGTGGAGCGCTGAAAACGGGCAATTCAGCGGGGTGAAGCTGAGATGGTGACGATCCACAGAATAGCAAAAACCCCTTTAAAAACAAAAGTCCAGCGCTGTCCAGCATGCAGCGCGGAAGAGCCACGTGGAAAAGCCAAAAAGCTAGTGTCACATCACACATAAATTGTCGCATAAATAGTTGCTAAATATGAGCATTAAAGTGACAATAAGCGATGGAAAAATACATCGTCACACTAGAATCTGCTGAACGCCTAGAACTGCAAGCCA
>JAYTMT010000251.1:0-4637 GCA_043728315.1 Polaromonas sp. | reverse complement strand
CGCTTGGGCACCGACAGCACCCACTGGCGCACCGGCAGGCGCGGGAAGACGTGATCTGCGAGGTGCGCCGCCGTCTCCACCATGCGCCGGGTGTTGCACGAGGGGCAGACACCCCGGCCTTTGCAGGAGAAGGCCACAAAGTAGTCGTGCGCGCAGTCGGCGCAGCGGGCGCGGGCAAAGCCGTGGGCGAAAATGCCGGACTCCAGATACTTGGCAAACGCCTTGCGCACGTAGGCTTTAGGAGTGCGCAAATCGCCCTGCCCGTCGAACTGGCCTGCGCTGGCAAGGTCTGCCCAAGTCTCGTAGTGCTCGGCTATCGCTTGGTACAGCAGCGTGCGCTCGGGATGGCGCGGGTTGTAGAGCTTAGGTGGAGATGCGGGCGGCATAAATACTGTGCAAATGCACAGTATTTTGCTGCATCTGGGTTGGCATGCACAGCAAAGGAGCCCGAACTGTTGCCAGCCCGAGCT
The DNA here is from genome assembly GCA_043728315.1 of Polaromonas sp. Classification (GTDB taxonomy): domain Bacteria; phylum Pseudomonadota; class Gammaproteobacteria; order Burkholderiales; family Burkholderiaceae_C; genus JAAFIP01. The sequence continues at coordinate 4,167 of JAYTMT010000251.1, read as the reverse complement.
CTATTTGTCAATTTCGCATTTGCCCTACTTACGCACCGGCGGCAAATCCGTGCAAGACCCATGCGCCACCTCCGCCGCCATGCCAATGCTCTCGCCTAGCGTGGGGTGCGGGTGGATGGTTTTGCCGATGTCTACTGCGTCAGCGCCCATCTCGATGGCTAGAGCGATTTCGCCGATCATGTCGCCAGCATGCGTGCCGACCATCCCACCGCCTAGGATTTTGCCATGGCCGTGGGCTTCGGGGCTGTCGTCAAACAGCAGCTTGGTCACGCCTTCGTCGCGGCCGTTGGCAATCGCCCGGCCTGAGGCTGTCCATGGGAACAGGCCTTTTTTGACTTTGATGCCTTGTGCTTTGGCTTGGTCTTCGGTGAGGCCTACCCAGGCTACTTCGGGGTCGGTGTAGGCTACTGATGGGATGACGCGGGCGTTAAACGCTGCTGCGGCCAACTCTTTGTTGCCTTGCTGCTCGCCTGCTATCACCTCGGCTGCCACATGCGCTTCGTGCACTGCTTTGTGCGCCAGCATGGGCTGACCCACCATGTCGCCAATGGCGAAGATGTGGGGCACATTGGTGCGCATTTGGATGTCTACGTTGATAAAGCCCCTGTCGGTGACGGCTACGCCGGCTTTGTCGGCAGCTATCTTTTTTCCGTTGGGGGTGCGGCCTACGGCTTGTAGCACTAGGTCGTAGGTTTGTGGCGCAGGGGCTGTGCCGCCCTCCACTGCTGGTGCAAAAGTGACCTCAATGCCCTCTGGCGTGGCGCGTGCGCCCACCGTCTTTGTGTTGAGCATGATATTGTCAAAGCGCTTGGCGTTCATTTTTTGCCAGATTTTGACCAAATCGCGGTCAGCGCCTTGCATCAGGCCGTCCATCATTTCAACCACGTCTAGGCGCGAGCCAAGCGTGCTGTAGACCGTGCCCATTTCTAGGCCGATGATGCCGCCGCCCAAGATGAGCATCCGCTTGGGCACTTCCTTGAGTTCTAGCGCGCCTGTGGAGTCAACCACGCGCGGGTCATTGGGCATAAAGGGCAGGCGCACGGCTTGGCTGCCTGCGGCAATGATGCAGTTTTTGAACTGAATGGTTTGGGATTTGCCAGTTTTTTCTTGTGCTGTGCCGCTGGTTTCTTCTACCGTGATGTGGTGCGACCCAACAAACGAGCCGTAACCGCGCACTATGCTTACTTTGCGCATTTTGGCCATGGCCGCTAGGCCGCCGGTGAGCTTGCCGATGACTTTTTCTTTATGGCCGCGCAGTTTGTCGATGTTGACCACCGGCGCGCCAAAGTCTACGCCCAGATCGGCCATGTGGCTAACTTCGTCCATCACTGCGGCTACGTGCAGCAATGCCTTGGACGGGATGCAGCCAACATTGAGGCACACGCCGCCGATGGCTGCGTAGCGCTCTACCAAGATAACTTTGAGCCCCAAGTCTGCTGCGCGAAAAGCTGCGCTGTAGCCGCCAGGACCCGCGCCTAATACGAGTAAATCGCAGCTTTGGTCTACTGTTCCTGCGTAGCTTGATACTACATTTACTGTAGCATTAGATGACGGTATGGCGGTGACATTGGTAGTATTTTTCTTAAAAATATCCTCCGTTCGGTCTGAGCTTGCCGAAGGGGTCGTGAGGGCTTCGACAAGCTTAGCCCGAACGGTGGTGGTGGCTGCAACGACAGGCGCGGCAGCAACGGTTGGCGCTGAGGCACCAGCCACCTCAAGACTCAGCACTACCGAGCCCTGTTTGACCTTGTCGCCAATTTTTACCCGCAGTTCGCGCACCACGCCCGCGTGGGACGAGGGGATTTCCATTGAGGCTTTGTCGCTTTCCACCGTGAGCAGGGATTGGTCTACGGCGATGCGGTCGCCCACTTTCACCATCAGCTCAATGACGGTCACCTCGTCAAAATCGCCAATATCGGGCACTTGGATGTCTAGGGTGCTCATGCTTTACTCCCATTGGGGGCTGCGCCTGCCTTGGCGGGCGCTGTGGATTGGATTGCGCTCTTTTTAGCGGCTGCTTTTTTGGATGCTTTATTGGATGCTTTGGCAACTGGCTTTGCTTGGGGCTCTTCCACTGCCTTTGCCGCAGCTTTCACCACTGCCTTGCTGGGTTTACCCATTTTCATGGTCACGATGTTGATCGGCCCGCCCGAGCTTTTGTCAAACTCGCAGCCTGCTTCTATGCCAATTTGCGCCACGTCAAACGCAGTTTTGGCCTTGGCATACACCGCGTGCATAGCGCCTAGTGAGAAGCTGCGGCCTGAGCCTATGCCCCAAAATTCCTTGAATTCAAACACTTCACGGTAACTATACAGCCCAAAAATCCCAGCGCTGTTAGCCACCAACACGCTAAATTGCATGGACTCGTAAGGGTCAGCGTCTTCTTCTTTGGTTTGCAAAAAGAAAGTGTCTTTGAGGATCGGGTGCAGCTTGAGGAAGGTGTCGTATACCTCGTCTTTGCTGTGCAGCTTAAGCTCGCCCGCTGGCAGCGCCGCCAGCGCTTTGCGCAGCGCAGGAAAATGCGCCACTGTGCCCGCAGTAGCCACATAGCTTGGGCCACCCACTGCATCCACAGTAAACACTTTTTCATTGGCCTCAAAGCGGTGCGACAGGCGCGTGTCGCCAAAGGTCACCAAGGAGTCGGAGCCCACAGCTACCATGCCGTTTTTGCGCACCACCACTACTGTAGTCATAGCATCACCCTGCGAAAATCAGCCAAAATTTGGCCTAAATAGGCATTGAATCGGGCAGCGGACGCGCCATCAATCACACGGTGATCCCAGCTCAGACTGAGCGGCAGCATCAGGCGCGGCACAAACTTTTCGCCGTCCCACACGGGTTCGGTTTGGGATTTGCATACGCCCAAAATCGCGACTTCGGGTGCGTTGATAATCGGCGTGAAATAGCGCCCGCCAATGCCGCCCAGGCTTGAAATGGTGAAGCACGCGCCCTGCATTTCTGCGGGCGTGAGCTTGCCGTCGCGGGCTTTTTTGGCCAAATCGCCCATTTCAGTGCTGATCTGCACTATGCCTTTTTTGTCACAATCGCGGATCACGGGCACGACCAAGCCATTGGGCGTGTCGGCGGCAAAGCCAATGTGGAAATACTGCTTGAGCACCAGCTGGTCGCCGTCGAGCGAGCTGTTGAAATTGGGGAATTTCTTGAGCGCAAAGACGCTGGCTTTGATGAGGAAGGCCAGCATGGTGATTTTCACGCCGCTCTTCTCGTTTTCCTTGTTCATGGCCACCCGAAAAGCCTCTAGCTCAGTGATGTCGGCATCGTCGTGGTTGGTCACATGGGGAATCATTACCCAGTTGCGGTGCAAATTGGCGCCGCTGATTTTCTTGATGCGGGAGAGGTCTTGGCGCTCAATCGCCCCGAATTTAGTGAAATCAACCTTGGGCCATGGGATTAGCCCTAAAGCCGCCCCATTGTCATTTTTGTCGGTATTTTTGCCAGATGTCATCGTCGCTTGGTTCTGAGTAGCTAGCGTTTGTATAGCGCCAGCCATCACCGAACGGGTGAAGCCTTGCACGTCAGCTTCGGTGATGCGGCCTTTAAGCCCCGAGCCCTTGACCTCAGCCAACGGCACACCCAGCTCGCGCGCGAACTTGCGCACCGATGGGGATGCGTGGGGCAAGCCCATGGCGGGGGCGCTCGGGTTGTGGGCAGGCACGGCTACTGCAGGGGCAGCGCTTGGCGAGGCTGCGGCTTGTGATTGGGCAGCCCCCGTGCTGGCAGTTTGTGCAGCAGAAGCAGGCGCAGACGCATTCACAGCCGCAGGAGCGGCTGCACCCGCGCTTGCTACCGCTGCAGAAGCCACAACGCCTTCCAGCACGGCAATCAAATCCCCAATGTTGACGGTATCGCCCATCTTCACCTTGAGTTCTTTGAGCACACCCGCGGCGCTGGACGGGATCTCCATGGCAGCTTTGTCAGACTCCACAGTCATCAGACTTTGCTCAGCCTTGATGGTGTCGCCCACTTTCACCAAGATTTCAATCACCGACACGTCTTTGAAATCACCAATATCTGGCACTTTCACGTCAATGCGAGATACTACGCTATTAGTAGCAGCAGATGACTGTATGGCGCTGACATTGGCAGTATTTTTCTCTAAAACTGCTTCCGTTCGTCCAGCGCTTGTCGTAGGGCTCGTGAAGGCTT
>JAYTMT010000250.1:0-38626 GCA_043728315.1 Polaromonas sp. | reverse complement strand
ATCCCTCAATACTGTTCGTTTAGAGCCTATGTAGCTGCTTATTTTGCGCAGTCTCCGAGTTTTAGCGCGCCCGATCAGCGTTTTGGTTATCCCGACGCGCCCTCATGCGGGAGTACCCTTGCATCGGTCGGTCGGGATAGCCAAAACGCTGCTTGGGCTATGCTCACTTTGAGGTTTTAATACCGCATGCACGTCACACGTTGTTTGCTAAATACTATATAAATAGTAGCGAAGTATGACCATATGACGCTGACATTGCCACTATTTTTCATGAAAAGTGCAAATCTAAGCGTGAAGTAGCTTGCCAGCATGGCGTTTACTCAGAGGCTGAGCGGTTTTCCAGCCGTTCCCTACAACCACCTCGCCCTGCGGCTAAGCGAGTGCTGAGCCAATGCGCAAACAATCAGGGCGCTGGGCTGGTTTTTTTGAGCAAATGGGGGACAAGAAGCGGGCTCTGTTTGAGGGCGAAGCCCGAGTTAGGCCGCTTCCCCCCATTTGCTCGAAAAAACAAGCTCCCCCGAAGGGGCCAGCGATCCGTTTGCGCGTTGGCACAGCGCTCGATTAGCCGCAGCAGCGCCCTAAGCCAGCTCTTCCTTGCGAATCCGCACAATCGGCGCTAGCACCGTGGATAGCGCCTGCATTTGCGCCATGGCGGCATCCATCACCGCCTCTTTGCAGTCGTGGGTCAAGATGATGAGATCGGTGAACGCTGCGCCTTCGCCGCCCACTTCGTCGGCTTCGCGCTGTAGCACAGCGTCGATGCTGATGCCTGCATTGGCCACAATGCCTGTGACTTGGGCGAGTACGCCCGCCTCGTCGGCTACGCGCAAACGCAGGTAATAGCTGGTCACCACATCGGCCATGGGCAACACGCGCACATCGCTCATGGCGTTATGCTGAAACGCCAAATACGGCACACGGTGTGCTGCGTCTGCGCTGGCTAAGCGCGCTATGTCTACCAAGTCTGCTATCACAGCGCTAGCGGTGGGCTCAGAGCCTGCGCCTTTGCCGTAGTACAGCGTGGTGCCCACGGCATCGCCTTGCACCATCACGGCATTCATAGCGCCTTCTACGTTGGCAATCAGGCGCTTAGCTGGCACTAGCGTGGGGTGCACGCGCAGTTCGATGCCCTCGACGGGTGGTTCGCCTGTCGATGTGTGGGACACCACCCGTTTGGAAATGCCCAAAAGTTTGATGCGGTAGCCCAATTGCTCGGCGTATTTGATGTCTTGAGCGGCCAGTTTGGTAATGCCTTCTACATAGGCTTTGTCAAACTGTACGGGTGTGCCGAAGGCGATGGCACTCATGATGCTGGCTTTGTGCGCTGCGTCCACGCCTTCGATGTCAAAGGTCGGGTCGGCCTCGGCATAGCCCAGCTTTTGTGCTTCTTTGAGTACCACGCCGAAGTCTAGGCCCTTGCTGCGCATCTCAGACAAAATAAAGTTGGTCGTGCCGTTGATGATGCCCGCCACCCACTGGATGCGGTTAGCAGTCAAACCCTCGCGCAGGCTCTTAATGATCGGTATGCCACCGGCCACTGCGGCTTCAAACATCACCATCACACCCTTGGCTTGCGCGGCCTTGAAAATCTCAGTGCCGTGCACGGCCAGCAGCGCTTTGTTGGCCGTGACCACATGTTTACCAGCGGCAATGGCATCTAGCACCAGCGCCTTGGCAATGCCGTAGCCACCGATCAGCTCAATCACCACGTCGATCTCGGGGTTGGCAATGATGGCGCGCGCATCGGCCACCACCAGCGCTGCATCGCCCACAACCGATTTGGCTCGTGCGGTGTCCAGATCAGCCACGGTATGGATGCGGATGCCACAGCCTGCGCGGCGCGCAATCTCGTCTTGGTTGCGCTGCAACACGTTGAACACGCCGCTGCCGACTGTGCCGATGCCTAGAAGGCCTACTTGGATACTTTTCATGGTAATTCAAGAAAAATTATGCTGATGTCAGCGTGATATGGTCAAAGTTTGCTATTATTTCTGTAGCTTTCAAGAAACTTGGCAATGCGGTTAATCGCCTCGCGCAGGTCGTCTTCATGCGGCAAAAACACGATGCGGAAATGGTCGGGCGCAGGCCAGTTAAAGCCCGTGCCCTGCACCAGCATCACACGCGTGGCTTTGAGCAGTTCTAAGAAAAATAGTCGGTCGTCTGCAATCGGATACACCGCTGGGTCTAGCTTGGGAAACATGTACAAAGCGGCTTGCGGTTTGACGCAACTCACCCCGGGTATGGCGGTGATCAGCTCGTAGGCCAAGTCGCGCTGGCGGCGCAGACGCCCGCCTTCGCAGACCAAATCGTTGATGCTTTGGTAGCCGCCCAGCGCGGTTTGTATGGCCCATTGGCCCGGCACATTGGAGCACAGCTTCATATTGCTGAGCATGTTCAAGCCTTCAATATAGTCGCGCGCCACCGATTTGTCGCCCGAGACCACCATCCAGCCCGCGCGGTAGCCGCATGAGCGGTAGCTTTTGCTCAAGCTGTTGAAAGTCAAGGTCAGCACATCGGTTGACATGCTGGCAATGGCGGTGTGCTTGATGCTGTCATACAGCACCTTGTCGTAGACCTCATCGGCCAAGATAACCAAGCCGTGCTCGCGGGCCAGCGCAATGATGCCCCGCAGCAGCTCGTCGGAATACAACACGCCCGTGGGGTTGTTGGGGTTAATCACCACAATGCCCTTGGTGCGCGGGGTGATTTTGGCGCGGATGTCCGCAATATTGGGCATCCAGCCATTGGCCTCGTCGCACAGGTAGTGCACTGGCGTGCCGCCAGACAGGGTGGTAGCCGCCGTCCACAGAGGGTAGTCGGGCATGGGCAGCAATAGTTCGTCGCCGTCGTCTAGCAAGGCATTGGTGGCTGAGGTGATCAAATCGCTCGCGCCGTTGCCCAGATAAATATCATCGAGCGTCACGCCTGCAATGCCCTGCTTTTGGGTCTCGTGCATCACCGCTTTGCGGGCTGCAAATATGCCCTTGCTGTCTGAATAACCCGCCGAATTGGGCAGATTACGGATCATGTCTTGCTGGATTTCCTCGGGCGCATCAAAGCCAAACACCGCGAGGTTGCCAAGGTTGAGTTTGATGATTTTTTGGCCTTCGTCCTCCATTTTTTTCGCCGCTTCCATGATAGGACCGCGAATGTCGTAAAGCACGTTGGCCAGTTTGGCAGATTTAAGTATGGTTTTCATAAAACCTCGGGTGAACCTTGCAAGAGCAGAAAACCTATAATTTGACCACACTTCCACCTCCATTTTGTGCACTGCACCAAGGCAATTGATGAAACTTCAGCCCGACAAATCCGACACCACCATCATCAATGGCTATGGCGCTGGCTGGGTCAGCATTGGCTCCATCGTCTCTGGCCAGCCCCAATTAGAAAAAGTCAGCACTAGCGTGGTCATAGGCTCGCGCGGGGAGCGGCTGGATTGGGCAGGTATTGGTTTTGATGGCTTGGCCGCTGCACATTTTGAAGCGCTAGCGGCTTTTAAGCCCGAATTGGTGATTTTTGGCAGCGGCAGCAAGCTGCGCTTTCCACACCCGAGCTTGCAGCGCGCCCTGATGGCCCAGCGCATTGGCCTAGAGACCATGGACACCTTGGCCGCTTGCCGCACTTACAACATTTTGGCGGGCGAGGGGCGGCATGTTTTAGCGGCTCTGCTGCTGCCCTAGGCTGCGCTGGCCCTGCTCCATTTACTGTAGCTGCCAGTTTTGGGTTAAAATACGAGGTTGTTCGCGGGGCAACACGCCCTCAAATCTTCATACCGACAGAGAGTAGCACATGGCAGTAGTAGTCAACAAATCCCTCCCAGAGTTTGAAGCAAACGCCACCGGCGGTATCAAAGTAAGCAATATTTCCCACCTTGGCAAGGTCATGGTGCTGTATTTTTACCCCAAAGACAACACCCCAGGCTGCACCACCGAAGCCATGCAGTTTCGGGACAAATACAAAGATTTCGTCAAAGCTGGCGCCACAGTCTTTGGCGTAAGCCGCGACAACATGAAGTCGCACGACGAATTCAAGCTCAAGTTAGAGCTGCCTTTTGAGCTGATTGCCGACACCGAAGAAAAAATGTGCCACGGCTTTGGCGTGGTCAAAAACAAAATCATGTACGGCAAAAAGGTTAAGGGTATCGAGCGCAGCACCTTCTTGATTGGCGCTGACGGCATTTTGAAAGAAGAATGGCGCGGCCTGAAAGTCCCAGGCCATGTGGAAGACGTACTCAAAGCAGTGAAAGCGCTTAAAAAAGCGGCTTGAGCCAAGCAGCGCACGCAGATCTGAAAAAGTACCGGCAGAGTCATATTTCTGTCACACGTTTGGGTCAAAAGCCTGCATAATGAAGCCATGGTATCCAGCACCCAGTGCACCCTTACCCCCACAAGCTGCTTTTTAGGCAGCACACTAAGCCGCCCACTTTTGAGGCGGCTTTTTTATTCTTAAAACACCTTTTTTGAGAGAACACCCACCCATGCCACTGCCCACCGCCCCCACCCAGCGTGCCAGCTTTCTCAACACCCAAGACTATGGCTTGCCTGCCAAAGAATCAGTCAAGCCCATGGCCAAAGCCAGCTCTAAAAAGCCCCGTATGGACGATTTTGAAGGCGGCATGTTGGGCGGCAAGGCGCTGCCAGTGACCAAAATGCAGGCACAACCCGAGATTTTTGAGAAATCGGCTGAGCGGCACAGCCTAAAGGCAGTTGCGCGCTATGCACACAATAGCAATTCATCGCCCAGCGCACTCACCCAAGCGCCATTGGGCGCAGCACCAGCGCCTATGGTGCAGTTTGCCATGCCCGTGGCAGACGTGCAAACGGCACAACCGGCACGTGCACCGCAGGCCGCCCCACAAGCGCTCGCCCAAACCAAGCCAGCAAACGCCACCACCGCTAAAGCGAAAAAGACAAAATCTACCGGACCGGCCAAACTATTCGTGCTGGATACCAATGTGCTCATGCACGACCCCATGAGCCTGTTTCGTTTTGAAGAACACGATATTTATTTGCCCATGATTGTGCTCGAGGAGCTCGATGGCCACAAAAAAGGCATGACCGAGGTGGCGCGCAACGCAAGGCAAGTGAGCCGCACCCTAGACGCTCTTGCCGCCGTGCAAGGCGCAGACATGGCCCACGGCCTCAAACTCGATGCCACGGGGCATCGCGGCGTGCACGGCAGGCTATTTTTTCAAACCCAGCCGCTGAACTACACCCTGCCGATTTCCCTGCCACAAGGCAAGGCCGATAACCAAATTTTAGGTGTGGTGGGTGCATTGGGCGAGATGCACAAGGCGCGCGAGGTGGTGCTGGTGTCCAAAGACATCAACATGCGCGTCAAAGCCCGCGCACTGGGCCTGCCCACAGACGATTACCAAAACGACAAAACCCTAGAAGACGGCGACCTGCTCTACACCGGCTCAATGGCACTGCCGAATAATTTTTGGGACACGCATGGCAAGGGCGTGGAAAGCTGGCAGCAAAACAGCGTCACTTTTTACCGCATCTCAGGCCCAGTAGTGCCCAACTTGCTGATCAACCAATTTGTATTTTTAGAATCCCCCGGCGAGCCCCCGCTGTATGCCCGCGTGAGCGAGATTCGCGGCAAAACCGCCGTGCTGCGCACCCTCAAAGACCATAACCACAACAAAAACGCAGTGTGGGGCGTGACCACCCGCAACCGCGAGCAAAATTTCGCCATGAATTTGCTCATGGATCCTGATGTAGATTTGGTGACGCTGGCAGGCACGGCTGGCAGCGGCAAAACCCTGATGGCACTGGCCGCAGGCCTGACGCAGGTGCTCGATGACCGCCGCTACACAGAGATCATCATGACCCGCGCGACAGTGAGCGTGGGCGAAGACATTGGCTTTTTGCCCGGCACCGAAGAATAAAAAATGGGCCCGTGGATGGGCGCGCTGGATGATAACCTAGAGTTTTTGACTAAAAACGACAGCAGCGGCCACGGCTCAAGCGGCTCAGGCGAATGGGGGCGCGCCGCCACCAACGAACTGGTGCGCTCCAAAATCAAGATCAAAAGCATGAACTTCATGCGCGGGCGCACGTTTTTGAACAAGTACGTCATCATCGACGAAGCCCAAAACCTCACCCCCAAGCAGATGAAAACCCTCATCACTCGGGCAGGTCCTGGTACCAAAATCGTCTGCATGGGCAATTTGGCCCAAATCGACACGCCTTACCTTACCGAAGGCTCATCGGGCATGACCTTCGCGGTAGACAAGTTCAAAGGCTGGCCGCACGGCGGGCATATTACGCTGGCACGTGGCGAGCGTTCTAGGCTGGCAGATTTTGCCAGTGAAGTGCTGTGATTCCTGATTTGATAGCACGCTGTGACCATATGGCGGTGACATTGAACTGAAATATCTTGAATACTGTGCTTTTGTAGTCTTTATGATGCCATGTTGCTGCTGAAACTAGGTGGGCATGGTCGGTTGCGGATGTGTCTGTGACTTCGCTCATCGCGCAGATGCACGTGTAGCGCTTCACCTTGGCTGGCGCTGCATCGGTGGTTGGCGCGGCCGATTCTGTAGCATGCGCGAGTCATCGCTGCGCACAGACACATCCTCCACCGCCCTTTGATTCAGGTGGTATATAACTCCCCTGCGCGCTAGCCAAGTGATGAAAACCAAGATTGCGTTGCGCAAAGCGCCAACGCGCCAGCCAAGTATTGAAAACCAAGACCCCGTTGCGTGAAACAACGCGCCAGCCTAGCATTGGCGGAGAGCGTTGTGGGCGGGATGGAGAAATTGCAGTTCAATCCGCGCGGAACTAAAGGCAGCCAACTACTGGCGCATTCGCGTGACCTTGAACTGCAATTTATCCAGCACGCACACAAGGCTAGGCCGCAGCCAACTCACTCAGAGCGAAACAAGCCGTAGTCGATACACAAGACTAGTAACGCTACCAACCCACTCAGAGCGCAAAACTATGCGAATCTAAAATGATAGCAAACTATGACCATATGACGCTGACATACGGTCAAAAAAACCGTTAAATTGCCAACCGCGCCTTCGCCTCAGCGTATTCGCGGCGCAACTTGGCCACATAGTCGGTCGTGCTGCTGATTTCTTTAATCGCACCAATGCCTTGGCCGCAGCCCCATATGTCTTTCCATGCTTTGGCGGCGTTGGCGCCCTCACCTGTGGCGAAGTTCATTTTGCTGGGGTCGCTTTGCGGCAAATTGTCGGGGTCCATGCCAGCGGCTTTGATGCTGCCTTTGAGGTAGTTGCCGTGGATACCGGTGTAGAAATTGCTGTAGACGATGTCGTCAGAATTGCTTTGCGTGATCATTTCTTTGTAGCCATCCACTGCACGGGCTTCGTGCGTGGCAATGAAGGCCGAGCCAATGTAGGCCAAATCAGCGCCCATAGCCTGCGCGGCCAACACTGCACCGCCAGTGGATATTGCACCAGATAGCACCACGGGGCCGTCAAACCATTCACGAATCTCTTGGATCATGGCAAATGGGCTCTTCACGCTGGCGTGGCCGCCTGCGCCTGCGGCTACTGGTATCAAACCTGTAGCACCCTTTTCAATGGCCTTGCGTGCAAACACATTGCTGATCACATCGTGCAAGGTGATGCCGCCCCAAGCTTTCACGCCTTGGTTAACATCCTCGCGTGCGCCTAAACTGGTGATGACAATCGGCACTTTGTATTTCTCGCACACCTGCATGTCTTGCATCAAGCGGTCGTTAGACTTGTGTACGATTTGGTTGATGGCAAAAGGCGCAGCTTTGTTGTTGGGGTTCTTCGCGTCGTGCGCGGCCAAGGTTTCGGTGATTTCAGCCAACCAATCCTCCAGCTGCGCAGCTGGCCGCGCGTTCAGCGCAGGCATAGAGCCCACCACGCCAGCGATGCACTGGGCAATCACGAGTTTGGGGTTGCTGATGATGAAAAGCGGGCTTCCAATGACTGGGAAAGGCAGGTTTTGCAGGACTGGTGGGAGATTTGACATGCTTGTCTCTTTCTTGGGGTTTTTAAGGTGAGGGGTGGGGTTAGAAAGGGGTTTTGGCCGCGAAGGACGCGAAAGTTGCGCTAAAGTCGCGAAAGAAATACAAAAAATACAAATTTATAGAAAATAGTGGCAATGTCGCTTTCATATGGTCATTGTTTGCTATTAAAAATATAACATTTATAAATAATGGTTTTAAATAATTTGGGTATTTTTTCGCGTTCTTCGCGCCACTTTAGCGCTCTTCGCGGCCGGAAGTTCAGTTATTAAAAAGCCTCAAGTGCCAATGCAGTCACCGACGCGTGGCCATCCACAATGCTGTCGCGCATGCCATCTGCTTTGGAGAGCATGTGGTCGGCATAAAAGCGGGCGGTGATGATCTTGGCTTGCATGAAGGCTGCGTCTTCGCCAGCAGCCAAGCATTGCTCTGCCGCCAACAATGAGCGGGCCATTTGCCAGCCTGCGAACACGTTGCCCGCCAGCATCAAATACGGCACGCTGCCTGCAAATACAGCGTTGGGTGAGGCTTTCGTATTTCCAGCCACAAAGCCGATCACATCGAGCAATGCTAAGCGGGCGGCTGTCAAACGCTTGGCCACAGCCAACGCGTCAGCGCTGCCGCTAGCGGTCAAGGCTTTTTCTGTGGATTCGATCTGCGCCACGATGGCTTTGGCCATGTTGCCGCCATCGCGCGAGGTTTTGCGGCCCACCAAGTCGTTGGCTTGGATCGCGGTCGTGCCCTCGTAGATGGTCAAAATTTTGGCATCACGGTAGTACTGCGCTGCGCCCGTTTCTTCAATGAAGCCCATTCCGCCGTGCACCTGCACGCCTAGGCTGGTGACTTCTAAACTCATCTCGGTGCTGTAGCCTTTGACCAGGGGCACCATGAATTCGTAAAACGCGGCGTTTTGCTTGCGCATATCGGCATCGGGGTGGTGGTGCGCCGCGTCATACGCAGCGGCGGCACCAGCAGCCAAGGCACGGCAGCCCTCGGTGTAGGCACGCATGGTCATGAGCATGCGCTTTACGTCTGGGTGGTGGATGATGGGGGCACTGGCTGCTATCGAGCCGTCCACAGGGCGGCTTTGCACGCGGTCTTTGGCGTATTGCACCGCTTTTTGGTAGGCGCGCTCGGCCACGGCAATGCCCTGCACGCCCACGGCATAGCGGGCGGCATTCATCATGATGAACATGTATTCCAAGCCACGGTTTTCTTGGCCCACCAAGTAGCCAATAGCACCGCCGTGGTCGCCATATTGCAATACCGCAGTGGGGGATGCTTTGATGCCCATTTTGTGCTCAATGCTCACACAATGCACGTCGTTGCGCGCCCCCAGCGAGCCGTCTTTGTTCACCATGAATTTAGGCACAACAAACAGGCTGATGCCCTTGACACCTTCGGGCGCACCCACCACGCGCGCGAGCACGAGGTGCACGATATTCTCGGCCATGTCGTGCTCGCCGTAGGTGATGTAAATTTTCGTGCCAAATACCTTGTAGCTGCCATCAGCTAGTGGCTCGGCCTTGCTGCGCACCATGCCAAGGTCAGAGCCAGCTTGCGGCTCGGTGAGGTTCATAGTGCCCGTCCATTGGCCGCTCACGAGTTTTTCTAAATAAGTGGCTTTGAGTTCATCGCTGCCAGCAGTAAGAAGCGCCTCAATCGCGCCATCGGTGAGCAGCGGGCACAGGGCAAAGCTCATATTGGCCGAGTTGCACATTTCAATGCAGGCCGCGCCAATGGTTTTAGGCAGCGCCTGACCACCAAAATCAGCCGGATGCTGCAAACCCTGCCAGCCACCGTCGCCATATTGCTTGAAGGCTTCTTTGAAACCGGGGGTGGTGGTCACCACGCCATCTTTCCAACTCGAAGGGTTTTTGTCACCCTCCCAGTTAAGCGGTGAGAGCACGCCTTCGTTGAATTTGGCGCATTCTTCTAACACAGCCTGCGCCGTGTCAAAGCCAGCCTCTTCAAAGCCCGGAATTTGCGCAACAGCGTCAATATTGGCGATGTGCTTGATCGCGAACAGCATGTCTTTGAGTGGGGCTTTGTAGGTCATGTTCTTTATCCAGGTTCGGTGGTTTGATGTGCAGAGGGTTTGGTGTGCTGAGGGTTTGGCCGCGAAGTACGCGAAAATTGCGCGAAAGACGCGAAAAAATACAAAATTTAAAAAATCAATTAATGTCAGCGTCATATGGTCATAGTCTGCTATTAAAAATATAACATTAAATTGAGAAAATTAAATCAACAGCTATTCTTTCGGTATTCTTTCGCGTTCTTAGCGCATCTTCGCGCCCTTCGCGGCCGGATGTCCGTATTAAAAATTTAAAGCGCCGCCACCAATTCAGGCACAGCAACAAACAAATCCGCAGCCAGTCCGAAATCAGCCACGCTGAATATCGGAGCTTCTGGGTCTTTGTTAATCGCGACGATGACTTTGCTGTCTTTCATGCCAGCCAAGTGCTGAATCGCGCCGCTGATGCCGCAGGCCACATAGAGCTGGGGAGCCACGATTTTGCCGGTTTGGCCAACTTGCCAGTCATTGGGTGCGTAGCCCGCGTCTACCGCTGCGCGGCTAGCACCCATGGCTGCGCCGAGTTTGTCGGCCAGCGGGGTCATCACCTCGGCGAATTTTTCTGAGCTGCCCAAGGCGCGGCCACCGCTAACGATGATTTTGGCAGCGGTGAGTTCTGGGCGGTCGAGTTTGGCGATTTCTGAGCCCAAGAAGGTGCTCTTGCCACTGTCGGCCACGCCAGACACCACTTCCACCGCAGCCGAGCCGCCAGTGGCCGCTGCTGGGTCAAAGCCTGTGGTGCGCACGGTGATCACCTTAGTGGCATCGCCAGACTGCACGGTGGCAATAGCGTTGCCTGCGTAAATGGGGCGCTCAAAGGTGTCGGGGCTGATGACGGTGGTGATGTCGCTGATCTGGCCAACATCGAGCTTGGCCGCTACGCGAGGCGCTATGTTTTTGCCTGATGCTGTCGCAGGAAAAACAATATGCGAGTAGCCAGCTGCAATGGCCAGCACCTGTGCGGCCACGTTTTCAGCCAAGCCGTGCGCAAAATGCGCGCCCTCAGCGTGGACCACTTTAGACACGCCAGTAATCTGCGCAGCAGCGGCTGCCGCAGCACCCGCCTCATGTCCTGCTATCAAAATATGCACATCACCGCCGCAAGCCAGCGCTGCGGTCACGGTGTTGAGCGTTGCGCCTTTGATGGACGCGTTGTTGTGTTCTGCAATTACTAAGGAAGCCATTTAGATCACCTTTGCCGTGTTTTTAAGTTTGTCAACGAGGGTGGCCACATCGGGCACCATGATGCCAGCGCTGCGCTTGGCGGGTTCGACCACTTTGAGGGTTTTGATGCGCGGTGTCACGTCCACGCCCAGTGCTTCTGGGGTGTAAATGTCCATCTGCTTTTTCTTGGCCTTCATGATGTTAGGCAAGGTGACGTAGCGTGGCTCATTGAGGCGCAGGTCAGTGGTTATCACCGCTGGCATGCTAAGGGCAATGGTTTCTAAGCCGCCGTCCACCTCGCGGGTGACATGCGCTTTGCCGTCGATGATTTCCACCTTGTTGGCAAAAGTTGCTTGTGGCAGGTCAGCCATTGCAGCCAGCATTTGGCCAGTTTGGTTGCAGTCGTCGTCAATGGCTTGTTTGCCCAAAATCACCAGGCCCGGTTGCTCTTTGTCGATCAAGGCTTTGAGCAGTTTGGCCACAGCCAAGGGCTGCAACTCTTCGGCTGTTTCCACCAAAATAGCGCGGTCTGCGCCAATAGCCATGGCCGTGCGCAGGGTTTCTTGGCATTGCGTCACGCCACAAGACACCGCAATCACCTCAGTTACCACGCCTTTTTCGCGCAAGCGCGTGGCTTCTTCCACGGCAATTTCGTCAAAAGGGTTCATGCTCATTTTGACGTTGGCAATATCCACGCCAGAGCCATCCGATTTGACGCGAACTTTCACGTTGTAATCCACCACACGCTTTACAGCGACCAAAACCTTCATGGAAAGCACTCCAGTAAAACTAAAAATGATTGACGTTTACGTCAACCGTGCATTGTATGCGCTTAGCGAATAAACCCACAAAAAGCACGGTCGTTCTTTTTATTGATTATAGGAGTTGTAGCGGCATGCGTTAGAGGTTACAGCCCAATAAATTGTCCGCGTGGCGACAATTAACCAACCATGCGGACGGTTAATTCGGGTAAGCCATTAGCAGCGGGCGGGAGTTTAGCCGTTACAGTGATGGGCATCCACTTTTTTTTGAAAGTTAGCCATGAAATTTAACCGCATTGCTTTATCTGTTTTAACCCTCGGCGCATTAGGCGCAGGCAGCGCAAGCGCGCAAACCGTGCTCACCGCATCCACTTGGGTGCCACCCACCCACACTCTGTCGATAGCGCAAAAAGAGTGGTGCGATTTGCTGGAGCAAAAAACCACGGGCAAGATGAAATGCAATATTTTGCCGCGCGGCGTGTCAGCGCCCCCAGGCACCTTTGATGCGGTGAAAAACGGTTTGGCCGATATCTCGTTTTCAGTGCACGGCTACACCCCCGGCCGCTATGCCTACACGCGCATGGCCGAGCTGCCTTTTTTGGGCAACACGTCGGAACCGATTTCAGTGGCTTTTAACCGTGTAGCCATGAAGAACCCTGAGTTCGCTGCTGAGCATCAGGGCATGAAAGTCATCAGCTTCTTCACCCACGGCCCTGGCATCGTGTTCAACACCAAGCGCCCCATCACCAAGGTAGACGATCTGGCTGGATTGAAGTTTCGCATTGGCGGCGGAATGGTCAACGACATCAGCAAAACGCTGAACATGAACGTGACGCTCAAGCCTGCTACTGACTCTTTTGAACTGCTCTCTGGAGGCGTGATGGACGGTACACTTTTCCCCGCAGAGTCCACCGAATCTTTCCGCATTGACAAAGTCATTAAATACGCCACGCAGTTCCCCGGCGGCCTGTACAACACCAGCTTTGCTTTTGTGATGAACCAAGGCAAATACGACAAACTTTCAGCGGATGAGAAAAAAGCCGTAGACAGCATCAGCGGCGAAGTGGCCGCGCGCATATTTGGCCGCGGCTGGGACAAAGTAGACCGCCGCGCACTAGCACTCATGCAGGCCAACGGCGTGCAGGTGAGCAAGGCCGATGCCAAGTTTGTGGCAGACATCAAGAGCAGAACCTCGGAGCTTGAGGGCAAGTGGGTGGCCGACTCCGAAGCCAAAGGGCTGAAAAACGCGAAGAAAGTGCTGGCAGAATTCCGCGCTGAAATTGCCAAAGCGCAATAAGGCTTAAGATTAAAGTTCAGAAGTGTCCAAGCGGCGCTGGCGGAAACGCTAGCGCCGTTTTGCTCGCGCGTTCTATTTGCCAAGCCCCATGAAAAACGCCCTTGAAAAAATCTGCGGCCTGCTCTGCGCCAGCGCCCTGTTCGCCATCATGGCGCTCACATTTTTTGATGTGGCGGGGCGCAAACTTATGTCCCAGTCGATTCCCGGCTCGCTGGAGCTCACCGAGCTGCTCATGGTGGTGGTGATATTCGCGGGTCTGCCCTTGGTGTCGGCACGGGGCGAGCATGTGGTTTTTGATTCATTAGACAGCTTTTGGCCTGCATGGATTTTAAAAATGCAAAACATACTGGTGCACGGCATGTGCGCCGCACTCATGATTGGATTGGCTTATGTGATGTGGCAAACTGGCAACCAGTTTGCAGCCAATGGCGAAACCACGGCGCAGTTGCAGTTTTCTAAAGCGCCGTTTATATATGGCATGTCGGCATTGTGTTTGATCACTGGGCTGCTGCATTTGCGGCTGGCGTACAAGCCCGCTGCGGCTTTGGCCGAAGGCGAAGGGGCAGCGCTGTGATTGAATCATTGATTGGCTTTGCCGCTATTTTTGTGCTAGCGCTACTGCGCATGCCGCTGGCGTTTTCGATGGGTATTGTGGGCGTAGTGGGCATTGGCCTCACCCGTGGCTGGGCTCCTGCGCTGGCCAGCACCGCGCAGGTGGTGCATGAAACTGGTTTTGCTTACACGCTGTCGGTCATTCCCTTGTTTATTTTGATGGGCAATTTTGTGGCGCGTGCTGGGCTGGCGCATGAATTGTTCGCTGCTGCCTACGCCTTCATTGGCCACCTGCGCGGCGGCTTGGCGCATGCCACGGTGCTGGCCTGCGCGGGCTTTGGTGCGATTTGCGGCTCGTCGATTGCCACGGCAGCCACCATGAGCAAGGTGGCTTACCCCAGCATGAAAAAGCTGGGCTACAGCGATTCTTTGTCCACGGGCGTGATGGCCGCTGGCGGCACGCTGGGCATCATGATCCCGCCTTCCACCATCATGGTGATTTACGGCATCATCACGGAGACCCATATTGGCAAGCTTTTTGCCGCTGGGGTGATACCGGGTCTGCTCACCGCAGGCTTGATGATGTGCGGCATAGCGCTCATGACTGCGCGTGACCCTGCGCACGCCCCTGCTGGAGAGCGCAGCACTTGGCCGCAGCGCTGGGCGGCATTGCGCGGTATTTGGGGCGTTATTTTGCTGGTGTTTGTGGTGCTGGGCGGCATATATGGCGGCATATTCACGGCTACCGAGGGTGCGGGCTTTGGCGCGGCAGGCGCGTTCCTCTTTGCTTTGGCGCGCAGGCGCTTGACTTGGGCAATTCTGTACCAAGTCTTGGTCGAGTCGGCACGCACCACGGCCATGCTTTTCACTCTGCTGATTGCTGCCACCATATTCGCCAACTTCATCAATTTCACCAGCATGCCCGGTGACCTCAAGTCATGGATCACTGGGCTTGGCCTCTCGCCCATCATGGTGATTACAGCCATGATGTTTATCTACATCGTGCTGGGCACGGTGATGGAGGAGCTGACCATGGTGCTGCTCACTATTCCCTTATTTTTCCCCATAGTGACCGCACTAGGCTTTGACCCCGTGTGGTTTGGCGTGCTGATTGTGATGATTGTGCAAATCGGATTGATCTCGCCACCTGTGGGCATGAACCTTTTTGTGCTCAATTCCCTCTTGCCAAACGTAGGCTTGGGCGCTATTTTCAGAGGCTGCTGGCCTTTTGTATTGGTGATGATTTTTGTGCTGATGCTGCTGATTGCGTTTCCGCAGCTCAGCCTTTGGTTGCCTAGCTTGATGAACTAGGCCACACAGGCGCACGCTTTTCTACAAAAGCAAGTACGCCCTCTTGCGCATCGGGGTGCATCATATTCACCGCCATAGTCTGACCTGCGAGCAGATACGCAGCTTCCAGCCCCAAGCCACGCTGGCGGTAGGCCAGCTCTTTGCCTAGGCGAAGGGATTCGCGGGGTTTGCTTATGATGCTTTGCACTAGCTCTTCTAGCTCAGCATCCAAGCCTTCCAGCGCCACCACGCGGTTAACCAGCCCATAGCGCTGCGCAGTGGCTGCGTCTATGAACACGCCAGTCAATAGCATTTCCATAGCGAACTTTTGCGGTATGGCGGCCACCAGTGGCACAGACGGCGTGGAGCAAAATAATCCGAAATTGATGCCACTGGTGGCAAAGCGCGCACTGCTGGCCGCTACAGCTAGGTCGCACTGCGCCACCAGCTGACAGCCCGCTGCGGTGGCCACGGCATGCACCTTGGCCACCACGGGTACAGGCAGCTTGGCAATGCTTACCATCATCTTAGAGCATTGGGCAAACAGGGCTTGGTAATAGTTTATGCTGGAATCCAAGCCCACATTAGCAGCCATTTCTTTGAGGTTGTGGCCCGGGCAAAAGGCTTTGCCATTCGCAGCAATCACCAAGACCCGTGCTTGTGGATCAGCCGCCACCGCATCCAGCACGGCCTGCATGGCGGCAATCATGGTGCTGCTCAGGGCATTGAAAGCATCGGGTTGGTTGAGCGTGAGGGTGTGCACGCCGCGAGCATCTGTGTGGTGCAGCACCAATGAATTGTTCATTACTCGGTATTTAATAGCAAGGTATGACTATATGACGCTGACATTGGCAGTATTTTTTATAAAAACCAGTTGCCAGCGCCTTCCAGCGTTTATTTTTTATCGGTAGACGGCGCAGCAGGCGCTTTGTCTTGGTCACCCAGCACCTTGGTAAGCGGACAGATTTTGAAAGCGGGGCATTTGGCGCAACCCACTACGACGGCAATAGGGCAAAGTGTCATGTCAATCCTTGTTTGGTTTAAAACGCCGAGTATGCGCCCAAGCGCAGTCAAATGCCAGTCAATTTAAAGACTTAGCTGCCTAAAACAGTATGCAGCGCAAGGCAAGCTAGGGCGCATAAAACCAGCGCACAAGGGTGCAAGCATGCGTACCAAGCGCCCTAAACATCGGCCAGCACCCGAATATGCGCCTCCACGCTACGTGCCAGCGCGCCCAGCGCGTAGCCGCCTTCTAAACAGCTCACGATGCGGCCTTTGGCGTGGCGCAGGGCAATTTGTTTGATCTGAACCGTCAGCCACTCGTAATCGGCCTCCACCAAGCCCAGTTGGCCAAGCTCGTCTTCTCGGTGGGCATCAAAGCCAGCGCTGATAAAAACCATTTCGGGCTTGAAAGCATCGAGTTTGGGCAGTAAATCCGTCTCAAAAAGCGCGCGCACCGCCATGCCGCGCGTGTAGGCTGGCACTGGCAAGTTGTGCATATTGGCGGCATCGCTTTGCTCACCGCTGTAGGGGTACAAGGGGTGCTGGAATATACCCACCATGAGCACGCGAGCGTCGCCACCCAGAATATCTTCAGTGCCATTGCCGTGGTGCACATCAAAATCCACCACCGCCACACGCTGCAAGCCGTGGCGCTCCAGCGCGTATTTGGCGGCAATAGCTACGTTGTTGAAAAAGCAAAATCCCATGGCTTTGTCGTGGCAGGCATGGTGGCCGGGTGGGCGCACGGCGCAAAAGGCGTTGTCCAACTCACCGGCTATCACGGCATCAGTGGCATCCAGCGCTGCGCCTGCTGCGCGCAGGCTGGCCGCCCAGGTGTGGCCGTTCATGCTGGTGTCGGGGTCAATTTGCAAGTGGGCTGGGCCGCCTGCGGCTATGTCATCGGCCAAGCGGGCACTGTGGCCGCGCAGGGCGCTGGTGTGGTTGCGGCTGTGCGCCAGCTCAATGTCGGTAAGGCTGGCCTCGCTGGCTTCGCGCTGGTCCAGCACATCGGCCAAGCCCGTGGAGATCAAGCGGTCTTGTATAGCGCCCAGACGCTCGGGGCACTCGGGGTGGCCATCGCCCATCTCGTGGAGCTGGCAAAAGGGGTGGGTGAAATAACCTGTTCGCATGAAAAGTGGTGATTTTCGGTTATGGTTGCGGGATGGATTCCAACACTACACAGCAACTTCTCGCCGCGCTTTTGTCGCAGCTTAACACGGTCATCGTGGGCAAACCCGACCAGGTGCGCCTGAGCGTGGCATGCCTGCTCTCTGGCGGGCATTTGCTCATTGAAGACGTGCCGGGCGTGGGCAAAACCACGCTAGCGCATGCGCTGTCGCGCAGCTTTGGCTTGGCCTTCTCGCGGGTGCAGTTCACCTCCGATTTGATGCCCAGCGATTTGAGTGGCGTGTCGATTTACGAGCGCGGCGCGAATGACGGGCGCGGCGAATTCGTCTTTCACCCCGGCCCGGTGTTTGCACAGGTGCTGCTGGCCGATGAAATCAACCGCGCCAGCCCGAAAACGCAGTCTGCATTGCTTGAGGCCATGGAAGAAAAACAAGTCACCGTGGAGGGCAAAACCCGCGCCCTGCCCGAGCCATTTTTTGTGATTGCCACGCAAAACCCGCACGACCAATTGGGCACCTATGCCCTGCCAGAATCCCAGCTGGATCGCTTTTTGATGCGCATCAGCCTAGGCTACCCCGACCGCGCTGCCGAGCGTAGCCTGCTGGCAGGTAACGACAGGCGAGACATGGTGGGCAACCTGAAAGCCGTGCTCACACCGCAAGATTTGGCCACCCTGCAAGCCAAGGTGCAGGCCATCCACGCGGCTGACCCGCTGCTTAACTATGTGCAAGATTTGATAGCAGCGAGTCGCAATGGGCGCTGGTTTTTGCAGGGCCTGAGCCCACGCGCAGGCATTGCGGTGCTACGCGCAGCCAAGGCGCAGGCGTTTTTAGCGGGGCGCGATTATGTGGCCCCCGACGATGTTCAGGCCATATTGCCGCACACCGTGTCGCACCGCATGATTCCCGTGAGTGATGCTGGACGTGGTAGTGAGGCGCAGGTGCGGGCCATGCTTGAGGCTACGCCGCTGCCTTGAAATGGCACTGCATTAGCTTGCAATTGCTGCGTTTCACCCCCTCAAATTGACTCCCCGCGCTCTATATTGTGTGTCCTATATGAACCCGTTTCGCTACCTCCGCAGACGCTTTCGGCACTGGTTTGAGTCGCGCCTGCCGCTGTCTGACAGCATGACGCTGACGCAGCGCAATGTGTACATTTTGCCCACTCGCGCGGGCTTTATGCTGGGGCTCACGCTCTTGGTATTGCTGATTGCGTCTATCAATTACCAGCTCAATTTAGGCTATTTGCTCACCTTCATGCTCGCCGGCGCGGCCGTAGTGGGCATGCATGTGGGGCATGGCACGCTGCGTGGCATTACTATGCAATTGGTAGCGCCACATGACCATTTTGCGCTGACATTAGCTAATTTTTCTGTAAAAATAAGCCACACAGCCACCTCTACCCGCCACAGCATTGCCATGGCGGTGCTGGAATCCGCACACTGGACATCGGCTGACATTGCCCCACAAGGCAGCGCCAGCTTGGAGCTTGGTTTCACGCCCACGCAGCGCGGCCGCCAGCGCATCCCCGCGCTCACGGCCGAAACGCGCTTTCCCATGGGCACATTCCGCGTGTGGACGGTGTGGCGGCCCAAGTCTGAAATTACGGTGTACCCCGCACCCGAGGCACACGCGCCGCCTCTGCCCGCAGGCGAGCCACGCGCTGGCAAAGGGCTGGCCAACCGCGCCCAAAACGCGGGTGAATTTGACGGCGTGCGCGCCTACAAACGCGGCGACCCTTTGAAATTGGTGGTTTGGAAAAAAGCCGCCAAAGCCTTTGCCTCAGGCTCGGGCGAACTGGTCAGCCGCGATACCCAGCAGGCCCAGCGCTACGAGCTGTGGCTAGACTTTGCCCAGTGCGGCGGCGCAGGCACAGAGGCCAAGCTCTCGCGCCTGTGCGCATGGGTGGTGCAAGCCGACAAAGAAGCGCTGGACTACGGCCTGCGCCTGCCCGGCCAAGAAGTGCCTCCCGGCAGTGGCGAGGCGCATAAAAAGCGCTGTTTAGAGGCGCTGGCCCTATGCTAAGCGCTATTTTTAATAAAGCACAGAGTCTGCCCCGCGAGTCGCGTGACACGCTTTTTCTGCTCTTGGTGATTGCATGGGTAATTGCCCCGCAAACGCCGCAACTGCCGCTGTGGTGCAGCGCCTTGGCCGTGGGCATGCTGGTATGGCGCGGTCTAATGGCTTGGCAGTCTAAGCCGCTGCCCAGCAAATGGTGGCTTGCAGGCCTCTTGGTATTGGCGGTGTCGGCCACGCTGTTTACACACCGCACAATTTTGGGCCGCGATGCTGGGGTGACTTTGATCGTGGTGCTGCTGGCGCTCAAAACGCTGGAGCTGCGCGCCAAACGCGATGCATTTGTGGTTTTCTTCCTTGGTTTTTTCACCATGCTGACCAATTTTTTCTTCTCCCAGTCTTTGCTTACCGCAGCGGCCATGTTGGTAGCCCTGCTGGGCTTGCTCACAGCCTTGGTCAACGCGCACTTGACCGTGGGCAAACCCCCCATCGCTCAAGCGGGCAAGATCGCAGGCAAGATGGTGCTGCTGGGCGCGCCCATCATGGCCGTGCTGTTTGTGCTGTTTCCACGCTTAGCGCCACTGTGGGGCACGCCCACTGATGCCATGACAGGGCGCAGTGGCCTGTCGCAAACCATGCAGGTGGGCACGATTGCCAAGCTGGCGCTCGATGAAAGCGTGGCCATGCGCATCAAGTTTGAAGGCACGCCGCCCGCGCAGCAAGACCTGTATTTTCGCGGGCCCGTGCTCACCGCTTTTGACGGGCGGGAGTGGCGGCCTTCTAGCTCGCGGCTGTCACGCCGATTCCCCGTTTCGGCTGATTTGGTCACCACCGGCCCACCCATCCAATACGAAGTCACCATGGAGCCCACCAACCGGCCGTGGCTGATGCTGCTCGATGCCGCCAGTGCCAACCCCGTAGCGCCGGGCCTTGAGGTGGTGATGACTGCCGAGCTGCAATGGCTCACCAGCCGCCCCGTGAGCGACTTGCTGCGCTACAAAGCCCAGAGCAGCACCGCATTTACCCACGGGCCACTGCGCTCGGTGACTGGCCTGCAAGACTTCATTGAACTGCCACCGGCCTTCAACCCGCGCACCCTAGCGCTGGCAGCACAAATGCGCCGCGACCCGCGCTACGCGCAAGCGGACGCCAGCGTGCTCGTACCCGCCGTGCTCGAGCGCTTGCGCACGGGTGGCTACAGTTACACGCTAGAGCCCGGCGTGTTTGGCCAACACACAGCAGATGAGTTTTGGTTTGACCGTAAAGAAGGCTTTTGTGAGCACATTGCGTCTAGCTTCGTGGTACTCATGCGTGCGCTGGATATTCCAGCACGCATTGTCACGGGCTATCAGGGCGGTGAAGTCAACCGCGTGGACGGATTTTTCACCATACGCCAAAGCGATGCCCATGCGTGGGCTGAGGTGTGGCAAGCGGGGCGCGGCTGGGTGCGTGTAGACCCCACCAGCTCAGTAGCACCCGGGCGCACCGGCGCATTTGACCGCTTGCTAGCACCCCAAGGCGCAGTGGCCAGTGCCTTGGGCGGCGTACTGGGCAACACATTTGGCACAGCAGGCCGCAGCTTCTTTTTAAGCATCCGCCAAGGCTGGGAGGCCGTCAACAACGGCTGGAACCAATGGGTGCTCAACTACAGCCAATCCAAGCAACTCGACCTCTTGAAAAACATAGGATTCAAC
Organism: Polaromonas sp.; assembly: GCA_043728315.1. Taxonomy (GTDB): domain Bacteria; phylum Pseudomonadota; class Gammaproteobacteria; order Burkholderiales; family Burkholderiaceae_C; genus JAAFIP01. The sequence goes on along the minus strand of JAYTMT010000250.1, from coordinate 17,678 downwards.
GCCCCCAGCTGGGAAGACCTGAGCTATGTATTGATCGGCATCATCGTGTTTGTAAGCCTGTGCGGCGCGGCATGGACCTGGTGGGAGCGCAGCCAACACGACCCGTGGCTGCGCCTGTTGCACCGCGCCCGCAGCCGATTGGCTATGCTGGGCATCAAAAGCGACGAGCACACCCCGCCCCGCGCCCTGGCCCTGCAAGCCCAAGCCCAGTTTGGCGATGCCGCCAAGAGCCTGCACGACTGGCTGCTGCAGCTGGAGGCGCAGCGCTACGCGCCTCAAACAGCCCAGTCGCTAAGCAAATTACGCCTAGAATGGCAAAAAATGCCGTGGACAAGACTGAGCAGCTTAGCCACTGTGCCATCGAAACAGCGATAATTGGGCTACACATCCACACTATGACAGCCACAGTTTCATCCACCGAACTCTCCAAAGCATTCTTGCGGGCATTAGACCAAGCCAAGCCTTTGGATTACTCTGTTGAGGAGCAGCGCAAGCTGTATGTGCCTTCTTTGCATGGTGAGGCAGACATTCTCTTGCGGCTGGCGCGCGAAATAGACAGCCGTGAAGGCCAAGGCATGTATTTGTTCACAGGGCAAATTGGGTCTGGCAAATCAACTGAACTGTATCGACTCAAACATCTGCTGGAAACGCACAATGGCTGCAAGGTTTTTTATTGCGATTTAGAGCAATGGCTCAACCCACAATTAGCGGTTGAGCTAGGGAGTTTTTTGGTTGCTGTTGTGGCATCTTGGATTGAGCAAAGTACCAGCCTATTGAGCCAACGCACGGCCTTAGAGCGTTTGTTTGATTTTTTCAAATCCACCAATATCACGGTCGACAAACTAGAGCTTGGCACAGACATTGGCGCTGCAAAGATAAAACTACAGTTTGCGCTCTCCAGCGACGAGAGCTTCATCACGAGCGTTCAAACCGCTCTCACTGAAAATAAATCACGCTTTGTAGCGCAAGTTCACAGTTTTGTAGAAAAACTCTTTGAGGACACCTGCCCGCCCAATACCAAATGCGTCTTGCTGGTTGATTCATTAGAAAAAGTACGTGGATTTGGCAGCAATGCCGATGCAGTGTTTGACAGCGTACAAAATCTCTTCACTGCCCAAGGCCATGCCCTGCAACTGCCCTTAGTGCATGTGGTGTATTCGATTTCGCCTTTTGTATTTGAGCAAAATCCACAAATTCCCAGCCAGTTGGGCAATGCTATAGCCGTCAATCTGCCTTCCGTGCACATTTACCAAGAAAAATCGGATGTGCTCGATGAAGATGGGGTGGCGCGAATGCAGGCGGTGCTAACCCACCGCTTTAGCCAATGGGAGCTTTTTTTCACTCCCGCGCAAGTTAGGCAAGTTGTGGAGCACACAGGTGGCGATTTGCGTGATTTTCTGCGTGCCCTACGCGCTGCCCTGCTCTCACGCAAGGACTATGAGCAAGCGCGCGTGGATGACGAGGCCTTGGCGGCAGCCTTTAACCAACTTCGCCCCACCATGTCGATTCCCAGCGAACACATCAGCTGGATGCAAGCATTGCAAACCTCGCATACGGCTGAGCTGGCAGGCAAAGAAATTACACCCAAGCTGCTAGATCGCTACCTGACCACGAAGCATATATTAGCTTACATCAACGGCAACACATGGTACAGCGTGCATCCACTGATTCGGGCTGCTGTGGCTGAGCGCGCGCAGGCCATAGCTGTGCGCAGCGCAAGCGAAAAGGCCTAAGCCGTGGCGCAAGCCGCTCCCGCGCACGAGATTTTTCGCCAACTCAGCCAATGGCTGGCGCTGCAAACTGGCTTTGGTCTGTGCTATCTTTTTGCTGACGACGAAGCGGGCATCGCTTGGCTACAGCACCGCCTTGCTGAGCACACCCAATCAGACCAATCGCTCAGTATGCGCGTTATCTCCCCTAGCATTCATACCACTGCTGGCGATGTACTTCTAGACATGCTTGGCAAAATACCCAGCGGCGCAGAAATCGTGTGGGTCAATGCCAACGCCGATACCCATTGGCAAACCAATTGGCTGCTGCGCCTCAACGAGCAACGCCAACGACTGATTGCAAGCGAAGGTATCTTCATATTGGTGCTGCCTGTAGACGCACAGAGCCAAGCGGCGCAAATCGCGCCAGATCTGTGGGCTATTCGCAGCTTGGTCTACAGCACGAAGGCCAAGCAAACACCGCTTAGTCAGGCCGCCTTGGAGTGGTTGCAGCCTGTATCCAGCACACTAAAAGGCGACGCAATTGAACCAAACAAAACGCCCAGTGCGGTCAAGGCTTGGCAAACCATGTACAGCCATTGGTTGTTAGGCGTCGATGAAAAAAAACAGCTGTCGATTACTATTGGACTGCGTGCTACAGAGCAGCGCAAGCAGCAACGCGACTTTGACGGAGCTTTACGCATTGCGCAGCAAACGCTCGAAGTTGCGGAGCATCAATACAGAGAGACTCAAGCTCCACGGCAGAAAAAACACCTGCTTAACCTTGACCGCGCCAATGCCCTTATATCCTTGGGTGACCTGCAAACCCGCTTAGGCCTGACGCAGGCCGCGCAAGCGCTCTATGAGCGTGCCATCAGCCTCTACGAGAAAGAGCAAAACGACCTAGGTCGCGCCAATGCCCTCACTTCCTTGGGTGACCTGCAACACCGCTTAGGCCAAGTGCAAGCCGCGCAAGCACTCTATGAATGCGCCATCAGTCTCTACGAGAAAGAGCAAAACGATTTAGGCTGCGCCAATGCCCTCAGATCCTTGGGGGAGCTGCAAACCCGCTTAGGCCAGACGCAAGCTGCTCAAGCGCTCTATGAGCGTGCCATCAGCCTCTACGAGAAAGAGCAAGACGACTTAGGCCGCGCCCATGCCCTCAGATCCTTAGGGGACCTGCAAACCCGCTTAGGCCTGACGCAGGCTGCCCAATCGCTATACGAGCGCGCTATCAGCCTCTATGAGAAAGAGCAACACGATTTAGGCCGCGCCCATGCCCTCAGATCCTTGGGGGACCTGCAAACCCGCTTAGGCTTGACGCAGGCTGCCCAATCGCTATACGAGCGCGCCATCAGCCTCTACGAGAAAGAGCAAGACGATTTAGGCCGCGCCAATGCACTCAGATCCTTGGGTGACCTGCAAAGCCGCTTAGGCCAGACGCAGGCCGCGCAAGCACTCTATGAGCGTGCTATCAGCCTTTATGAGAAAGAGCAACACAACTTAGGCCGCGCCTATGCCCTTAAATCTTTGGGTGACCTGCAACACCGCTTAGGCCAGACGCAGCTCACGCAAGCGCTCTATGAGAGTGCTATCAGCCTCTTTGAGAAAGAGCAACACGACTTAGGCCGTGCCCATGCCCTTAAATCTTTGGGTGACCTGCAAACCCGCTTAGGCCAGACGCAGGCCGCGCAAGCGCTCTATGAGCGTGCCATCAGTCTCTACGAGAAAGAGCAAAACAACTTAGGCCGCGCCAATGCCCTCACCTCCTTGGGTGACCTGCAACAACGCTTAGGTCAGACGCAGCTCGCGCAAGTGCTCTATGAGCGTGCCATCAGTCTCTACGAGAAAGAGCAACACGACTTAGGCCGTGCCCATGCCCTCAAATCCTTGGGTGATCTGCAAGCCCGCTTAGGCCAGACGCAGGCCGCGCAAGCGCTCTATGAGCGTGCCATCAACCTCTTTGAGAAAGAGCAAGACAAGGCTGGTCTAGCAAGCACATGGACAGAGTTGGCGCTTTTGTGGCGAAACCAGCCGCAGCAGATCAACAAGTCCATAGAAGCAACCCAAAAAGCAATGGATTATGCAAGCCAATCGGGCTACCAAGAAGTGCTGGAATACTGCAAATCACGCCTAGGTTAACAACGCAATGCGATATTTAAAAACTATACTATTCATAGCAAGCTTTCACCTTTTGACGGTGACATTGGCTCAAAATACTCAAAAAAACGTCAAAAAAGCTTCTGCGCAATCTGCCAGTAAGCCCGCCAAGCAAGAAACCAAAGGCGCAGCCTATGCCGAGCGCGCAGAGGCCATGCAGTTTGCCGACGACTTGGCTGAGCGGCGCGGGCTGGACAAAGCGTGGGTGCGCCAAGCCATTGGCCAAGCGCATTTCATTCCCACGGTGCAGCGGCTCATGCGGCCAGCTGCTACCACTTTTGTCAAAAACTGGCGGGTCTACCGCAGCCGCTTCATTGACCCGGTGCGCATTGCCTCTGGCGTGAAATTTTGGAACACGCATGCCGCCGCGCTGGAGCGCGCCGAGGCTGAGTTTGGCGTACCAGCAGAAATCATCGTGGGCATCATTGGCGTAGAAACCATCTATGGCCGCGACATGGGCACGTTTCGCGTGATTGACGCGCTGAGCACGCTGGCTTTTGATTTTCCTAAAACCGACAAACGCGACCGCAGCGAATTTTTCAAAAGCGAATTAGAGCAATACCTCAGCCTAGCCTCTCGCTACAGCCTAGACCCGATGCAAATGCGCGGCAGCTACGCAGGTGCCATGGGCTACGGCCAGTTCATGCCCAGCTCATGGAGTAAATACGCAGTGGATTTTGATGGTGACAGCAAGGTAGATTTGTTTGGCAGCCCCGTCGATGCCATTGGCTCGGTGGCCAATTATTTCAAAGCCTTCCACTGGAAAACCGGCATGCCCACGCATTACCCAGTGGCCTTTGACACCGCCAAGCTAGACAAAGACACCCTGTTGGGTCCAGATATATTGCCCACCTTCAGCGCCGAGCGCTTCCAAGCGCTCGGCGCAGTGCTCACAGGCACAGCGCTAGAGCACAAAGGCCCGCTGGCGCTGGTGGAGCTGTTTAACGGCGGCGATGCACCCACCTATGTGGCAGGCACCGAAAACTTCTACGCCATCACCCGCTACAACTGGAGCAGCTACTACGCACTCAGTGTGATTGAGCTGGGAGCTGAAGTGAAGGCCGCTCGTAGTAAGTAGCTGGCCGAATGCGTGCATACCGAACTTCTGGTCGCTTGGGGTGAAAGATTTGAAGACAAAGTTTCCTGCCGCGAAGGGCGCGAAAGTTGCGCGAAGAACGCGAAATGGATACCAAAATTAATGGTCAATTGATCGCGAGATTTAAAAATTCCGAATTAGTTTTAATTAAAAAAATAAATAAAAACTCATATTTAAATAGCAATATTTGACCATATGACGCTGACATCTGTCTAATTTTCTATAAATTTGGTATTCTTTCGGTATTCTTTCGGTATTCTTTAGCGTTCTTCGCGCACCTTTCGCGCCCTTCGCGGCCGGATGCCCTGAACAACAAACACCTAAGCCCGAGCAGTCACCAAAAAGTCGCGGCTAATCCGTCCACCAAGTTCATTGACGCGGTCAAGAAACTGGGTCAAATAAGCATGCAGGCCAGTAGCCAAAATCTCGTCAATTTTGCCAAATTGCAAATCGGCCTTGAGCTTGCCCGCCCGCCGCTGCGTCTCCGCAGACTGGTCATTGGCCACTGCGCTCAAGTTTTCCACCACGCCGTTGAGCGAGGCGTGCAGTGAGCGGGGCATGTCGGCGCGCAAAATCAACAGTTCGGCCACGCGCTCGGGTTTGATGACATTGCGGTAGACCTTGCGGTAAATTTCAAAGCCGCTGACGCTGCGCAAAATCGCGCTCCAGTGGTAAAAATCAACCTCTTGGTCTTTGTCGGCTTGGGTGGCAATCACGTCATTTTGCAGGGCATGGAATTTCACATCCACCAAGCGCGCGGTGTTGTCGGCCCGCTCTAAAAATGTGCCCAAGCGCATGAAATACAGCGCCTCGTCCATCAGCATGGTGCCCACCGTGACACCGCGTGAGAGGTGGCTGCGAAACTTCACCCACTCAAAAAATTTGGCCGGATCGACTTCAAAATCACCGGCTTTGAGCATGCGGTTGATCTCTAGCCAAGTTTGGTTTTGCGTCTCCCACACCTCGGTGGTGAGCGTGCCGCGCACGGCGCGGGCGTTTTCGCGGGCTGATTTGATGCAGCTGACAATCGACGAAGGATTGACCTCGTCTTTCACCATGAAATCCATCACCTCTTTGGCATTGATGCTGCCATGCCAAGAGGTAAACAGCGGCATCAACTCACTGATCGTCAAGATGCCCTCCCAGCCCGCCTGCGCCGTGCTGGCCGACTGCGGAAGTAGTGCAGTCTGGTAATTCACATCCAGCATGCGCGCGGTGTTTTCTGCCCGCTCGGTGTAGCGAGACATCCAAAAAAGATGGTCAGCGGTTCGACTTAACATTTTCGTTTCTCCAATTTTGTTTGCACTTCTAATATCCACAAATTCGAATTAGTTTCCGGCCGCGAAGGGCTCGAAAGTTGCGCGAAGAACGCGAAATTAAATACCAAAAATTAATAATACAAAATTTACATGGAATTAAAAAAATATTTTTACTATTATTTAAATAGCATCAAATAATCATAGGACGCTGACATCAGCAGTATTTTTAATAAATTTGGTATTTTTCGGTATTCTTTCGCGTTCTTCGCGCAACTTTCGCGCCCTTCGCGGCCGGAAGTTCAAAATCCTCACTTTATTTTTCCATAATCCAAGTATCCTTAGTCCCCCCGCCCTGCGACGAATTGACCACCAGCGAGCCGTCTTTGAGCGCTACGCGGGTGAGGCCGCCTGGCACTGTATGCACGGTTTTGCCGCTTAGCACGTAGGGGCGCAGGTCAATGTGGCGCGGCGCTATGCCAGAGTCCACAAAGGTGGGGCAGGTGCTCAGGCTCAGGGTGGGCTGGGCTATGTAGTTGCTCGGGTTTGCTTTCAAAGCCATAGCAAAGTCTGCAATCTCGGCCTGCGTAGAAGCGGGTCCCACGAGCATGCCATAGCCGCCTGCGCCGTGCACTTCTTTAACCACCAAGTCTTTCAAATTGGCCAGCGTGTAGGCCAAATCGTCGGCTTTGCGGCACTGGTAAGTGGGCACGTTGTTGAGAATTGGCTTTTCGCCCAGGTAGAACTCGATCATTTGCGGCACATAGGGGTAGATGGACTTGTCATCGGCCACGCCTGTGCCGGGCGCGTTGCACAGGGTCACGTTGCCTGCTTTGTAGGCTTCAAACAGACCCAGGCAGCCCAGAGTGCCTTCGGGGCGGTGGATGAGTGGGTCTAAAAAGTCGTCGTCTAGGCGGCGGTAAATCACGTCCACGCGCTTGAGGCCTCTTGTGGTGCGCATGTAGGCAAACTTGTCTTTGACCACCAAGTCTTGGCCTTCTACCAGTTCAATACCCATTTGCTGCGCTAGGAAGGCGTGCTCAAAATACGCGCTGTTGTGCATGCCGGGGGTGAGCACCACCACGGTGGGGTCGGAGGCGCTGCTGGGCGATACGGAGCGCAGCGTTTCTAGCAGTAAATCGGGGTAATGCGCCACGGGTGCGACGGCATTTTGGGCAAACAAATCGGGGAAAAGCCGCATCATCATTTTGCGGTTTTCCAGCATGTAGCTCACGCCGCTGGGCACGCGCAGGTTGTCTTCCAGCACGTAGTATTCACCCTCGCCCGCTGCATTAGGCGCTCGCACTATGTCGATGCCACTGATGTGGCTGTACACGCCGCCGGGCACGTTCACGCCCACCATTTCGGGGCGAAACTGCGCGTTGTGCATGATTTGCTCGCGCGGCACAATGCCCGCTTTCACAATCTCTTGCCCGTGGTACACATCGTGCACAAAGCGGTTGAGCGCGTTCACGCGCTGCACCAGACCGCGCTCCATGCTGACCCACTCGTGGGCCGGGATGATGCGGGGAATCAGGTCAAAAGGAATCAGGCGCTCTGCGCCTGCGCCGTCTTCGTCTTTGGCGCCATACACCGCAAAGGTAATGCCCACGCGGCGAAAAATCATCTCGGCTTCTTCTCGGCGCGCCCGCATCACATCGCGCGGCTGGCGTGCAAGCCATGCGTCGTAGGCCGCGTAATGCGGCCGCACGCTAGTCGAGGTGGCGTGCATTTCGTCGAACATGGGTTTTGTAGAACTGGTGGGCATAGGCTAGATTCTCCTACCCACAGCATAGCAAGTTTCGCGCCTGAAACCTGAGCGCATCGGGCTTACACCTAGAAGGAAGTTATTTGTCCATGCTGTTGCGAAGTTGAGGCGCATAACAGCGTCGATCCACCTATCAGCGAGCCGAATTTGTAGAACACGCTAGCTAGACTTAACATCGCATGCCAATTTAATTTTTTTCTGAATCAACTCGTCGTGAATTGGCTCTCCTTCAGATTTTTTTTCTAACTGCCGTCTAAATTTAACGTATGTTATCAACTGCTCTGTATAAACGGAGTTACAAAGTAACGACTTCGCAAGTTTATCGCTAACTTTTTCTGGACTACAGTCTAGTTGATGCTCTTTGATCACACCAACGAGTACGTGGTATCGCTTTGTAACACACCGATCAAGATCTTTAAAACGCGGAACCAAGTATTCTTCATAGCCAGCTTCAAAAAAACTTCTGGATTGTCCACCCACAGCTCTTCGAATAATCATCAAATTACTTTGCAAATTACTGTTTGTTAGAAAATAGGCTTCGTCATAAAGTTTTTTTCGATCCTTTGCAGACTCAATATCGCCGGTTTTTACGGCGTATTCCAACATCGCAGCGCGCTCGCGGCGAGCGTAAAGCAACCTTGCAATTTCGAGTGTTGCTTCATGGCTTATCTCAAAATTTTCTTTGGCTTCAATTAGCGCTATTTCCTTTTCTTTGGATCTATCATTCCAATCTGCGGTAATCTTAGGTACTAACCAATATGTAAATAGTATCGCTATAAAAATAGTAATTAATGCTGAGAATATAGCGATTGCAATGGGCCGATCCCAGAAACTTTTCATTTGATCAGGGTATTGCGACATATCATCCTTCTACACTACACACCCATCCTACGAATGCAGGCGAGGCATCATAAACTGCGTAATGTTGTGATACCACTCCACCCGTAGAACTCGTACCGAGACCGAGCTGAATTTCTTGAGGAAGTTTATCAAATTTGTGTGAGGAATTTAAACACTTTAAGTATCCCTCCATTACAAGTAATTGTGCAACAAGTCTCGAGACTCTAAAGGCATCAGCATTCGGTATTAAAACGTATGAAAAAGAAGTGGTCAAAACGAGGTGCTTTGCTAAGACGCTAAATTTTGCGTCAAATGATGGTTGATTACTTTTTATGGAAGTACCAGAAGGGTGTCCTGTGGGCGTGCTCGCAAGCAGCCATAGCACACGAAAAAAGCCAACTTTATTGTCCACATTAGGGAAAACTTTTTTGAATGCCATTTCAAGAGCAGGGTCGCTAGTCTTTCCTGGTGTTAGCGCAAAAAGTAAGCATTCAAATATCACAACCAAAACAAGCGGAAATAATCCAGGTAGCAAAACAAGGGTATTCGCAGCGCCTTTATAGCCAAAACCAAAGAATTGAGGGTCAACACCGATGATGCCCGGAGGTGTTGTTTTTTTTCGTTGGTCAAAATAAAAAGGGTGCGTCAAAATTGCTGCGATTACGTTAAAAGATCTAAATGTGAGATCGCGGGTATTCGCAGGATCAATTAAACTCGGTTGATCAATCTTAGCAATAGAGCCCAATTCATCTGCGGCAATTTCGATAGCTGACAAAAATCTACTTCTTGTCACATCTTCGCAAGGCTTGCCAAGACGCGGCAATGCGTTACCGATAGTTATTAGCTCACTGGTGAATTTCTTTAAATCGGCTGAGGTTGCTGGATTATTTGCTATCGCGTTAAATTCAGATATCGAAGTCCTAAATTTTTCTTTTGTAGAATTAAAGTCACTTGATGTTGCAGTGCTCGAAAAAGCCATGCCTTTAACTAAGTCAAAAGCAGTTATTGAAGACTTAAGCAAATTGTTAATTAAGGTTGATTGAGTTTCGAAAGCAATTGCATCTGATTCTCGAAAAATCGTTATGTCGCCGCGTGAACTACCGCTTGATAGACCAGAGCAAGAGTTTCCAATATTTTGCTCTCTTTTTGCTTGTGTTGTTGCATGCGCTGACGCGTTGTCAAGCAGCGATTTTAAATTATTCAATTTGAGCAGCAAATTTTGACTACTATTCAAGACATTGCTTTTGATATCTGTGAATTGACTTTCAGCAATGTTTGATGCTTGCAAATTTCTATACAGCGATCCGTACGAAAAACCCGCAGTGAGCACTACGCAGAGCAAGTATGAAATAGCGCCAAGGATTACTTGGTTTTTCCCCATGTAATATGACGACGAGATATTTTTATACCCTTTAATTTTTCGAATGCTGTATATTGCGAGCGTTTGAATTGATATGGAAATTGACAATGGCCATACGACACTACCAGTAAATAGCTCAGTAAGCCCATCAAACATAAAGTAAAAACCTGCAATTGCCAAAGGCAGTGCAGCTATCCAGCGGACATCCAGCACACGCGAAAAATAATCTATCGATGTTTCGCCCGAGCTTTCAGCTGCAACTGTACTCGCACTCGCTGTTGGCACATTCGTCATAATTACTCTTTCAGAAGTGATTGAAATACAGGCTTGAAATCTTTTGGCGCTAATTTTCTGCCCAGCGGATACTTTGGCTCAGGTGTTCTTATGATTAATAAAAACCCTTTTTTGTCTTTACTACCACTAATAGTAACAACCCCTACGACTATTTTTTCAACTGTATGGATTTCATCGCTAGAAAGAACCGTTCCAGTTTTTGCAATCCCATCAATTGTGCCAAATGGAGGATTCTTTAAAAAAGACAGTGTTCCTGAGTTTGAAGCGATTGGAGCTGATAGCGTTGTTTTGACATAAACCTTAGCGTCTTCATTTTCTATATAAAAATTTACCGCATCGGTGAAGTTAGTCTTAATTAACTGCACTTTAGATTTGTGCGAGGAGCTACCTGTAATTGAACGAATTAAACGAGGATAGGTGTTGTTTTTAATTGAATCAAGCTTTGCATTTATCTGTAGCATCAGTCCTAAAATATCGCTTGGCGATGCGCGTACACTGCCGAAGGCAAATGCGGTCCGCGGATCTACATCAGTTGGTAGGACTAATTGAAACTTATCGGCTAGTCGGATGAGCGCATCGCGGTCGACCGACTGCAATCTATCTCGCATTGCTAAGTTTGAACTTTGCGCGAAAGCATCTGCTGCAGAAATTTTTGCGCCTTCTTCACTGCAATCTCGAAAGCCAACACTTCCATTTGAATCAGTGCGTCCGCCAAAATATTTTCGACAATACAAGGTATCCGGTTTGTCGCCGAGAGAGGCAAACAATAATGCTAAAGGTACTTTTGCAAGACTTCCAATATCACGTATTTCCTTAGACCAATCCCTAGGAATTACCTTATCCGCAGAGGACGACCGCCCACCCGTGCCAGCGAATATTGGTAGTTCGCTGTTTTGCCAAAATCTGACTATTTCACCATTTGAGGTTGTTTGTACTGCGATTATTTGCGCGTATGGAGTGTTAGTCTTATTCTTACTTGAGGTGCTTTTGGGATTTAGTTTGGCTTGCATCGTCGTGTGTGTATCTGACTCTTTCTCAGGCAATGTAAGTAGCAACCTTCTACGCAACAACCCTTTGTTGGCAGTATGGAGAGACGATTGGAAAGAGGCTGAAAATCTAATCATTTCATCTAAATCCGTTGTGTATCTGACAACACGAAGAGGTAATTTGTTACTGCCACAGAAATTGATATCGGCATCGCATATTTCAGCTCTAGCCTGAATACCAGCAGATTTAGATACGCGATCGCGCCGACGCACCAAACTCGATTCTGCATGAAAACCTAATTCTTGCTCAGATTCGATTTTTGGTAACAGACCAGTATTCGACATTTTTTTTATTTTTTGAATCGCATTAAACACATCACTTTCAGGTATCTGAGTCGTGTTTTTAAATGCAATTTCTAGTCGTTTTATTGCTGATGTCTTTACCTTCATCCAAGCTTTATCCATCCTTGCCTGTCGATCATTCGCCATTCCGATTTCAGTAATATTTGTATCTCTTAGTAATATTTGTCGATTTATAGCTGCTGCAGCTAAGGCTTGCTCTGCTAAACCGAAATCAGGACTTTGCGTATCGCTATCGTGGAATATTCTCGCAAAACCTTCTAATCCATTCCCAGTTGCAGGGCCAGAATCAATCATTGGCAAATGCATTGCAGCCATTCGCTTAATCTCAGCAAAATCATTTTGACTAAAATGATTCATCAGTACTATGTAATTTGCATGCTCATAGAGCTTCCTATGCGCTTGTGTAGCAAGCTTACATGCGCGCCAATTCAAATTACAGGCCAAATTTACATAGCGGGGATATACTTTGTAAACGGCGTCATTTTCACTAACAGCTTTGTCTTTTAAGCTATTGAGTAGATTTTCTTGGTACTTCAGCCCGCTCAAGTTAGCTACAATTTGATCAGCAATTCTTGAGCAACCGCGTTTTTCATAAAACCAACAGTATGGTAATTTGCTGTATCTTTTCAACGCAACAAAAAAGCCTTTTTGACCGAAATTTGGCTCCTCAGAAGCTTGAACCATATACCACCATAACTTTGGTACTTTATCAATATAAATAGTACCTAAAACTCTTTCCTGATCACCTGTAGTGTGCTTCGCAGAGGTGTCCTGCGCAAAGCCTATAGCCCGATACCTAGCGTCTATTAATACTGCTCTTGCAAACTGCTCACTGCGCTCTACCCAGTGCTCAGGCGTTTCAGCCAAAGAAAATTCAGCAACCTTAAGTGTAAAAAATATCAGTAATACAGCGATGGGATAAATACTGATAAAGCCCAGTACACTCACTGCTAACCAGTGAATCTTTGGTGACCGTAGCTTTTGTTTATTCCTATTTTTTAATGCAGAATTTATAGTGCTATCAAGCAGTGAATTGAAGCTTTTAACGCTATCGACTAATTTGCTGAGAATAAATTTGAATAAGTTTTTTGAAATTACAAGATTCTGCGCTACCTCAGGTTGTTGCGCAGGACTCGCATTATTTGAATTTGAATTTGAATTTGAATTTGAATTTGAATTTGAATTTGAATTTGTAAAAATAATTGGCAATTCAGGTTTTAACTTAGCATGTACCTTCGCTTCTCGGGAAGGGTTAGCTGCAAGAGCGACATCCCTTGACCCGCCCATAGCTAGTGAGATTCGCCATATTTTGTGCTCGACTGACGCAACCGTCCGCTGAAAAAATAATTCAATCCTGAAATTCATACCTAATTATTGGCTTTTGCAACTAACAATGCAAGTTAGTTGCAAACCGATACATATTCATCCTGAAAAATACAACAGTTTTAAAGTTTTACCCTCACAGAGTACGATTGCTTTGGGCAATCAACGCTATAGACTTAGATTACAAGAATTACCACAGATGCTTATGCACAACTCTCCCCACCCCGGAGCGTTCATTACACAGGCGTACCTTGAACCCAACGCCATCAGCGGGCGCGAGCTTGCGATGCAACTGGGCGTGGCAGCGTGTATGTTGAGCCGAGTGCTCAAAGAAAGCAGTGGCATCAGCTCCGAAACGGCACTGCATTTGTCCAAGGGCTTGGGCAGCTATCCCGAACTGGCTGATGAAGCAGGATCATTGCGACCTGTTGCAAGCGCGGCAAACGCTGGATTTGAATACTGATACCCTACGGTTTTGAAGCGACTTGAGGGGGTTTGCCATGCGCAGCGGTCAATGAATTGTCATGACAGCAATTTGTTCGAAACCCAGCCACCTGCAAACCAAATTTCGAGGCCACTTTGTTGAGTGTGGCCACCGTTGGGTTGGCTGCATCGCGCTCAATTAGGCGCAGGCCTTGCGCCTTGGTGCGCAGCAAACTCTGCTTGGGCGATGCCGCGGATACGGCGTATGGCGCACACACCTTGGCCAAGGTTGAGCTCGCATACGTCCACTGCGGCATACAACTGCGCTACGGCTTGCACAGTTTTTTTTGGATCTCGGTGTTTGGCGCGTTTGTCCATTTTTTTTTAAAGAAGCAATTTGACTATTTAAATCACTACATTAGCCCACTAGAAAGCGCTAGCGCGGATCATGCTGCCAATATCTCCTGTTGACTTCCCGCTCACATTCCACCATCTGTGGCGCGGCGCTGCGCCATGTGGCTGCGCCGCAGCGGGGGGAGTCGATGACTTGGATGGTGCGTGCGGTGTAGCGGGCGATGACTTGGGGCACAGGGTGTTGAAAGCGGTTGCGGTAGCCCGCTTGCACCAAGGCTAACTTGGGTTGCACGGTGTCTAAAAATGCGTCGGTGGACGAAGTTTTGCTGCCGTGGTGGGGCACTAGCAAGATATCGGCTTTGAGTTTGCCCGGCTGAGCCTCCACCAAACTGGCCTCTTGCGCGGCTTCAATGTCTCCTGTGAGCAAGGCGGTTTGCTTGTTTCCCACGTTTGAAATGCGCAACACGCAGCTCATGGCGTTGGATTTGCTGTCTCGTTCGTAGTCTGCCACCTGCGGGTGCAAAATTTCAAAATCTACGCCGTCCCACGCCCATTTTTGCCCAGCCACACAGCGCTGGGCGGGGCGAATGGCTTGTAGCTCGTGCTCGTCCTCTATGGAGCTTAAGAGTTTGGCCTGCGGCTGCATGTTCAATACAGCTGCCGCGCCGCCAATGTGGTCTGCATCGCGGTGACTGATCACGAGGGTGTCTAGCTTCTCATCGAATGCCCGCAACAGGGGCACTAAGGTGCGCTGGCCCGCATCGCTCTCGCGCGAGAAGCGTGGGCCTGCGTCGTAGAGCAAACTGCGCGTGGCGGTGCGCACCAGCACGGCATTGCCCTGCCCTATGTCGGCGGCTAACAATTCAAACTCGCCCACTGCCGGGCGCTGGGGCGTGATGAGGAACATGGGCAAGAGCAGCGGCGCGCCCAGCCAGCGCACAAACCATGGCAGCGGCGTAGCAACCAGCAGCCCGCCAGCCGTGGCCAGCACCGCCAGCCACAGCGGCGGCGCGGCAAATGACAGCTGCGCCCAGCCGGGGCTGGCCATGCCGCGCAGCAGCCAGTCCAGCGCCTGCAAACTCCACGCCGCAGCGTCCCACAGTGGCGCAAACAATATGCCCGCCATGCCTAGCGGCGTGACCACCAAAGTTACCCACGGAATAGCCAGCGCATTGGCCAGCAGCCCCACCACCGACAGCTGGCCAAACAGCAGCACCGACAGGGGCGCAAGCGCCAGCGTCACCACCCATTGCTCTTTGAACATGGCTGCGGCCTGCTTACCAAGCCAGCTGAACAGCCAAAACCGCATTTTTACAAAAAAACCGACCGATGTCAGCGTCATATGGTCATAGTGTGCTATTTTTTCAGTAGTGTTAGAAGATGCCATATTCGCCGCAGGATAGGGCGTTTGGGGGGAAGCAAGATTGCGCATTTGCCCCGCACCGCCCGCCCGCTCACTCCAGCCCGACCCACTGGTAAACAGCACCCCCACGGCCACAAAGCTCAGCCAAAACCCAGCCGACAAAAGCGCCCACGGGTCACCCACGCACACCACGGCCATGGCCAGCAGCCACACAAGCGGCCACGGCCAGCGCGCGCCTGCTAGCCGCAGCAGCGCCACTGTACATAGCATCAGTACGGTGCGCTGCGCAGGCAGCCCCCAGCCGCTAAACAGCGCATACAGCCCCGCCAGCACCACGCCGCAAACAAGAGCCGCCGAAGGCGCAGACACCGCGCTGCACAGCCGGTACGACTTGCGCCAAAGCCAGCCGACCAAGAGCGCCGCGGCCCAAGCAAACATGGTGATGTGCAGGCCAGAAATACTCATCAAATGCGCCACGCCCGTTGCGCGGTAAATATCCCAATCGGCGCGCTCTATGGCGTTTTGATCGCCCACCACCAGCGCCGCAATCACGCCCGCCCAGCGCGGGTTGGGCACGCGGGCGTAGATGGCATCGCGCACGGTTTGGCGCAGTTGCTCAACAGGCGCGCTCCATGTTTGGCCTAGTAATCGTGGAGGAATATCACGCCCAGTAGCCCGCACATAGCCTGTGGCCTGCACGCCCTGCTCCCAAGACCATAGCTCGTAGTCAAAACCATGCGGGTTGCGGGTGCCGTGCGGGGCCTTGAGGCGCACGGTGATTTGCCAGCGCTCGCCTGCGCGCAGGGGCGCGTCTTGGCGCGAGAGCTCTGCCCACGCGTCTTCACTTTTGAACACGCCGCCATACCAACTCAAGTCGATCAGCGCTGGCAAAACCACTGGCTGCCCATCCAGCGTGGCGGCCTCCACCTTGAACCGAAAGCGCGTGCCCGATTCGTTTTTGTGCGGCATGGCCGCCACCACGCCTGTGGCCAAGATGTCACGCCCCTCCAGCTTTGCATCGAGCGCGAACTGCGCAAAATGCAGCGCCCGCAAGCCGGTAGACGCAAAGCCTAAGGCCAGCGCCGCCGCGATAGCCAACGCGGGCACGCAGCGCCGCGCAAACCACCATACTTCTTTTTTAATAGCAATATATGACCATATGACGCTGACATTGACCAAAAAAACCATAAAAACACCGGCATAGAACGCTTGCGTAACCAAACGTGGCTCTTGCAACTGCAAAGCCACGCCGCACACAAAAGCCAGCAACACCAGTGCCCACGGCACACACGCAGCACCACGCCCAGCGCCTAAAGCCGCGCTTGACGCTGCGGGCCCACTAAGCGCATGATTTACTGTGTTTAAATCGCTCGACATGTCCTTCTTTGCTCTTTTGACCCATATTACCCATTACCGCTACGACCGCCCGGTCAAGCTCGGCACGCAAACCCTGCGCCTATGCCCCCGCGTGGGAGGCATCACCCCTGTGTCCAATTACAGCCTGCAAATTGAGCCTGCACACCGCCTAGACTGGCACATTGATGCCAATAACAACCGCGTGGCACTGCTCAATTTTGCCGAACCCGTTGCCTCATTGGGCATAGCCGTAGGCATGACGCTTGATTTGTCGCTTAGCTCAGCAATCAATAGCAGTGCTGGCAATCAGGCTATGCCTGGTGCATCAACTGCGCTTGATTTACCAGCGCTCAATTTTGAGCCCGCACCTGCGGATTTGTACCCCTACCGCTTCACTGTGCCTACGCCGAGCCTCACTGCTTATGCCGCCAGCGGCATGTCGCTTATTGTGCCGCACGACCAATTGGCCGCCGCCCTGCTGTGGTGGGCGCGCCAGCTCAAAGCCGACATTGGCTACACCGTGCGCCTAGAAGCGGGCGTGCAAAGCCCCGAAGAAACCTTGGCCAAGCGCACTGGCTCGTGCCGCGACACCGCTTGGCTGCTGGTGCACATATGCCGCGCTGCGGGCTGGCCAGCGCGCTTTGTGAGCGGCTATTGGGTGGAATTGGTGGCACAGCGCTTGGACAGCCAAATGCACGACGGCGAGCTACACGCATGGTGCGAGGTGCTGCACCCCCAGCGCGGCTGGTTGGCCATAGACCCCACCGCAGGCGGCTGGGCCGGAGTGGGCTACGTGCCGCTGGCCTGCGCCGCCGACCCAATACCCACTGCGCCGCTAGAAGGATGGGTAGACCCAGCGGGCGTGACCTTGACGCACAGTTTGCGGGTTTCTCGGGCTTTGGCATGAGCGTTGGTTTATCCAAGAGTTTTACAGCCTCCGATCTCCCTGAGCTTGTCGAAGGGTTCATGCCCCGCTTGGTCACTGCTGCGGCTAAGCGAGCGCTGTGCCAACGCGCAAACGGATCGC
>JAYTMT010000249.1:0-59639 GCA_043728315.1 Polaromonas sp. | reverse complement strand
ATTCCATCCCCCGTTAACCCACCAATTTCGCTGCCCCTGTGATTGGCTTGGACAACGCAGCGGCATCAAGGAGGAGGCCGCAGGCCGGGGGACAGCCGCGGAGTTGTCCAAGCCAATCACAGGGGCAGACGTACTAACTTGGCACGTGGCCGTACAAAACAAAATTTTCAAAACCACCATTTCCCCCACCCACGATAAAATGCACAATACCCAAAGATCCCCATGCTCACCATCGAAAATCTTAACAAACGCTACGGCCAAACGAGCGTATTTGCCAACGTGTCCCTCACCGTAGCCAGCGGCGAATTCGTAGCCATAGTGGGCGAATCGGGTGTGGGCAAATCCACCCTGCTTAACTGCATGGCCGGGCTTGACTCGTGGGATGCAGGCAGCATACAAGTAGCAGACAAATCACTGGGCGGCATGAGCGCCGAGCAGTTGGCGCTGTGGCGGCGCAGCGCGGTGGGCTTCGTGTTCCAAGCCTTCCATGTGCTGCCCCACTTAGACGTAGCACAAAACATCGCCCTGCCTCTGATGCTGCTGGGCACAGGCAAGTTTGAAACGTCAGAGCGCGTCACCCACATGCTAGATGCTGTGGGCTTAAATGGCTTAGGCACGCGCCTGCCCAGCGAGCTATCAGGCGGCCAGCTCCAGCGCGTAGCCATAGCCCGCGCCATGGTGCACCGCCCAGCCTTGGTACTGGCCGATGAACCCACAGGTAACCTCGACCCTTCAACGGCCGAGCGCGTGATGGACGCGCTGATCGCGCAAACCCGCAGCCATGGAGCATCGCTGGTGCTGGTGACACATTCGCAAGCTGCGGCGCAGCGGGCAGATCGGGTGTTGCACTTAACAGCGCTGGGATGCGCCTAAGCTACCGCCCTGTAGCAGTGACGTCGCAGGCGATCACAAAAGTTGCGCTTGAGCCAACAGGGAATGCTGGGCTAATGAGCAAGCCAGGCCCCTGCAAGGTGCCGATGGTGGGTGACAACGGGCACATATTAGCGGCGGTTTCAGCGCAGGTCACCGTGGTGCAGCTCAAGCCGAGCACAGCAGGATCGGTGAGCAACACGCCAGGCGCTGGCGTGGGACCTAAGTTAGCCACCGTGATGGTGTAGCTGGTGGTGCCGCCAGCTATAAGGCTGTTGACGCCATTGGTTTTGGTCAGGGTAAGGTTGGTGTAGCCCACCACTGCAGGCACTGAGCTGCTGTTATTGGCAGCATTGGTATCGCTGATGCCAGTGGGAATTGTCAAAATAGCGGTGTTGGTGGCCCCCAAGGTTAAAGCACTGGCTATGGCTTGCAAAATCACAGTACACGTGCCATTGGCAGGCACTGTGGTGACTGTGCCAGACATCAAATTGCCTGCCATGCTGGCCGCACATCCAAGTGCACTGCCCGTACCCACAGCAGACATCACTGTCACAGTAGAAAATGCATTCGGCACCGTGTCGGCAAAGGTCATTGTGCTGGCTGATATAGAAGGTGCTGGGTTAGCCACCGTGATTTGGTATTGCACAGTAGCCCCAATGGGCACAGCTATAGGCACAGCGCTGAAAACGCCCGCAGTGCCTATGCGCTGCAGCTTGAGGATTTGCAAGTCTGCCAAAAGCGGCACGGGATCGGCCGCGCAGCCTACCGTGGGTATATTCACTCCCGTGCACAAGACAGCGGTGACACTGGTGGGGAATGTAGCATTTGTCGGGTCTGAGCCATTGGTGCCCACCTGCGCAGGGTTAAGCAGGGGATTGGTCGCCACGGCGGTGACTGTAGCCACTAGGGTGATCGTGTAGGTTCGGGTAGCGGCCACTGCAGCGGCAGTATTATTGCAAGTAACCACCTGAGCCGCAATAGCGCAAGTAAAAGGTGTTGCGGCTGTCAAGTTAATATTGGCCAGCGAGGTAGTGAGCCCGATGGGCAGTACATCCACCATGCGCACAGTATTCGCATTAGTTAGCCCGCCAGTATTGCTAACTACTAGAACGAATGACACGGTATTGCCCACGCTCTTGGCCTGCGGACTGGGGTGGGATTTGGTCAAGCGAATCAAAGGGCTTTGCGGTTGGATCACATCCAGGTCAATGGCGCAGCCGCGCGGCACCCCATTGCTGGTGCAAGCTTGGGTATCGGTGGCATTGGGAACGTTGATCATGCCTATATTCACATCCCCGCCGCCGCCTATCCGCGCTCGATTTAAAAAGAATGAGCTGGTGCTGCTTTGCACATGGATATTGACGCGTAAATTGAATTCTGAGCTGCCATTGGGCGGAATTTGTACGGTGGAAATGCAGGTGGTCAGGGTCACACTGGCTACGGTGCACGTCCAATTGGCGCCATTAGTGCCCGTGGGGGTGTAGGGCGATGGCGTAGTATTGAAGGTGGCGGTGACTGAACCTATGGCTGTAGTTCCTGGCAGGGTGCTGGTTGAAAAATTGGGAAAGGTGTCCACCAGCGTGATGGTTCCCGTGGTGGTGATGGTGCCAAAGTTGCGCACAGTCATGGCATATTCCGCATAGCCGCCACGGTTGACATAGACTTGCCCGTCGTCTTTGTTCAAATCCAGATTCACATAGCGTATTTCGTCAATATCGGCTGCGCATCCATTGTTGGGGTCTGATGATTCTGTGGCGGGGCTCACAGGCGCTGCGCACAGGGCGGCTGTGGCTGTGGTGGGGGCTGCAGATTTGGCGGGGCTAGGATCACCGCCACCGCCCACTTGGGCTAAGTTGAGCACCGAAGATGGTGGAGTGGGCCCGACTGAGACCGTGAAGGTAAAGCTCGCCGTGCTACTGGCTGCCAATGCGCTGAGGCTGGTGCAGGTGATGCCTTGTAAAGATACATTGCAAGTAAAGCCTGCCACGGTGAACGGCGAAGCGCCAGAATAGGTTAAACCTGTGGGCAGCAAATCTGCGACCGTGATGACATCTGATGTGGGCGCGCTGCCCACATTGGTTACAGCCAGCACATAGGTGGTGCTGATGGCGGGGGACAGTTGGGTGCGGTTGTTGGTTTTAACCAGCACCAAGTTAGGCGCTACTACCGTATCTGTGTCAACTGCACACCCACCCAGTGGGGCAGCATTGCCGGTGCAGGTGGCGGCAGTGGCGGGCGTAGCGGTGCTTGTTTTGAGCGGATCTCCGCCGCCGCTTACCTGCGCTTTGTTGATTAAAGCCACGCCGTTGGGCGCAGAAACTACAACCGCCATGTTGAAGCTTTGCGTTCCCCCAAGGGCGGTGATGGAAGACAGGGTGGTGCAGGTAATGTCGGTGGCATTGGCAGCAGTGCATGTCCACAGTGCAGCACTGGGTCCAGTCAAAGCCAATGGCCCAGGGGTAACCGACAGACCGGAGGGCAATTGGTCGGCAATGGTTACAGCACCTGATGCGTTGGTGGCACCGCTGTTGGTGATGGTTAAGGTGTAGGTGGTGGTGCCCGGAGATGTGAGTGAAGTAACTCCATCTGTTTTAGTTAAAGTCAAAGCTGGATCGCATTTGGCGGCTTGAACGACGCCAGGCACATTGGGAACTTGAAAGGTGACAATGCCGCCGTCGGCACTACTAGAGCCATAGTTTTCGATGAGTGGCCCGCCCACCGCAAATGTGTTGGTCAAAGTTTGGCCAGCCAAGCCGCCGTCGTATTGGGATGATACGGCCAGGGTGGCAGGCGCAAAGGCAATAAAACCACCGCCGCCCGCGCCGCCCGGCCCGTGCCGACTAGTAGGCCAGTTTGTGTTAGTAGCCCAAGCATTGCCGCCATCGCCGCCACGGGCATCAATGGTGACATTGCCGCCATTGAGCGTTTCGATAACCGCAGAGCCACCAGCGCCACCACCGCCAGCTGCGTTATTGCGCACATTCCAGCCATGGGCACCACGCACATCTACACGGCCAGCGCCCGTGACGCTACGCGCGCGCACAATGACGATACCGCCGCCCGACGCACCCGATGAGCATTGTTCAGCAACAGGAATAGCAAGTGTTGGCGTACCCAACCCGCAGGCTATGGCGTTGTTCGGGTAAGCAGTGGTGGTATGAGTTAGGGTGTCGCCACTGGTGTTCGAATCAGTGATCCCTGCGCCCGCGCCTCCGCCCATGAAAAGGCGGTTGAATGCCAAAACACTAGAGTAGCCAGCACCAGGGCGACCCCCAGCATCTAAAGTGGGATTCGCCCAAGGTCGCCCCCCAATTCCCCCCGCACCAAAATTGCCGCCACCGCCGCCCCCAGAATTTTGAGCGTTGTTGGCATTCGCAGTCACAAATATAGGGTTGTATACGCCACCCACATTGCCACCGCCGCCCGCGTTGCCAGGGCCGCCCTTATTCCATGAGCCGCCCAGATAGCCTTCAGGACCCACGGGTTCGGCAATAGAGGCAGTGGGACTGCCCACATTGCCGAACGACCAAACGCTGTTTTGCTTGGCCATGTAAACCGGTGTGCCGTGAATCCCCTCGCCCTTGCCGGCAGCCCAGTCGGTCTGACCAGAAACGGGAGTGGCAGGCGGAGCTGTGCGAACGTGGATGTCGAATTCGCCAGCGACAACAATATTGAAAGTGTCGGTCATTTTTTTGCCCAGTGCGCCCCTAAAGCCTAAGCCGCCAGCGTAAATTGCCACTCCGCTGAGTCCGGCCACGTTACCGCCGGCCAGAGTCAGCACGTCTTTGGCATCCAGCGCAACCACGCCGCCTGTGCTGCTGTTCCACGGGATGGTGGTGACTGCGGTGGCGGTCACGTTGGCATACTGCGGCACGCGAATCACTTGGTAACGGTTTTGCGGAATACCAGTGCTGTTTTTGTACTGCTTGGTCAGCGGGGGGGTAAAGCCGATATTCAGACCCGCGACAGACGTGACGCGGATAAATTCGTAGAAACCTACATTGTCTAGCGTGAGGGATCCATTGCCAGTGCCTGCGCCACTGCCGTATTGGTTCGTAGTGGATGCATTGATCGTGCCGCCCTGCATTTGCATGATCATGAATAAATCACCTACGGCAATGGTGGCTGCCGGTCCGCCACGCGTGTCGCGCGCACCCAGATTAAGCGTACTGTCGCCAGGGTTAAGAGTGAAGGGATTCGCGCCAGTGTAGTAGTCGTTGATGATGCCAGTGACCGAAGCGTCCAGCAGGCTTCCTGGAGGAGCGCACACTTGGGCGGTGGCTGCAAATACTTGAAAAAACAGCAAGAGCAAGACCCAGCACCTGGCTGCGTTGACAATTCGAGTGATGAAATTGAAGCGCATAAAATTCGGCTACATCGCAAAAAAATACTAAATTTACAATTTTTTTGATTATGTTACACATATATTATTGTGTAATTTTTGAAACGCGATCCGAAGATTTGATTTATTTTGAGGATTTTTTGTGCACTATTTCGCAAAAAATGCCTTTTTTTGTCAGTTATTTTTAGCCAACAAAATGCATATACAAGTAGGGCTGACGCTGGCGCGATGCGCCTGCGCCAGTATTCGACATCAGACCCAAAACTAGCGGTTTGCACTGTTTGTATAAGCGCAAATGGCCGCACTGGCTCGCTGGCGACTGTGCTGAGGTCAAGCGGGCATTCGTGAAGCATAAATACGTATCAAGAGCAAATTGTGATGCAGAAATATAATAAAACAGGATATATCAGCTAAAATATCAATCATAGTATGATGTATCAGCAATATGCGCAATGCCAGCCCCACCCCACGATTGGTTCACACGGCCTTGGTTGGCCTTGGCAGCAACCTTAAAACCGCGCGCCTGCGCCGTGGGCTCACGCGGGCGCAGGTGGCGCAGGCGCTGGTGGTGTCGGCTGACACCTACCGGCGGGTGGAGATTGGGCAGAGCAATGTGGCCGCTGGCATTTATTTAAGCGCCTTGCATTATTTTCAAATGCTAGCGCCAGCGTTTGAGCTGGCTAATCCGCTAAGCGACGCAGAAGGCCTGATTTTGGAAGCCAAACGCAAGCCCCAGCGCGGCAGCTTGCGCAGGCGCACCACGGGCTAATCTCATATGCCTGCATTGCACAAAACCACACCCTCGCCGCTTCATGTGTTTGCCTGCACCAACGCGGGCTTTGAGCGCGCGGGTATGCTGGATTTATCCAACGCGCCAAGTGGTGATTTCAATGCTGTGTGGAGCTACGACGCGGCCTATGTGGCCAGCCGCACGGGCTTTGCGCTAGACCCACTGAACTTGCCGCTATCGACCACGCGGCGCGCCACCGATTCTAAATACGTGGGGCTTGGCGTGCTGTTTGACGCTGCGCCTGATGCGTGGGGGCGCAGGGTGATTGCGGCGCACACCCAGCAAGCGGCCAGCAGCATCAGCGAAGACACGGCGCTGCGGCTGGGGCGGGGCAACACCGTGGGCGCGCTGGTGTTCAGCGAAACCGAATCATTGGCGGAAAATGCCATGGTGCCCATTGCCAGCTACCCTGATTTAGACGATTTGCAAGCCGCCGCGCAAGCCGTGCGCAATGTGGAAACCGGCACGGCCAACGATGCCTTGGCGCAGGAACTGCTAGCAGGCTCATGGAGCATAGGCGGGGCGCGGCCCAAGTCACTGATTGCGCATGAGGGCGCGCTGTGGATTGCCAAATTTGCCACGGCCAACGAGGCATTTGACCGCCAGCGCGCCGAGTGGGCCTGCCTGCGCATGGCGCGTGACATGGGCTTTGGCGTGCCCGAGCATGTGCTGGCGCACACCAGCTTGGGCAGTGTGCTGCTGGTCAAGCGCTTTGACCGCCACAGCAGCGCAGATGGTGATGAAAATCTGCGCAGGCATTACATCAGCGCCGCATCACTGGTGAGCGCCCAGCCGCAAAGCAAGCGGCTGGATACGCCCTTCGACATGGCCACATTTTCATACGCCAACTTGGGCGACATAGCCGCGCTGGTTTGCCAGCAGCCCCAGCACGCGCGCAACGAAGTGTTTGGCCGCATGGTGCTCAATATTTTGCTGCACAACACCGACGACCACCTGAAAAACCACGGTTTTCTGCGCATGCAGGGCTCGCTTACCAAATACGAACTAGCCCCCGTGTTCGACATCAGCCCCCAAGCAAGTGGCCTGCATTTTTTGCACATAGGCGTAAGTGGCCGCACCGGCTCGCTGGCCGCCGCCCTGCAAGACGCCCGCAGCTACGGCCTCACGCGCAGCGGCGCGCAGACCATAGTGGACAAACTGCAAAACGTGTTCAGCCAACGCAGCGATTATTGGGATGCGGCGGGACTCAGCGCCGATGGGATGCGCCAGATTGAGGCGGTGCTGGGGATGCGCAAGGATTGAGCGGGCAATCGCCTCGCTCAGCGATGCGTCTACGCACCATCTCGTCAGCTTCTCGCATGGCAGCGAGCGTAACCGCGTTGGGGATTTTGACAGCTTTATCGACTGGAGCTGCAATTGAATTTGAGGGAGAACTATTGACCATGAAGACTCCTTAAAAGCTCTCAAACAGAGTGTAATTTAAGCCTCTAGCATAAGGCATCCATAAAACACGACCGACACATAGGTTAGCAACTTCAGCGTAACATCAACATACTATGAAAGCCATATTGAACAACCGCGCAGACACTGCTCTAGACACAGAGGAGCAGGAAATAATCGACGCTTTCGAACGCGATGAGATAGTGCCCGTTAGCGCGAGCCAAGCGCAACGCGCCGCAGCGAAAGCCATGGCCAAGAATACGCTCAAAGCTGATGAGCGCATCAACATACTCAATCGCACAACGTGCTCTTAACCGCCCTCCTTTCCACCTTCTCTCTGCGCGAGCTATTGCACCACCCGTGGCGCAGTGGGGCGGCTGTGGTGGCTGTTATGCTGGGAGTGGCGCTGGCGTTTGCGGTGCATGTGATCAATGCGTCGGCGCTGGCAGAATTTGGCAGTGCGCTGCGGGCCGTGAATGGGCAGGCCGATGTGGAGCTGCATGCGGGCAGCGGGGCACTGCCCCAGGAGGTGCTGGCTTGGGCTGCTGCGCGGCCTGAGGTGGCGTTGGCCAGCGCGGTGGTGGATGTGACCGTGCAGGCGCGCGATGCCAGTGGGGCGCGCAAGCCGCTGCGGGTGCTGGGGGTGGACGCGCTGGTGGTGGCGGCTGTGTCGCCTGCGCTAATGCCTAGGGTGGATGCTGCGCCAGCCAATGACCAAACCAAAGATGCGCTGGCACTGGGCAATAGCGCAGACGAAAAGGCTGTTGGCGATGACCGCTTTGCCGTGTTTGCGCCGAACCAGGTTTTTTTGAATGCGGCTGCGGCGGCGCAGTTTGGCAGCGCTTTGCAAAGCCCAGGCACTGCGCCAGCGCAGGCCAGCGCGCCAGACCCCGCAGCCACACAAGCGCTTGACAAACGCCGCCCGAGCGTATTGCAAATTCAACACGGTACTGCCCAGCACAGCCTGCGCATAGCGGGCAGTGTGGCGGCCACAGGCGCGCCGCTGGCGGTGATGGACATTGGCGCGGCGCAGGAGCTGCTTGGGCGGCTGGGCTTTGTCAGCCGCATAGACCTGCGCTTGCAGCCCGGCTCTGACGGCGCAGCGCTGCGCGATGCCGCTGCCTTGCTGCCGGGCGGCGTGCAGGCGCGCAGCCCCAGTGACAGCCAAGAGCGCATGGGCGCGCTGTCGCGGGCGTATCGGGTGAATATGACGGTGCTGGCGCTGGTGGCGATGTTCACGGGCGCGTTTTTGGTCTACAGCGTGCTGGCACTCAGCGTGGCCAAGCGGGTGCAGCAGTTTGCGCTGCTGGGCGTGCTGGGGCTTAACTCTGGGCAGCGCATGTGGCTGGTGCTGCTCGAATCTGCGCTTTTGGGCGCTGTGGGCGCGGTGCTGGGCATTGCGCTGGGCACTGGTTTGGCGGCGCTGGCGTTGTCGTTTTTGGGCGGGGATTTGGGCGGCGGGTATTTTGCGGGAGTATCGCCCAAGCTGCATTGGAGTGCTGGGGCGGCCGCGCTGTATGCGGCGCTGGGCGTGGGCGCTGCCTGTGTGGGCGGCTGGCAGCCTGCGCAGCGCGCGGCGCGGCTGCCGCTGGCTGCCTCGCTCAAAGGGCTGGGGGCGGTGGGTTCACGTGCTGGAAAATTCCCTATTGGTATCGTTTTAATAGCGGCATCTGCCCTGCTGGCGTTGACACCGCCTGTTTTTAGCATGCCACTGGGGGCTTATATGGCCATTGGCTTGCTGCTGCTGGGCGGGATTGCGTCTTTGCCTTTTTTGGTGGGCTTTTTACTCAACGCGGCGGCCACGCTGCTGGCGCGGGCCCAGCAGCCGCGCCCGCTGGTGCTGCTGGCGCTGGAGCGGGCGCGCCGCGTGGCGGGCAGCGCGGCGGTGGCGGTGAGCGGTGTGGTGGCGGCGCTGAGCTTGGCGGTGGCGCTCACGGTGATGGTGGCCAGCTTTCGCGGCTCAGTCACCGCGTGGCTAGACGTGGTGCTGCCCGCGCCCCTGTATGTGCGCAGCAGCGCCAGCGCGGCGGCTGGGCAGGCGGGGTATTTCAGGCCTGATTTCGTTCAAAAAGCATTGCAAATCAAGGGCATAGCGCGTATCACGCCGCTGCGCAACGTAAGCCTGCAGCTCGATCCTGCCCGCCCAGCCGTGGCCTTGGTGGTGCGGCCAATTGCCAATGCCGCGCGGGATTTGCCGCTGGTGTCGGGGCCGTTTGCAAGGCCTGCTGATGCGCCGCCTGATGCCATAGCCTTGTATGTGAGCGAGGCCATGGTGGATTTGTATGGCGCGGCTGCGGGGGCTCTGTGGAGTCGTGAATTACCACTTTTTAAAGAAAATACTGCCAATGTCAGCGTCATACGGTCATATATCGCTACTAATACTATAGTAAATTCAAGCTACTACGTGGCAGGCGTGTGGCGCGACTATGCACGCCAGTTTGGCAGCATTGCCATGGACAGCTTGGACTACCAGCGCCTCACAGGCGATGTGAGTGCCAATGACCTGTCGATCACGCCCACCGATGGGGCGGATATGGCGGCGATTGAGGCGGCGCTGCGGGCGCTGGCGGCGCAGCAAGATGCGGCAATCGGGGCGGCAACGGCATCAGCTGGTCAGACGGCGGGTGCATCAGCAGATCAAACGGCGGCTGCATCCACTGGTGCGGCGGCAAGCCAATCAGCGAATCTACCTGCGGGCAATGCGACGGCCAGCGCCGCAAGCAACCTCGAATTCGCCAGCGCCGACCAAATCCGCGCCATCACCCTGCGCATATTTGACCGCAGCTTTGCCGTGACCTACTGGCTGCAGGCCGTGGCCATTGGCATTGGGCTGTTTGGCGTGGCGGCCAGCTTTAGTGCGCAGGTGCTGGCGCGGCGCAAAGAGTTTGGGCTGCTGGCACATTTGGGGCTGACACGGCGGCAGATTTTGCAACTGGTGGCTGCTGAGGGGCTGGCCTGGACCACGCTGGGCGCGCTGGCGGGGCTGGGCTTGGGGCTATTGGTATCACTGATTTTGGTGCATGTGGTGAACCCGCAAAGCTTCCACTGGACCATGGACATGGCCACGCCCTGGCCGCGCCTGGCTGCGCTTTGCATAGCAGTGGTGGCAGCTGGCACGCTCACCGCTTGGCTCTCGGGCCGCGCGGCGGCGGGGCGCGATGCGGTGCTGGCGGTAAAGGAGGATTGGTGAGTCCGTTATTGATATCGTATTGGGCAGAGCAGTCTGCCCCAGCCCCGCAAGGCATGGGGCGACGCGGCTTCCTGCAAGGCGCAGCGGGGCTGCTGCCGCTAGGCGCGGGAACCGGCCTCATTGCCGCCTACGCCCCAAGCGCCCACGCCCTGCCCGAGCGCACGCTGGCTTTCCCGCGCGACCACGGCGCGCACTCCGACTTTGCCACCGAGTGGTGGTATGTGACCGGATACGCCAGCGCCGTATCAAACAAAGGCGATCTGCGCGATTTTGGCTTTCAAGTCACATTTTTTCGCAAATCTATTCCTACCACGCAGGGCATGGCATCCCAATTTGCCGCCAAACACATCGTATTTGCCCACGCAGCGCTGACCGATGTGCAGGGCAAAAAGCTCTACCACGACCAGCGCATCGCCCGCACGGGCTTTGGCATAGCGCAGGCCAGCGAAGCCACCACGGACGTGAAGCTGCGCGACTGGACGCTACGGCGCTTGGACGCAGTGCAGGCCGCGCCATCGCAAGCTACAGCGTTACAAGCTTCTGGCGGACAAACCAAAAACACTAAAATTGATAGCAAGCTTTCACCATATGACGCTGACATTGCCCTTAAAAACCTTAAGAACTACCAAACTGACATAGTTGCAGCCGATTTCAGCCTGAATCTCACATTCAGCCCCACCCAGCCCCTGCTGCTGCAAGGCAAGCAAGGCCTCTCCCGCAAAGGCCCAGACCCCGCGCAGGCCAGCTACTACTACAGCCAGCCGCAGCTGGCCGTGTCTGGCAGCGTGTCGCTCAAAGGCGAAACATTCAAGGTTTTGGGAAGCGGCGCTGCGCCCTCGCCTGACGCAAACCCCGCTGCAAACCCCGCTGCAAACCCTGCTGCAAACCCTGCTGCAAGCCCGTTTGCCAGCTCTGTACGCACCCTGCCCCCATCCGCCCCCCGCGCATGGCTAGACCACGAATGGAGCCAAGCCCTGCTCCACCCCGATGCCGTGGGCTGGGACTGGATTGGCATGAACCTGTATGACGGCAGCGCAGTGACAGCCTTTCAGTTGCGCAAAAAAGACGGCACAGCCCTGTGGACGGGCGGCAGCTTTCGCACCCCCAGCAGCAGCGGCCTGCAAAGCTTTATTGCCAAACCATTTGAAGTGCAATTTAGCCCCCAACGCCGCTGGACCAGCCCCCGCACCCGCGCGGTTTATCCTACCAAGTGGATGGTGCGCACCGCCGCAGACTTCTACATCATAGAAGCCGTCATCGATGCGCAAGAAATGGGAACAACCAGCGGCTCAGACACCGTCTATTGGGAAGGCCTGGCCAACTGCCACGACTCCAACGGCAAACTGGTAGGACGCGGGTATTTGGAAATGACGGGCTACGCCGCGCCGCTGCGGCTGTGATGAAGAGGTTGTTATTCTCCATTCTTGAATAGAGAATATGTTACTTTTTTTATTCAGTCTATGAGATAATCTATCAATTATTCTCAATTCAAGAATTAAGAATGGCTTCAAAAACACCCAACAAACAAACCGCTTTGAAACCACAAGACATTGTCGTGGTGTTGGCGTTGCTGTGCCGCGACACAGGGGCAGACATGCCTAAGGATTTAAAAATGGGGGGCGTGTACGCAGATTTGAGTACGCTCACAGGCTTAGCACCATCGGCCGTTCACAGCGCAATCAAGCGTGCAGTGCAGTCAAAATTGGTGGTTTTTATTCAAAAAGATGCCACTGTTATTAAAACTGCCCTGATAGAGTTCATGGTGGTTGCGGCCAAATATGCTTTCCCACCCGTTTGGGGAGCGCTCACGCGCGGTTTGCCCACGGCATACGCTGCAGCCCCTCTGAATACACACATCGCACCCAGCAACGACCCTAGCCCCGTGTGGCCTTACCCACAAGGCAAAGTCAGGGGTATTGCGCTAGCGCCCTTGTACCCAACAGTTCCTGCATGCGCATTGGCAAATCCACGTTTATACGGCCTGCTGGCCTTACTCGACGCGCTGCGCAGCGGCCAAACTAGAGAGCGGGAATTGGCCAAACAGTTACTCAACCAAGCGCTGGCATGATCGCCCAAGACCCCAATATTCAAAAAGTAGAGCGCATCGCCCATGCTTTGGGTGGCATGCGCGACAAAGTAGTGTTTGTTGGTGGCTGTAGCGTAGGTATGCTGGTTACCGACAGCGCGGCAGCGCCCGTGCGCGTGACCTACGATGTAGACTTGATTTCAAGCGTGAGCGCTTTGATGGGCTACCACCGTTTGGAACGCGATTTTGACAAACTCGGATTCAAACGCGATTTGTCGCCCGATGCACCTATTTGCCGCTGGCGTTACCAAGGCATAGAGGTAGACCTTATGCCAACGGATCCAGAGATTTTGGGATTTGCTAACCGCTGGTATCCCATCGTCGTCACCACCGCCCAAGCGGTAGTTTTACCGAGCGGATTACCAATTCAATTAATTGCAGCCCCTGCCTTTATTGCTACCAAGCTTGAGGCCTATGCAGACCGTGGCCACAGCAATTTACTGGGCAGCCACGACATGGAGGACATCATCAATGTGTTTGATGGCAGAGAAGAACTCGTGCACGAAATTGACCAAAGCACAGCAGAATTAAGAAACTACCTCATAGAAAAAATAAGCGCTCTAATCAAGCTGCCGCATATTGAAGATTCAGTTTTAGGCATGATATTTCCTGATGAACACTTGGGTGACCGTCTGATGCAAACCATGCAAAGGCTGCGCTGCGTAGCAGCGCTCTGACCTAACACAGCATAAATACTCCATGTCCACCTCCACCAATACCCCCACCGACAAACCAAAAGCCTCCCCCCGCTCTCTCTCGGGCTTGCTCCCCTTCATCAAGCCCTACCACGGCCGCATTGCGCTGGCTGGGCTGCTGCTGGTGCTGGCTGCTGGGGCTACGCTGGTGTTTCCGCTGGCGCTGCGGGGTTTGATTGACTCGGGCTTAACCGCTCCGGCTGGCAGCGCTGCCGACAAGGGCGCGCAGGTGCTGGCGCTCAAGGGGCACTTTTTTGAGCTGTTTTTAGTGGCTGTGGCTCTGGGTTTGTTCAGTGCATCGCGGTTTTACATGGTCTCGTGGCTGGGCGAGCGGGTCACCGCCGATGTGCGCAATGCGGTGTATGCCCATGTGCTCACGCAAAGCCCCGAGTTTTTTGAGCGCACGCAAACGGGTGAGGTGCTCTCGCGCCTAACCACCGACACCACGCTGGTGCAAACCGTGGTGGGTTCGTCGCTGTCGATGGGGCTGCGCAATTTGGTGATGGGCGTGGGCGCTTTGGGTATGCTGATTTACACCAATCCGGCCATCATGCTACAGGTGATGGCGGTGCTGGTGTTGATCGTGCTGCCCGCCGTGTGGTTTGGGCGGCGGGTGCGCAAGCTATCGCGCGCCAGCCAAGACCGCGTGGCAGATTCGAGCGCCATCGCCGCCGAGGTGCTCAACGCCGTGCCCGTGGTGCAAAGCTACACGGCCGAAGCGCGCGAATCGGTGCGCTTTGACGCATCCACGCAAAACGCCTTTACCACCGCCGTGCGCCGCACCAAGGCGCGCTCAGCGCTCATTGCCTTCATCATCATCGGCACATCGGCCGCGCTTTTGTGGAGCTTGTTTCAGGGCACGCAGGCGGTGATTGAGGGCCGCATCAGCGCGGGGCATTTGGGCCAAACGGTGGTGTATGTGATTATTCTGGCAGGCGCGTTTGCCGTGCTAGGCGAGGTGTATGGCGACTTGCTGCGGGCAGCGGGTGCCACCGAGCGGCTGATGGAGCTGCTGCATGCGCGCTCTGGCATCAGCAATACGGGTAAATTTAAAGAAAATTTGGCCAATGTCAGCGTCAACAGGTCATATCCCGCTATAGCATTCGTAGCGTCGCAGTTTGCCTACCCATCGCGTCCACAAATGCCATCGCTGCAAGATTTCAGCTTAGAGGTGGCACATGGCGAAACTATTGCCTTGGTGGGCTCAAGCGGTGCTGGCAAAACTACGGTGTTTGCGCTGCTGCAGCGCTTTTATGACCTGCAGGGCGGTGATATTCGCGTAGGCGGCGCGGCGCTCAAGGATTGGGATTTGCAAGCCCTGCGCGGCCAAATTGGCGTAGTGCCGCAAGATGCGGTGATTTTCTCGGGCACGGCACTAGAGAATATTCGCTATGGCAAACCCGATGCCAGCGACGAGGCGGTAATCGCAGCCGCCAAAGCCGCCTATGCCGATGAATTCATCCGCGATTTGCCCGAAGGCTACGCCACCTATTTGGGCGAGCGCGGCGTGCGCCTCTCAGGCGGGCAGCGCCAGCGTATTGCCATAGCGCGGGCGATGCTGAAAGACCCGCCGATTTTGCTGCTAGACGAGGCCACCAGCGCGCTGGATGCACAAAGCGAGCGCACCGTGCAAGCGGCCTTAGAGTCGGCCATGCGCGGGCGCACCACGCTGGTGATAGCCCACCGCCTAGCCACCATCCAAAAAGCCAACAGAATCATCGTGATGGAGCATGGCCGCATCGTAGAAACGGGCACGCATGAGGCGCTGATTGCGGCCAATGGCGTGTATGCCAAGCTCGCGGCGCTGCAGTTAATGCATTGAAGAGAATTTTCCAATGAATATTGACAATGTCACCGTCAAATGGTCATAGTTAGCTAGACTATTTATAGCATATCTAATGCACAGAACCCTTGAGTGCTTCGGGCATTAACAGGGGCATGACGTTGATGCCTTCGTCCAAAAGCTCCAGTGTTTCGTCCTTGGTGGCGTGGCCGCGTATGCCACGCTCCTGCACTTCGCCGTAGTGCATTTTGCGGGCTTCTTTGGCAAATTGCGTGCCCACGTCTTCGGTTTTGGCCACCACTTGCTTGGCCATTTCCATCCACGCTTCTTGAAATTCAGGGCGTTGCATCAGCTCTTGGGCTTGACCAACAAAATCGGTTTGCTGCTGAGAAACCGGTTCGGCGGCGGCGCGCACGGCCAGTTCTTTGCTGGGGCCCGATTGAGCGGAATCAGCAGCCGCAGAGGAAATGGCAGCGCCCGCCTGCGCCACTTGCCCTGAGCCAGACTCCGAGGCAGGCGCAGGCTTGCCTGCCTCGTTGGAAGGCGGTTTAGCGCCAAAATTAAGCCTTGGCGCTGAGAGCTTTTTAACAATCGCGCTGTTGCCGCACATGGGGCACTCCACCAGCTTGCGCAGCAGTTGGCTTTGAAAATCGTCCTCCGAGCCAAACCAACCCTCAAAGCTGTGGCCATGACCGCATTGCAGATCTAATACTTTCATGCTACAGCAACTCCAGCCACGGCTTGTGTCGCCGCTTTTGCCACAGCATTGTCCGTAGCTTCGGGTACGGCTAGGCGAGGCATTGCTTGCCAAGCAAGCGGTTTGCGGCCACTCAAGTGGTTACTCAAGAAAACAGAGCAAACCAGCGTTTTAGCATCGGTGACTGTGCCATCGGCGCACCAGTCTAGCAACTGCTCTGCGGGGGCCGTAAACACGTCTAAAAACTCGCCTTGGTCTAATTCTTGCGCGCCCAAGCTCAAGCCGCGTGCAAAATACACATGGATGATTTCGGTGGAGTAGGCAATGGCCAAATGCATCTTGCCAGCATACGCCCATTCGCTGGCGCTGTAGCCGGTTTCTTCGCGCAGCTCACGCAGGCCGCATAGCAATGGGTCTTCGCCTGCATCGAGCTTGCCAGCGGGCACTTCCACCATTACCAGCCCCACCGGGTAGCGAAACTGCCGCTCCAGCACCACGTGGCCATTGTCCAGCAGAGGCACAATGGCCACTGCGCCTGGGTGAACCACGTATTCACGGGTGGCGCGTGAGCCATCTGGCAGCGCCACGGTGTCGCGCTTGGCATGCAGGAAGCTGCCTTTGAACAGCAGTTCGCTGCTCACATGCGTTTCAATTAAGTGTTGCATGGCCAGGGGCGCAGCCGCGGATACATTGGTTTGCTGCATGTCAGCCTTTGTGTTTGAACAAATAGCGCCACACAAACCCCGGGAAAGACAGCGTTAAAAACAGCGTACCCGTGATGGCATAAAACTCCCATTTTTGAGGGGCAATTTGTCCTATGCGCATTTCCAGCGCCAGGCCAATACCGCCCACTAAAAAGTAAAAAACCAAAAGCTCAGCCAAACGCATCCACAGTGTTTTGTCCACTGCCAAGCGTTTGACCAATAGCAATCGCTGCGACACAAAAGGCAAATTGGCTGCAATCACTGCAGCCAAAATCACTAGGTAAACTGAAACGCTTTGGTTCACACGGTGTACCCGATCAACTGCCCAGCGATTTGATAATCGCTTGCAGGCAAAGTGTCATCAGGCCACTGGGGAACAAGCCCAAGATCAAAACAAGTGCGCCATTGACACACAGCACCACCCGCACATCGGCAGAAGCTGTGATGGATGCCGTGCTGGTAGGCTCGTCAAAATACATGACTTTGACCACACGCAGATAGTAAAACGCCCCCACCAATGACATCATGACAGCAAAAACAGCCAAAGAAATCAAGGAAGTTTGGCCAGAATCGACCAGCGGCTGGAGCACACTGAGTTTGGCAAAAAAGCCCACCATAGGCGGCACACCAGCCAGCGAAAACAAGCAAATGCCCATGATGGCGGCATACAAGGGGCTGCGCTGGTTCAGGCCAGCCAAATCGGCAATCTCTTCGCTTTCAAAACCATCGCGTGCCAGCAGCATGATGATGCCAAAGGTGGCCAGCGTGGTGAGCACATAGGTAACCACATAAAACATGGAAGCGCTGTAAGCAGCGGCCGCGCCATTGGTGTTGCCATTGACCACACCAGCCATCAGACCGAGCAAAATAAAGCCCATTTGCGCGATGGTGGAAAAGGCCAGCATACGCTTTAAATTGGTTTGCGCAATAGCGGCCAAGTTGCCCACTAAAAGCGAGGCTACCGACAACACGCCAAGCATTTGCTGCCAGTCAATCGCCAAAGGCAGTAAACCTTCAACCAGCAAACGAATGCAAATGGCAAACGCTGCCAACTTGGGCGCGCCGCCAATGAGCAAGGTAGCGGCTGTGGGTGCGCCTTGGTATACATCAGGCACCCACATGTGAAAAGGCACAGCACCGAGCTTAAAGGCCAATCCCGAGACAATGAATACCAAGCCAAACACCAGCACTTGGTGCTTGATTTGACCTGACAAAACAGCTTTGTAAACAGCGGTGATTTCCAGCGAACCAGTAGCGCCATACATCATGGACAGGCCATAAAGCAAAAAGCCACTGGCCAATGCACCGAGCACGAAATACTTCATGGCCGCTTCGGTGGAGTTGGCATGGTCACGGCGCAACGCCACCAAGGCATAGGATGACAGCGTGAGCAGCTCCAAGCCCATGTAAATCACAAGAAAATTATTCCCCGAGATTATCACAAAGATGCCCAACAGCGAGAACAGGCTGAGCGTGAAGAACTCACCACCGCCAAGCATGCCGCGGTCAAACACATAGGGGCGGCCGTACACCATGGTGACCATCATAGCCAGACTGGCAAAGCACTTGAGCCAATTGCCCATGGGGTCGCTTACTACCATGTTGCCAAAGCCGTAAATGGTGTCACCACTTGCAGCGTACAAGCCATTCAACACCGCCAGCACACCAAATGTGAGCAGGGTGAGCACATAGGTGGCCGTGCGGCGCGGGCTTTTCACAGCCAAGTCCACTAGCAAAATCACACAGGCCATGACCAAGAGCACGATCTCAGGGTAGGCTACGATCCAACTGGCTTTGTCCATGGGTGTCAATCTCAAATATCGGTGGATCAGTTAATTTTGCTGATAGCTACATGCTTGAGCAGGTCAGCCACCGAGCTGTTCATCACGTCGGTAAATGGCTTAGGGTACACCCCCATCCATAAGGTAGCAGCCGCCAGCAGCGCCAGCATCAAGAATTCGCGGCTATTGATGTCGACCAAGCCCTTCACCTCGTCGTTGGTAACGGGGCCCAAGTACACACGCTTGAACATCCACAGCGTGTAGGCCGCGCCAAAAATCAAGGCGCTCGCTGCGGCAAAACCAATCCAAAAATTGTATTTAACCCCGCCCAAGATCACCATCCACTCGCCCACAAAGCCAGCGGTACCGGGCAAGCCACAATTAGCCATTGCAAAGAACAAACCGAATGCCGCAAATTTAGGCATGGTATTGACCACACCGCCATAAGTGGCGACCTCGCGGGAATGCACGCGGTCATACAGCACGCCAATGCATAAAAACATAGCAGCTGAAACAAAGCCGTGCGCAATCATTTGCACAATACCACCAGCCACACCTAAATCATTGAAGATGAAAAACCCCAAGGTGACAAAACCCATGTGCGCCACGGATGAATAAGCAACCAGTTTTTTCATATCCTGCTGCACCATGGCCACCAAACCCACATACACCACAGCCACTAAGGACAGACCAATCATCAAGCCCGCATAGTCATGCGAAG
Source organism: Polaromonas sp. (assembly GCA_043728315.1). GTDB lineage: Bacteria > Pseudomonadota > Gammaproteobacteria > Burkholderiales > Burkholderiaceae_C > JAAFIP01. The sequence continues at coordinate 40,576 of JAYTMT010000249.1, read as the reverse complement.
CATCGGGTGTAATAGGCAGCGAAAAACGCAAAAATCCATACGCACCCAACTTGAGCATGATGGCAGCCAACACGGCTGATCCTCCCGTGGGCGCTTCCACGTGAACATCAGGCAACCAAGTGTGCACTGGCCACATGGGCACTTTCACGGCAAAGGCTGCCAAGAAAGCAAAGAACACCAGAGCTTGCGAGGTGCTAGACAATGGCAGTTTGTGCCAAGTCAAAATATCAAAACTGCCGCCTGACTTGGTGTACAAAAAGATCAGTGCTATGAGCATCAGCAATGAACCAAGCAGCGTATACAAGAAGAATTTGAAAGCAGCGTAAATTTTATTGGGCCCACCCCAAATTCCAATGATCAAATACATGGGGATCAAGGTGGCTTCAAAAAACACGTAGAACAAAATCCCATCTAATGCACTGAATACGCCAATCATCAAGCCACTAAGGATTAAAAATGCTCCCATGTACTGGTTCACACGCACAGTGATGGCTTCCCAAGCAGATATCACCACCACCACCGTGATAAAGGCAGTGAGCGGCAAAAACCACAGCGAAATACCATCCACACCAAGGTGGTAATTCACATTGAAGCGGCTGATCCATGTGGCTTTTTCTACAAACTGCATGGCAGACGTGCCCAGCTTGAATGCATCGACCAGGGCCAAGGTAATCAGAAAACCAATAAGTGCACCGATCAGGGCAATCCAACGCGTAGCACGCGCTTGCTCATCACGCCCCAGAGCAAGCAACACTGCACCAAAAAAAATCGGTGTCCAAATAGCAAGACTTAATAAACCCATGTTCTCTATCTCCGTCTTGTTATTTACTTAGCCAAGCCATGATGCCAGGACCTGAGACAAAATAAGTCAACAGCACGAATACACCCACAATCATGACCAGCGCATAGTGGTATAGGAAGCCGGTTTGCGCTTTGCGCACTATGCCCGACACCCAACCCACCAGCTTCCATGAGCCATTGACCAAACCGCCATCGATCAAAGTTTGGTCGCCACCCTTCCACAGGCCCATGCCCAGCAAACGCGCGCCACGGGCAAGCACGTTTTCATTGAACCAGTCGAGGTAGTATTTGTTTTCTAGCAAGGTGTAAATTGGCATCACTCGCGATTTAATGGCTGTAGGCAATGTCGGATTGACAATATACATGTAATACGACAAAGCCACTCCTGCTACAGCCAGCCAGAAAGGCATGGTCATTAGGCCATGCAATGCCAATTGGGCAGCGCCGTGGAATTCAGCAGCCAATACCTGCATGGCTTTATGTTTGCTGGCATCCACAAAAATTGCGTCTTTGAAAAAATCGCTAAACAGCATCGGGCCAATCGCTATAAATCCAAGCACTACTGAAGGAATAGCAAGTAAGACCAAGGGCATGGTAACTACCCACGGAGATTCGTGCGGTTTAGCTGGTTCATGGTGTGTGTCGTGGCCATGCGCATCATGGTGGTCACCATGGTGTGCGTCTGGGTTTTGGTCATAGCGTTCTTTGCCGTGGAAGACCAAAAAATACATCCTGAAGGAATAAAAAGCGGTGATAAAAACACCAGCCATCACAGCAAAGTACGCAAATCCAGATCCTGCCAAATCACTGGCTTTCACAGCCATGATGACTTCATCTTTAGAATAGAAGCCAGAAAACAATGGCGTGCCAATCAAGGCCAATGAACCCAAGAGCGAAGTAATCCATGTGATTGGCATGTATTTGCGTACTGCGCCCATGTAGCGGATGTCTTGGCTGTGGTGCATGCCCATGATGACCGAGCCCGCTCCCAAAAACAGCAGCGCTTTGAAAAATGCATGCGTCATGAGGTGAAACACCGCCACTGAATAGGCCGATGCACCTAAAGCCACGGTCATGTAACCCAACTGGGAGAGCGTGGAATACGCCACCACGCGCTTGATGTCGTTTTGGATGATGCCCAAAAAGCCCATGAACAGCGCCGTGATACCGCCCACCACCATGATGAAGCTCAGCGCAGTGTCGCTCAACTCAAATAATGGCGACATGCGCGCCACCATGAAAATACCTGCTGTCACCATGGTGGCCGCGTGGATCAAGGCTGAAATAGGTGTAGGGCCTTCCATAGAGTCTGGCAACCAGACATGCAGCGGAAACTGCGCGCTCTTACCCATCGCTCCGACAAACAAGCAAAGGCAAATGACCGTTACCAACATCCACTCAGAGCCAGGAAAGGTCAGCTTAGCCAGTTCGGCGCTTTTTGCAAAAGCCTCTGCGTAGCCCAAAGTGCCTGCGTAGGCCACTATGAGGCCAATCCCCAAAATGAAGCCAAAGTCACCCACACGGTTGACCAAAAATGCCTTCATATTGGCAAAAATAGCCGTTGGTTTGTTGTACCAAAAACCGATCAACAAATACGACACCAAGCCCACCGCTTCCCAGCCAAAAAATAGCTGCAGCATGTTGTTGCTCATCACCAGCATCAGCATGGCAAAGGTAAACAATGAAATATAGGCAAAAAAGCGGTTGTAGCCTTCGTCCTCCTCCATATAGCCAATGGTATAAATATGCACCATGAGGGAGACAAAGGTCACCACCACCATCATCATGGCAGACAGTCCATCAATCAGGAAGCCAATTTCCATCTTGAGACTGCCAATCGTCATCCACTCATACACCGTGACATTCAAACGTGCGCCATGCACCGCTACTGACCATAGCGTTTGAATAGAAATCAGCAAGGCAATGAATACGCCCAATATCGTGATGATGTGGCTGGCGCGGCGGCCAATCCAATTGCCACCAAATTGCGTACCCATGATGCCAGCAATCAGCGCACCGACCAATGGTGCCAGCGGTACGGCCAGCAGGGTGTTAACAGAAAGCGTTGCGCTCATAAATATTAACCTTTGAGCGATTGGAGTTCATCCACGCTGATGCTGGACTTGTTGCGAAACAGCAGCACCAAAATGGCCAAACCGATAGCCGACTCAGCCGCAGCTACCGTCAAGATGAAAAAGACAAAAATCTGGCCATGCATATCGCCTAAATAATAGGAAAAGGCCACGAAATTCATATTAACTGCAAGCAGCATCAACTCGATAGCCATGAGCAATACGATCAAGTTGCGTCGATTTAAAAAAATACCGATCACCGACATGGCAAAGAGCATAGCGCCCAGTGATAAAAAATGCCCAAGTGTCAAGATCATGCTTTTGCCCCAGCTTGTGCTGCAACTTGTGCTGAATTATTTTGAGGATTTTCAGCCATTGTCAGGGTTGAATCGTCTTGCGGCGATGCTTTTTTTGTAGCATCCATTTTGATGACCTCCATGCGGTCTCGCGCTTTCACGCGCACCTGCATGGAAGGGTCTACGTATTTACTGTCTTTACGCTCACGCAAAGTCAAGGCAATAGCAGCAATGATGGCGACCAATAGCAAAACTGCCGCCACCTCTAGAGGGTAGAGGTATTGGCTGTATAGCAATTTACCTAATTCTTTGGTGTTGTTGGCCTGCCCCGCCAGCGCAGCAGCGGTTTTTGGCTCTTCTGTGATTCTGAAACCACCCATGAGGACGGCAGCCATTTCAAGCGCAATCAGCACCCCCACGCCACCAGCCAAGGGGAAATGCTTCCAAAAGCCTTTACGCATGGCATCAACATTGACATCCAGCATCATGACCACAAACAAAAACAGAACCATGACTGCGCCTACATAAACCAATACCAAGGTGATGGCCAAAAACTCCGCCTTAAGCAGTACCCAGATAGCAGCGGCTTGGAAGAAGGCCAGCACCAAATACAAAGCCGCATGCACGGGGTTACGTGATGTGATCACTTTGAATGCCGCAAGCAGCAGCACTGCAGCAAATAGATAGAAAAATCCTGCTTTGATGTCCATAAAAATCTCGTTCAACAGGTCTTAGCGGTATGGGGCATCAGCGGCTTTGTTCGCTGCAATTTCTTTTTCGTAGCGGTCACCCACTGCCAACAACATGTCTTTGGTGAAATACAGGTCGCCACGCTTTTCACCGTGGTATTCCAAAATATGGGTTTCAACAATAGAGTCAACGGGGCAACTCTCTTCACAAAAACCACAAAAGATACACTTGGTCAAGTCAATGTCATAGCGTGTGGTACGGCGCGAACCATCATTGCGCACCTCGCTCTCAATGGTGATCGCCATCGCTGGGCACACGGCTTCGCATAGTTTGCACGCTATACAGCGCTCTTCGCCGTTTTCGTAACGGCGAAGAGCGTGCAAACCACGAAAACGCGGCGATTGCGGTGTTTTCTCTTCGGGAAATTGCACCGTGATTTTGCGTCTAAAGGCATGCTTGCCAGTAAGCGCAAAGCCTTTGAACAACTCGATCAGCATGAAGCTGCTCAGGAAGTCTTTGAGCGAAAAAGCGGGAGCGGCAAGGGTAGACATAGCTTTTTTGCCTTATTTCCAAATATTCCAAGACGTTTGCATCCAAGCGCCTACGACGATCAGCCAAATCAGGGTGATAGGGATGAATATCTTCCAACCCAAACGCATGATTTGGTCGTAGCGAAAGCGCGGGAACGTGGCACGCACCCAGATGAACAAGGTCACGACCACGAAGGTTTTCAGACCCAACCAAATCCAACCAGGAATCCAATTGAAAACTGCGCTGTCGATAGGTGGATACCATCCGCCCAAAAACATGATGGCGGCTAAGGCGGATATCAAAATCATGTTGGCGTATTCGGCCAAGAAAAACATGGCGAACGCCATGCCCGAGTATTCCACCATGTGGCCGGCCACAATTTCAGATTCGCCCTCCACCACGTCAAACGGGTGGCGGTTGGTTTCTGCAATGCCAGAGATGATGTAAACCACAAAAATCGGCAAGAGTGGCAGCCAATTCCACGACAGGAAGTTAAAGCCTTGGGCTGCAAAATAGCCCTTGCCCTGCCCCAGCACAATCTCGGTCATGTTCAGGCTGGCAGACACCATCAACACCACCACAAGGCAAAAGCCCATGGCAATTTCATAACTCACCATTTGCGCCGAGGCACGCAGTGCGCCTAGGAACGCGTATTTGGAATTCGATGCCCAGCCCGCAATGATCACACCATACACTTCCATGGACGTGATGGCCATGATAAAGAGCAAGCCTGCATTGATATTGGCTAGAGCCACATCAGGGCCAAAGGGCACCACCGCCCATGCCGCAAGTGCTGGCATGATAGTCATAATGGGGCCGATGAAAAACAAGCCTTTGTTGGCCGCAGCGGGCACTATGATTTCTTTGGTGAGCAATTTAAGCGCATCGGCAATCGGCTGCAACAAACCAAAGGGTCCCACTCGGTTAGGGCCAATGCGGATTTGCATCCAGCCAATGGCTTTGCGCTCCCACAGCGTGAGGTAAGCCACCAAACCCATGATAGGCAACACCACGCAGATGATTTTGATCAAATTCCAAATCACAGGCCATGCCATATTGGCCCACCAAGGCGCAGCGAGCATGCCTTGGCCAAATCCGTGCAACATATCGATCATGCGCTCACTCCTTGGCGTGCGTCAGTGGTACGCTGCAATGCATCAGCGGTACGCTGCAATGAATCAGCGCGGCGCACAATGCTATCGAGCTGGTATATCGCGGCAGTCACAGGCTCGCCCGCTACTGTATCCAAGCGAATGCTGGCTTGGGTGGAATTGTTCAGTTTGTCAGCAATCACAAACTGCATGTCATCGTTGGCAACGCCACGCGCAGCAGCCAGCACATCTTGTGAGGACTCAAAATCAAAACCTGCAATTCCAAGCATATTGCCAAGTACACGCAATACTTTCCAAGCGGGGCGTGTTTCACCTAATGGCTTGACGACACCATTGAAACTCTGCACCCTGCCCTCGGCATTCACGAATGTGCCCGCAGTTTCAGTAAATGGTGCGATTGGTAGCAGCACATCGCTAAAGTCCATATTCACCTTGAACGGACTGAGTGTCACCACCATGTCGGCCTTGACACCGGCCATCTGGGCGCTGTCGTGCATTGGCTCGGTATTGAGCAAAATGGCTGCGCGCAAGCCGCCAGCAAGCATTTGTGCCGCGTTTTTTCCAGCTTTTTGTGGCACAGCACCCACCAATTGCGCGCCCACGGTATTGGCCGCTTCAGTGAAATAGCCCACGCTAGCGCCCGTGTGCTGCGCAATCCAGTTTGCCAGAGCCAACAAAGACGATGCGTTTCCGTGGTGAGCCGCCGCATTGCCCAGCAAAATCGCTTTGCGCTCAGCGCCTTGCAAAGATTTAGCAATTGCTTTGGCTGCATCGGTAGCCGTGCCAGCTGCAGGTGCTGCCACACCTTTATCCAAAGCCACAGCCGCAGCCACATCGGCTAAGGCCTGCGCCCATTGGCTAGCGGGTAGATTAATCGCATTGGCTACAGGCATGGCCCAGTCGTATGCCATCGCGTTGATGCTTGACACCACTGCGCCCTTGCGCACCGCTTGGCGTATCCGCTGCGCAAACAAAGGATGGTCTTTACGCAGATTGCTGCCAACCACCAGCACGCGCTGCAATGTGCTCAGCGATGCTATCGGCATGCCCAAATAACGCACGCCTTCAACAGCTGCAAACTCAGCGTTGCGCAAGCGGTAATCCACGTTGTCGCTGCCCAAGCCGCGTACCAAGGCCGTGGCCAAATAGAGCTCCTCAACCGTGCTGTGCGGGCTGACCAATGCGCCAATAGACGCAGCACTGTGGTCGGCTTTGATTTGCTTGAGGCTATTGGCCACGTATTCGAGTGCGGTTTGCCAGTCGACTTCTTTCCAAACCCCGCCCTGCTTGAGCATAGGCTTAGTCAGGCGCTCGCTGCCGTTAAGTGCTTCGTAGGAGAAGCGGTCGCGGTCTGCTATCCAGCACTCATTCACTGCTTCGTTTTCAAGCGGCACAACGCGCATGACTTGGTTGTTTTTAACCTGCACAATCAAATTAGCACCAGTTGAATCATGCGGGCTGATGGATTTGCGGCGGCCCAGCTCCCATGTGCGTGCGCTGTAGCGAAAAGGCTTGCTGGTGAGCGCGCCCACGGGGCAAATATCTATCATATTACCCGATAGCTCTGAATCTACCGTGTCACCCACCACGGTGGTGATTTCGGCGTGCTCACCGCGGTGCAGCATGCCCAGCTCCATGATGCCTGCCACTTCTTGGCCAAAGCGCACACAGCGGGTGCAGTGTATGCAGCGCGCCATTTCCTGCATAGAAATCAACGGACCGATTTCTTTCACGGCCACGGTGCGTTTTTCTTCTTCGTAGCGTGAACCTGAGCCGCCATAGCCCACCGCCAAATCCTGCAACTGGCATTCACCGCCTTGGTCGCAAATCGGGCAATCAAGCGGGTGGTTGATCAGCAAAAACTCCATCACAGATTTTTGCGCCTTGATGGCCTTGTCGCTCTTGGTGCGCACAATCATGCCTTGGCTCACTGGCGTAGCGCAGGCGGGCATGGGCTTGGGCATTTTCTCCACGTCTACCAAGCACATGCGGCAGTTGGCAGCAATGCTCAGCTTCTTGTGGTAGCAAAAATGCGGAATATACGTGCCCGCATTTTCGGCCGCATGCATGATCATGCTGCCTTCTAGGGCCTCAACTTTTTGACCGTCTAATTCGATTTCAACCATATTGCTCTCGTTCAGACTGTGGCAGCCTCAAGTGACGACCTGTGCATTTGGGCTTTGTCAATCATGGCTTGAAACTCAGGACGAAAATGCTTGATCATGGCGCGCACGGGCATAGCAGCGGCATCACCCAGTGCACAAATCGTGCGTCCTTGGATATTATCGGCCACGGTGTTTAGTAAATCCATGTCGCTGGGCTTGCCGTGTCCTGTGTGGATGCGCTCCACCATGCGCCAGAGCCAGCCCGTGCCTTCGCGGCAAGGCGTGCATTGGCCGCAAGACTCGTGCATGTAAAAATAGCTCAGGCGCTTTAAGCTCTCCACCATGCAGCGCGAATCGTCCATGACAATGACCGCACCAGAGCCGAGCATGGAGCCCGCTTTGGCAATCGAATCGTAGTCCATGGTGCATTGCATCATGATCTCAGCGGGCAACACAGGTGCAGAAGAGCCCCCGGGAATCACGGCCTTGAGTGTGCGGCCTTTGCGCACACCACCAGCGAGTTCGAGCAACTTGCTAAACGGGGTGCCAAGCGGTACTTCATAGTTGCCGGGCAACTCGACATCGCCAGACACAGAGTAAATCTTGGTGCCGCCGTTATTGGGCTTGCCAATGGCCAAATAGGCTGCGCCACCGTTGTTAATGATCCACGGCACTGCTGCAAAGGTTTCGGTGTTGTTGATGGTGGTGGGCTTGCCATACAGGCCAAAGCTGGCTGGGAATGGTGGCTTAAAGCGTGGCTGGCCTTTTTTGCCTTCAAGGGATTCAAGTAAAGCCGTTTCTTCGCCGCAAATATAAGCGCCAAAGCCGTGGAATCCATGCAATTGAAAATTGAAGCTGCTGCCCAGAATAGCATCGCCCAAATAGCCCGCAGCGCGCGCCTCCTCCAAGGCTTCTTCAAAGCGCTCGTAGGTTTTGAAAATCTCGCCGTGGATGTAGTTGTAGCCCACGCTGATGCCCATAGCGTAAGCTGCAATGGCCATGCCTTCAATCACGATGTGCGGGTTGAATTCCAAAATGTCGCGGTCTTTGCAAGTGCCTGGCTCGCCTTCGTCGGAGTTGCACACCAAGTATTTTTGCCCGGGGAATCCGCGTGGCATGAAGCTCCACTTCAAGCCCGTGGGAAAACCTGCGCCGCCACGCCCGCGCAAGGCGGATTCTTTGACGATGGCAATCACTTGGTCTTGGGTTAAGCCCGCTACCGCGCCCTCGGCCACTGGCAAATCCGAAACACCTTCAGGTGTCACTTGTTTACCCAAAATTTTGCGCAAAGCGGCATAGCCACCGCGCGCTTCGTAGTCTTTCAAGCGCCAATTGCTGCCGTTCAAATCTTTGTAAATTTGCGGCTCAATGTGGCGGCCATGGAAACAGGTTTGCACGCCTGTGGCTTGGAATTGTGCGAGGACTTGTTCTGCGTTCATCACTTAGCTCCCCGCAAGCCGTCAACCAATTGGTCGAGTTTTTCATTGGTCATGAAACTGCACATGCTGCGGTCATTCACCAAGAGCACGGGAGAGTCAGCGCAAGCGCCCAAGCATTCCGATTGCTGGATGGTGAACATGCCGTCTTTGGTGGTGCCGCCCATTTCAACGCCTAGTTTGTTGCACAAATGGTTCAGGGCTTTTTGCCCATCGCGCAATTGGCAGGGCAAATTGGTGCAGACATTGATTTTGTATTTGCCCAGCTTTTGCTGGTTATACATGTTGTAGAAAGTGGTGACCTCATGCACTGCAATGGCTGGCATGTCCAAATGCTTGCCAATAGCGCTCTCAGACGCAGCGCTCACATAGCCCTGCTCGTCTTGCACGATGGCCAAGCAGGCCATCACCGCCGACACTTTTTGGTCTGCGGGGTATTTAGCGACTTCTTTGTCAAAGCGCTGGATGGTGGTTTCCGAGATCATCGGTCAATCTCTCCAAATACGATGTCCATGGTGCCAATCACGGCCACTGCATCGGCAATCATGTGGCCACGGGTCATCTCGTCTAATGCGGCCAGATGCGCAAAGCCCGGGGCACGGATTTTCAGGCGGTAAGGCTTGTTTGCCCCATCACTCACCATGTAAATGCCAAACTCGCCCTTGGGGTGCTCCACCGCGGCATAGGCCTCGCCTTGGGGCACATGGAAGCCTTCGGTGAAAAGCTTAAAGTGGTGGATCAAATCCTCCATGTTGCTCTTCATGCCTTCGCGGCTGGGGGCTGCGACTTTGTTGTTATCGGTAATCACAGGACCGGGATTGGTGCGCAGCCAATCGACGCACTGTTTGATGATGCGGTTGCTCTGCGCCATTTCTTCCATGCGCACCAAGTAGCGGTCGTAGCAATCGCCTGTTTTTCCAACTGGAATATCAAAATCCATTTTGCCGTACACGTCATAGGGCTGCTGCTTGCGCAAATCCCACGCAATGCCAGAGCCGCGCAGCATAGCCCCCGTAAACCCTAGATTCAAGGCGCGCTCTGGCGTGACTACGCCAATGCCTACCGTGCGCTGCTTCCAAATCCGATTGTCGGTAAGTAAAGTATGGTATTCGGCCAAATACTTAGGGAAGCGCTTGGTGAAATCGTCGATGAAATCAATCACTGAGCCTTGGCGGCCTTCGTTGAGCTTGGCCAGTGCTTTGGCATTTTTGATTTTGCTGACCTTGTACTGCGGCATGCTATCTGGCAAATCGCGGTAAACGCCGCCCGGACGGAAATACGCAGCGTGCATGCGCGCGCCCGAGACGGCTTCATACAGGTCAAACAAATCTTCGCGCTCGCGGAAAGCGTATAAAAAGATCGTCATCGCGCCACAGTCAAGGCCATGGCAACCGACCCACAAAAGGTGGTTCAGTAAGCGCGTGATTTCGCTGAACATCACACGGATGTATTGCGCACGCTCTGGCACTTCAATGCCCATCATTTTCTCAATGGCTAGGCAATAGGCATGCTCGTTGCACATCATGGACACATAGTCCAAGCGATCCATGTACGGCAGCGATTGGATATATGTTTTGCTTTCTGCTAACTTTTCAGTAGCACGGTGCAAGAGGCCAATGTGCGGATCGGCGCGCTGGATGACTTCGCCGTCAAGCTCCAGCACCAAGCGCAGCACGCCGTGGGCTGCTGGATGCTGGGGACCAAAATTGAGCGTGTAGTTTTTGATTTCAGCCATGTTTATATGCCTTTGGCCGCGTTCGCTGCATCAGCCACACTGGGGTTGATACCGCCGTAATTGCCTTCGCGGATTACGCGCGGCGTGATCTCACGCAACTCGATACTCACAGGCTGGTAAATCACACGCTTTTGCTCTGCGTCGTAACGCATTTCCACGTGGCCATTGGTGGGGAAGTCTTTGCGGAAAGGATGCCCAATGAAGCCATAGTCGGTGAGGATTCGGCGCAAGTCGTTGTGGCCTTCGAACACAATACCAAATAAATCAAAGCACTCGCGCTCGAACCAGTTGGCCGCCGCCCATACATCATTGATCGAGGCTACCACCGGCAAATCATCATCGGCCGCAAACACTTTTAAGCGTACGCGCTGGTTGAGCGACACCGACAATAAATGCGAGACCACGCAGTAGCGCGGACCGTCGTAAGCGCCTTCTTTGAACTCTAAATAATCCACGCCGCACAAATCCATGAGCTGCTCAAATTTGCAACCTGCAGCATCGCGCAAAATAATGGAAGACTCTAGATAATCGGCCGCAGAGACGATCACCTTGACTTCGCCTAAATCAACCGACACCCGCTTGGCACGTGCGCCCAATGCCGCCTCAACGGCCGCCTTGGTGGTTTCTGGGGATACAGCAAATGCAGTCATGGCGCCGCCTATACCCGAGCGATCGTCTGGGTGCGACGAATCTTTTGCTGCAACTGGATGATGCCGTACATCAGCGCCTCTGCCGTGGGTGGGCAACCCGGCACATACACATCCACTGGCACAATGCGGTCACAGCCGCGCACCACCGAATAGCTGTAGTGGTAGTAGCCGCCACCGTTGGCACACGAACCCATAGACAAGACCCAGCGCGGCTCAGCCATTTGGTCGTAGACCTTGCGCAGAGCTGGTGCCATTTTGTTGCACAGCGTGCCAGCCACAATCATCAAATCTGACTGGCGCGGGCTGGGGCGAAACACCACGCCAAAGCGGTCTAAGTCGTAGCGAGCGGCACCTGCGTGCATCATTTCAACAGCGCAGCATGCTAGGCCAAATGTCATGGGCCACAGTGAGCCAGTTTTGGCCCAATTGATCACCGAATCCACGGACGTGGTGGCGATATTTTGCTTAAAAATGCCTTCAATCATGGTGTTTGCCTTGTGCCTTGATGGCCTATTCCCAATCCAATGCGCCTTTTTTCCACTCGTAGATAAAGCCCACGACCAGAATCCCCAAAAAGACCATCACCGACCAAAACCCCACCAAGCCCACGTCCTTGAGCGCCACAGCCCACGGAAAAAGAAATGCGATTTCGAGGTCAAAAAGGATGAAAAGGATAGCGACAAGGTAGTAGCGCACGTCAAATTTCATGCGCGCATCTTCAAAGGCTTCAAAGCCGCATTCGTAAGGGGAGTCTTTGGCCGCATCAGGGCGGCGAGGGCCGAGCACGTAGCCTAGCACCTGAGGAACAACACCGACACCAATACCAACCAAAATAAACAACAGAATCGGCAGGTATTGATCGAGGTTCATGAATACTGGAATCAGTTAATCAGGTCAGTTCTTAATCTAAGCCCAGCGAGATCGCGCAGAGCTAGCATGTACTTCATTTGGTGCCGACGGCGAGACTCGAACTCGCACAGCTTTCGCCACTACCACCTCAAGATAGCGTGTCTACCAATTTCACCACGACGGCATTGTTTTTCTGTCTGAGTTGCGAGAGGATTTGTACGCCCCAGACACACCTAGAGTTTACCCTGAAAACGCCCCGTTTAAGGGGAGCGACAGGGGTTTTTATATGTGCTTATGGCTATTTAGCGGGGATTGGTGCTGGCGCAGGATTTGCGGTGGGTTCGACAGAACGGGTTGCGCTGTTGGCAGGTGGAATTGTGGTCACCGCAGCAGGTATGGCTGGCATGGCTTCACCCGCTTTTGTGTTACCAGGAATTGCCTGCGCGCCACCAGCAGCTGCCGAGGCACCCGCAGCAGGGGCAGTTACCGCAGCGCCTGCTTTTTCAAGCACGCTGGTACCGCCGCTGCTGGTGGGCCGCACACCGCTGAAATAAGCCAAGGCCAAAGTACACACAAAAAATACACCAGCGAGCACGCCCGTGCTTCGCGATAAAAAGTTAGCCGAGCCGCTGGCACCAAACAAGCTGCCAGAGTTTCCACCACCAAAGGCTGCGCCCATGTCAGCGCCTTTGCCGTGTTGCAACAAGATCAAGCCGATCATGACCAAGGCAGAAATCATCTGAACAGCCAACAAAATAGTTACTAAAACATCCATCATTTACTCCTAATATAATAGCTAAATATGACCATTTCACGCCGACATTGCGGGTGTAGAGTTCAAAATCGTTAAAAAATCAGCAGCTTTGAGTGACGCACCGCCAATCAAGCCTCCATCGATGTCTGGTTGCGCCAAAAGCTCTGCCGCGTTGGCTGCGTTCATACTGCCACCATACAAAATTTTCACACGCTGCGCGGCTTGCGCGCTGGCCGCATGCAGCTGGGCACGCAGCACTGCGTGCACGGCTTGTGCCATATCTGGCGTGGCGGTTTTGCCTGTGCCAATGGCCCACACTGGCTCATACGCCACAACTATTTCGCTGATGCAATGGCCATTTTCATGGATCACGGCGGCCAGTTGGCGGCGCACCACCTCGTCGGTTTTGCCTGCTTCGCGCTCAACCAAGCTCTCGCCCACGCACACAATAGGTGTGATGCCGTGTGCAAGCGCTGCTTTGGTCTTGAGCGCCACGGTTTGGTCAGACTCGCCATGGTATTGGCGGCGCTCTGAGTGCCCCACAATGGCGTAGCGCATACCAAATTCTTTGAGCATGGCCCCAGAAACCTCACCGGTGTATGCGCCTTTGTCATGCATAGAAATATCTTGCGCTCCGCAATCAATAGCAAGCTTTGACCTATTGGTGCTGACATTGGCAGAAATTTCCTCAAAATACACGCTTGGCACGCAAATAGCCAAGTCTGCGGGCTGCACCGCCGGAGCTGCAGCAAAAATCTCGGCCAAAAGGGCAGCATTGGCCGCCTTTGAGCCGTTCATTTTCCAATTGCCAGCGATTAGTTTTCTGCGCAAAGGCTTTAACCCTGTGTTCATGTGGTTTACTTCCATTGCAGAACGATTTTGCCAATGTGTTGGTTGGACTCCATCAGGGTATGGGCTTTAACTGCTGCTTGCGCATCGGCCAAAGCGTCAAACACGCTGTGGATCACGGTTTTGATCTTGCCAGAGGCCAGCAAAGGCCAGACACGGCGTTGCAAGTCCTGCGCAATTTGCGTTTTGAAGGCAATCGAACGGGGGCGCAATGTAGAACCCGTGATTTGCAAACGGCGGCGCAGCACCAAACCCGCGTTGATTTCGGCCTTGAGCCCACCCTGTACGCCAATGAAAACCAGCCTGCCGTCTTCGGCCAAGCATTCGATTTCTTTGGCCACATAGCTGCCAGCCACCATGTCTAAAATCACGTCCACACCCGCCACGGGTGCGTTGCTGAGCACACTGCCAGCAGCCCCAGCGCCCATGATGCGTTTGACTTCCGTCTCAAAATCATGGGTTTTGTAGTTGATGGCGTGGTCTGCACCCAATGCTACGCAAGCGGCGCATTTCTCGTCGCTGCCTGCGGTCACGATGACTGTGGTAGCTGGCCCATTCACCCCGTCACCCAGTGCTTTGGCCATTTGGATCGCCGTGACACCAATGCCGCTAGAACCGCCTTGGATGAGCAAGGTTTCGCCCGCTTGCAGCTTGGCGCGGTCAAACACATTGCTGTAAACCGTGAAAAAAGTTTCTGGTAATGAGGCAGCTTGCACATCGCTCATGCCGCTTGGCACAGGCAGGCATTGCCCCACAGGCGCTACGCACAGCTGCGCGTAGCCACCCCCAGCCACTAAAGCACACACGCGGTCACCTAGTTTGAAGCCCGCAGCAGCCATAGCCGCTGCGTCGCCGCCCACAATAGAGCCAGCCACCTCAAGACCGGGTAAATCCGATGCGCCCGCAGGCACAGGGTAGTGCCCCATGCGCTGCAAGACATCAGGGCGGTTGATACCAAAAGCCGTCACGGCAATCAGCACTTCGCCCGCGCCCGCCGCTGGGTCTGCGCGCTCGCACAGGTTGAGCACCTGTGGCGCGCCAAACTGGCTGATTTCAATGGCTTTCATATTTTTTTACAGAAAATAATACAGATGTCAGCGTCATATGGTCATAGTTTGCTATTTATTCAATAGTAGCTATGACTCAAACGCTGCCCAAATTATTGCTGTTGCTGCTGCTGGTCAAACGAAGGACGCTCGGTAAGCACCTTCATCGACAGCTTCACGCGTCCTTTTTCGTCAGTTTCCATCACTTTGACCTTGACGATTTGGCCTTCGGCCAAAACATCGGTCACTTTATCGATGCGGTTATGGCTGATTTGGCTGATGTGCAGCAGGCCGTCTTTACCGGGCAGCAAATTGACCAATGCGCCGAAATCGAGAATCTTGGTGATAGCGCCTTCGTATACCTTGCCAATTTCCACGTCAGCGGTGATCATCAAAATGCGGCGCTTGGCTTCGTCGGCCTTGGCGGTATCAGTACTGGCAATGGTGATGATGCCTTCGTCGCTGATGTTGATTTGCGTGCCAGTTTCTTCGGTGAGGGCGCGAATCACTGCGCCGCCTTTGCCGATCACGTCACGGATTTTCTCGGGGTTGATCTTCAGGGTGTAAAGCTTTGGCGCAAAATTGCTCACTTCCACATTGGCCACGGCCATGGCGGACTGCATTTTTTCTAGAATGTGCATGCGCGCTTCTTTGGCCTGGGCCAATGCCACTTGCATGATTTCTTTGGTGATGCCTTGGATTTTGATGTCCATTTGCAAAGCGGTGATGCCGTCGGTGGTGCCGGCCACTTTGAAATCCATGTCGCCCAAATGGTCTTCGTCACCCAAAATGTCGGTGAGCACGGCGAACTTGTTGCCGTCTTTGATCAGGCCCATGGCAATACCTGCCACGTGCGCTTTGAGGGGCACTCCCGCGTCCATCATCGACAAGCAGCCGCCGCACACCGAAGCCATGGAGCTCGAACCATTGGACTCGGTGATCTCAGAGACCACGCGCAGGGTGTAGGGAAACTCTTCTTTGCTTGGCAACACAGCAACGAGGGCGCGTTTGGCCAAACGGCCGTGGCCGATTTCGCGGCGCTTGGGTGTGCCTACACGGCCTGTTTCGCCAGTGGCGAACGGAGGCATGTTGTAATGGAAAATGAAGCTGTCATGGAACTCGCCGCTCAAAGCGTCAATGCGCTGCGCGTCGCGCTCTGTGCCCAAGGTGGTCACCACCAAAGCCTGCGTTTCACCACGTGTGAACAGGGCAGAGCCGTGGGTGCGCGGCAGCACGCCGTTGCGGATTTCGATGGGGCGCACGGTGCGTGTGTCGCGGCCGTCAATGCGCGGCTCTCCTGCCAAAATTTGGCTGCGCACCAAACCCGCCTCAATGTCAAACAGCATGCCTTCGACCTTGACCGAATCAAACTCGGTGCCGCCAGATTTCAAATCGGCCATGACTTCAGAATAAGCCGCGCGGCAAGCCTGCGTGCGGGCTTGCTTATTGCGCAGCTGGTAGGCCGCAGCCAATTTGGCTTGGGCCAATGCGCCCACTTTGGCAATCAGCGGCTCGTCTTTGGCAGGAGCTGCCCAGTCCCAAGCTGGTTTGCCAGCGTCACGCACGAGTTCGTGGATCGCGTTGATGGCCACTTTGCTCTGCTCATGGCCATACACAATACCGCCCAGCATGATGTCTTCGGACAACTGCTTGGCTTCAGATTCGACCATCAACACCGCCGCTTCAGTGCCAGCCACAATCAGATCCATGGTGCTGTTGACCAGCTCGGTATTGCTCGGGTTGAGCACGTATTCGCCGTTGATATAGGCCACGCGCGCCGCGCCAATGGGACCCGCAAATGGGATACCGCTGATAGCCAGCGCAGCGCTGGTAGCAATGAGCGCAGGAATGTCGCCAATCACGTCCGGGTTGAGCGAGACGGTGTGCACCACCACCTGCACTTCGTTGAAAAAGCCTTCGGGAAATAGCGGGCGAATCGGGCGGTCGATCAGGCGGCTGGTCAGGGTCTCAAATTCGCTGGGCTTGGCTTCGCGCTTGAAAAAGCTGCCAGGGATTTTGCCTGCGGCGTAGGTTTTTTCAAGGTAATCCACCGTGAGCGGGAAAAAATCTTGTCCCGATTTGGCGGTTTTAGAACCCACCACGGTGGCCAGCACCACAGTGCCGTCCATATCCAGCAGCACTGCGCCGCCAGACTGGCGCGCAATCTCACCGGTTTCCATTTTGACGGTGTGCTTGCCCCATTGGAAGGTCTTGGTTACTTTATTGAACATGGTCATTTTTTGCTCCTATTTGAATAGCGCCCTATGACCGCACAACGCTGACATCTGGCAAATATTCTATAAAAATACACCTAAAGAGGGTGTACAACCCAGCGCGAGCCTCGCGCCAAGGTCAAACCAGCAAATGGGCAGAACACGATGCCATTCCAAAGGCGCTTTAGAGATTTAAAAATCCTTTGGAATGACACAGCTTCAGTTCTGTTTTTGCGTGCTTAAAAAGTTAAATGTTAAAAGAGAAGTAAAAAACGCCTGAGCTATACAAGATAACTCAGGCGCGCTTTATAACGTGTGGATAAACGTGTAGTTCAACGTGTGCTTCATTTAACCCGAAGGCTAATTCTTCACAGGTACTTATTTACGCAGACCCAGCTTGGCGATCAGCGCGGTGTAGCGGCCAGCATCTTTGCTGCGCAAATAGTCCAGCAGTTTGCGGCGGCGGCTCACCATGCGCAGCAAACCACGGCGGCCGTGGTGGTCTTTGGCGTGTTCTTTGAAGTGGGGTGTCAAGAAGTTGATGCGTGCGGTGAGCAGCGCAACTTGAACTTCAGGGCTGCCAGTGTCTTTGGCGGCGCGGGCATTGTCTTTGACAATTTCAACGGTATTGATAGGCATAATTTTCCTAATAAACTCTAAAGCACATGTTTAAAAATGTGGCTAAAAAGAGTGGTTTCACTTGCGAACAGCGCGAGGAATCGCCCTGCCGTGCTCTTTGTTTGGCTGCGTCCACTTGCGTTGGCGCTGTTTTGCAAAGCCTCTCATTATAGCTTTTTATTGCCTGCTTTGCCAATTTTTGAGCCTGCGCACGCCCTCGCCTAGCCTGCCCACGTCTTTAGAGGCATAGCACCAGCGCAGCCAGCCCTCCGCTTCTGGGGCAAACGCACTGCCCGGCGCTAGACCCAATCCCGCTTCTACGACGAGGCGCTTGGCCAAATCCAGCGAATTGCTGTAGCCATCCAGCTGGAAAAATGCATACATGCCGCCCTTAGCCGCTTGCACATGCAGGCCCGGCACGCTTTGTAGCAGGGGAATCAGCGTATCGCGGCAGGTTTTGAAATGCGTCACCAATGCGGGCGTGATCTGGGCTTCGCGCTTGATGGCCTCCACGCCTGCGCGCTGCACAAAGGTGGGCGCACAAGAGGTGTTGAATTCGACCAGCTTGCTCACATGCGCCGTGGCGCTGGGCGGCAGCACCAGCCAGCCCAAACGCCAGCCTGTCATTAAAAACGTCTTAGAAAAACTGTGCGCCACCACCAAGCGGTCTTCTGGTTGCGCAATATCTAAAAAGCTAGGCGCGCAGTCTTTGGCCGTGGGCGCGTAATACAGGCGCTCATACACTTCATCGGCCACTATCCACGTGCCAGTTTGGCGGCAGTGCTCTAAAATAGTGAGCTGCTCGGCTTGGCTAAGTGTCCAGCCAGTGGGGTTGTTTGGCGCGTTCACGATCAGCACTTTGGTGTGCGCTGTGATAGCCTCTAGCAGCGCAGCCATGTCTAAGCCCCACTCGCCGTTGACTGGCTTGAGCGCCACAGTGCGCAGCTTTGCCCCCATAATGATGGTCTGCTGGGTTAAATTGGGCCACACCGGAGTCACAGCCACCACCTCGTCGCCAGCGTCAATCAGAAGCTGCGCGGCCAGCATGAGTCCGCTCACACCTGCGGACGTGACCGCGATGCGGTCCACCGGAATGTTGCCATGCAAGCGCGACATGTAGCCTGAAATGGCCTCGCGCAGCTCGGGAATGCCTAAGTTTTGGTTGTAAAAAGTCTCGCCCGCCATCATGCTGGCTGCGGCGGCTGCGCGCACCGCCTCGGGTGTGTCTTGGTCGCTCTCGCCAAACCAAAATTTAAGAACATCGCTGCGGCCTAATGAGGCATTCACGACTTGGCGGATTTGTGACCCTTGCAGGGCTTGGATGGAGGTGCGCATGGGCAATACTGTAACGCCTATGGGGTGATTTTTAGCGAAAACAGGCTTGCTTTTTTACACCCGCTTGCATTAGCATTGGGTACAAATAGGCGCAATAGACCATGAATACGCAACAAAAATTCACTAAAAATAAAACAACAGCAACAAAACAAGCCAAAGAAGAGGCCTTGCCAACATCTGGCCTAGACAAATTTGACATCCATATATTGCACCAGCTGCAAGCCGATGGCCGCCTGACCAATGCCGAACTGGCTTCGCGCGTGGGCTTGTCGAATGCGCCCTGCTGGCGGCGCGTGCGCAGGCTCGAAGAGTCTGGCTACATCAAAGGCTACCACGCCGAGATTGACCGCCACAAAGTGGGGCTGGGCGTGATTGCCTTTGTACGCATTTATGCCGACCGCAACAGTGGCGAGGTCACCCGCGAGCTTAAAGCGCGCTTGGTGGCGCTGCCTGAGGTGATGAGCTGCCACCACGTATCGGGCGAAGGCTCGTTTGAAATTACCGTGATGGCCACCGACCTAGAAGCCTACTCACGCTTTGCCATGGACACGCTGATCAACCTGCCCCACGTGAAAGACCTGCACACCAGCTTTTCGCTGGGCGAGGTCAAGGCTTCACGGGAGCTACCGCTGGGGCATTTAAGGGGATCAATGTGAATGCGTCTGGCAACAGCACTTCCACCACGCCATAGCGCCCGGGCGATTCGTGCAAGCTGCTGGGGTATTCCTCCAGTTTGCGAATGCCTAACTCTGCAATCAGCGACTCCAAAATCACCAACTTTAGATGCGATTGGGCTTTGGGGCTGAGCAGTGCGGTCGATTTGTCAGCGGCTAAATTGGCCGCTAGTTTTTGAAGTATGCCTTCTTTTTGACCCTTCAAATGCTGCAAAACTTTTTCAGGCTCGTAGCTGCCTGCGCGCACAGTAAGCTGGGGAATTGTCAATAGGTATTCAGCCGAAACCACTGCTGCGCCAACTGAAGCCAAGGCCAGGGTTGGCAAATTCACACTGAGCTTGACTACCAGTGGGGCATCTAAATAGTCAAGCGTTCTGCCAGCGGTGGCTTTTAGCCGCAAGCTGTCATGTTGCGCCCTAAGTGCTGGATGGCTGTCAAGGATGTTTTCTTTGTCATTGAAGGCTTGGCGGCGCTGCTCTTCCGTCATTTGCCCAGACTCGAATGCAGCCACTATCACAGCCAATTGCTTGGCAGGTGCGTTTTGCTTTTTCAACAAAAAGATAGCCGCAGATGCCGACAAAATGACCACCACGATCAACAGCCATATCCAGCTGGGTGAAGCGCTTTTTGCTGTTGCAGCAGTGCGTTGGCCGCGCGGCGCACGGCCAGCGAGTGGTTGGTATGCGGTGTACGCTGCTGATGCGTTGCTGGCAACAGAGGCACCAGGGCTTGGTACTTGCGCTTTTAAACTGGCATCGTATTGTGCGCGCTTGTCTGCATCGCAGAGCACGCCATAGGCCTGCGCCCGCTGGCTGGTGCGCTCAGCGCTGGCAGCATCACCGGGGTTTTTATCAGGGTGGTCGCGCTGCATCAGGCTTTTGTAGGCCGCGCGAATCACCTCTTGGCTGGCCAAGGGGCTCACCTCTAGCAGGTCGTAATAACTCACATGCGTGGCCATAGTTAATCTAATTTAGAAAAAGTACTGATTGAACCATCTGTTTCCCTGAGCTTAAAACCCATAGCGCCAGTGGCAACCACGGCATTCACCTCACTGAAAACCTCACCGTTGAGCTTAAAAGTCCACGCAATGGCGTTGTCACGGTATTGCCAAATGCCGTATTGCAAGACCCGTTGGTCGTCCTTTTTAATCTCCCACTCCCCGTTGGGGTGCATGTACAGCGGCGTGACCATTTTGGAAGATTTCCACTTGCCTTCAAAGCTTTTGGCAGTGGGCGTGGGCTCACGCGAGCAGGCCAGCAATGTGAGCAACAAAACCCCCGTTGCCACGGCACGCAAAACCCCTAGCGCCTGAGCACTTCTTGCCATTTTTGCTTCTCTGCTTCTATTCTGTATTGCTCGGCCTGATCCGCTCGGCGCTGCGCCTCTTCTTTTTTCTGCTTTTCGTAGACCTGCTCCATTTTCTTTTGCTGCTCGTTTTGTCGTTCTAAATCTTGCATTTCTCTGGTCGCATCACGCCCTATGCGCCTTGACTCTTCATCAACGCGCTTGTTCTCGTCAGCTACTCTTTTTTGCTCTTCTGCAGCCACACGCCGTTCGTTTTCTTGGCGGCGCGCATCGGCCTCTAGCAGCTCGGCTTCGGCCTTGCTACTGGGGCGGGTGCCATAGGTTTGGTAATACTCTTGGATTTTCACTTTCTCGCTGGCAGCATTTTCCATGGTGGCTGACGATTTACTGCGGCCGCTTGCAAAGAGCAAAAAAACCACCTGCACAACCATGCCAATTGCCAACACGACACCAATAATTACCGCAGCGCGTTTGAGCAGAAAAAACGTATCCGATACGCCCTTGCCCACCGCTTGCTGAAATCCACCAGCAGTTGTAGTCGACAATTCGGTGCCGCTGCGCAAAGCCAGCGCATCAGCTCGCAGCGACAAAGCATCGGCACGCATAGCCATCACGTCTGCGCGCATGTCGGCTACATTGGGTTGGGGCAAAAGGGCTAGCGCTTGGGCTGGGTTGACAGGCTCAGCGCTTGACAGCTTGGCATCGTATGCCGCGCGCGACATCGGGTCAGCCAGCGTTCTCAAAGCCATGTCGATGATTTTGAGATTGAAAGCGTAGTCTTCTTGGCTTATGTGCGCTTTTTTGGATGCCATTAGCGAGGCAGTGCGCGCATGCGCCTGCTCAATGTCTTGCACTGAGGCATGCGGCGCTACCGACAGTATTTCGTAAAGCGTTTTTTTACGCGTTGCCATGCTTCCTCCAAGCCACATTCACAAGATTTTGGCGTACAGCCAAGGCCGATGTTACTATTTTTTGCTTGAAATCACTGCAAACCCAGGGTTTTTTGCTGGGCAATATGCAATCAATAGCGTTTCATCGCGCAGGTATGCGCCATCCGCGCCTTCTCGGCTGTCACGGTTTTCACCACACGAAAGCCATAACCTGAGCCTTCTACGTCAAATTTCACGCCGGGGGTGCCCACTTTGTCCATCACGCCCACCACCAATTGCTGCTGAAACTGGTGGTCAGAGCCGCGCATCTCGCCGCTTTGGCCGAATAGGCTGACTGAGGACGCGCCTAGCTGGCTAGACACTGCGGACATGTCGAAGGCCGCTCCTGCGGGGTTGGAACGCTCAATAGCGCCAGCCAGTGATTCGATCATCAGCTGCATGCGCATGTGCACATAGTCGTCAGCAGGCTTGGGAAAGCGCTGTTTGAAGCCCTTATAAAAAGCCTCGGACTCTTTGCCACTCACATTGGGCAGCCAGTCGGCCACGGCGTACACCTTGCCTACACCAGCTTCGCCAATGGCAGCGGGCGAGCCCAGTGCGTTGGCATAAAAGGTGTAAAACTTGCCTTCATAGCCCACCTCTTTGGCCGCTTTAACGAAGAGTGTGAGGTCGTTGCCCCAGTTGCCAGTAATCACGGCTTGTGCACCGCTGGCTTTGATTTTGGCGGCATAGGGCGCAAAGTCTTTCACACGGCCCAGCGGATGTAACTCGTTGCCCACTATGGCCACATCCACCCGCTGCAAGCCAAGCTGGCGCTGCGCTTCTCGTAGCACGGCTTGGCCAAAGCTGTAATCTTGGCCAAACAAATACACCGATTTCAAATCTCGGTCTTCGCGCAGCACATCCATCAGTGCGGCCATGCGCATGTCGGCGTGCGCATCAAATCTGAAATGCCAGTAACTGCATTTTTCATTGGTCAACACCGGGTCAAGCGCCGAGTAGTTCAAATAGATCACGCGCTTAGTAGGCTCGCGTTCATTGTGTTTATTGATCGCATCAATCAGCGCGGCTGCCACTGCAGATGAGTTGCCCTGCGCGATGAACTGCGCCCCGCCGTCAATGGCTGATTTAAGCGTGGTAAGCGCCTCTTCTACTTGGCCTTTGCTGTCGTGGCGGTCAATCGCCAATGGCCTCGCGCCTGAGGGCAGCTTCACCCCGCCGCGCTCGTTCACTCGCTCGGTGGCCCACACGAGGTTACGAAACACCGCCTCGCCTGTGTTGGCAAAAGGGCCACTCAGGCCTTCGATGAGTGCTATCTTGATGGGAGCACCGGAAGTAGAATGAGTTTGCGCATGAAGCGCGAAGCTGGCAGACAATGAAGCCATAAGCAGGCTTTTCAAGGCCGTGCGGCGAAATTTATTCATGGCGGTTTCCCCCTTGTAATTGCAAAGCATGGCAACACTTAATCTCCATGCGGCGAACGTGCTGGCTCATAGGGAGCCAAACGCGAATGAGCCGCGAGTGTACAAGGAAACACCATGTTTTATACCTCTCCCGCCCACCGTTTCGCACGCTTTGCTTTTAATCCCGCATTGGTAGCGCAATCCAACCCATTTGACCGCTATGCCCACACAGCGAACCACGGCGCAGCCACCCACACGCACGGCGTGCAGGTGGACAGCGACGACACCAGCGTAACCCTAAGCCTAGACGTGCCCGGCCTAGCCAAAGACCAAATCACCATAAGCATAGAAGCCAACGTGGTGCGCATCACCTCCAAAGACGACGCCCCCCGCAGCTTCAAAGCCGCCTACCAACTGGCCGATGAAATAGATGCCGCAGCCAGCCAAGCAAAATTAGAGAACGGGGTGTTGACATTAAAGCTAGGCAAACTCACCCACGTGTCACGCGAGACGGTGTTGGCGGTTAGCTAAGACTTGTGTGGCGCTGGCATATGGTTTTTTAGGCCGATGTCAGCGTCATATGGTCATAGTTTGCTATTGAATAAATAGTATTTATTTGTCATCCATGTCAAAAACATGGCGTGTAAGAAAATTTCCCTCTTAGCGACCAACTGGTGCGGCCACGTTCTGTGCTGCTCTAGGAGAGAGTCATGTTCGATACGTACACCCAGTCGATATTCAGAGTCTTTTGTCTGGCAAGTCAGAAGTATGTGGTTTTACTCATTGTGCTGCTGATGCACTCTGGGGCATGGGCGCAATTGCCAACGCATGAGCCACTGCTCGACAAAAACCGACAAGCCATACCGCCTGCGCCTACCTTGCCAATCAAGCCGCAATCTGCTGCACTGAAAAAAGCGCTGGGGCTGGCCTCCACCGACTTGAAGGCTTTTAAATTCCCTACAGCAACGGTTAAGGCCATTGGCGACTCGGGCGACGCGCGCTTGGCATGGTATTTGTTCGATTTGCTGCGTTTGGCCAGAGGTGAGCATGAGCCTGTATTGGTTGCCGCTTTTGAAAAACTCACAGGTAGTGCGCTACCCGCCGAGATCTACACGGCTATGGGCGACCGTTTATTGGCTTGGAATCTGCCCGAACCGCCCGGTTATCGGGACATGAAGCGCGATGTGCTTGTGTTGATTGAGCCGCGCTGGGCCTCTTTTTTTGCCGATACTCAATCCATCATCGATTGGCGGCAAGTTG
The DNA here is from genome assembly GCA_043728315.1 of Polaromonas sp. Taxonomy (GTDB): domain Bacteria; phylum Pseudomonadota; class Gammaproteobacteria; order Burkholderiales; family Burkholderiaceae_C; genus JAAFIP01. The sequence goes on along the minus strand of JAYTMT010000249.1, from coordinate 15,952 downwards.
GCTGGGGCGGGGTGTTTATCGACGACAGGCCAGACGCCACTCGGGGTCAACCCTGCCCGCGCGGTTGCATACCAGCGCTCGATCAACCCAAGGTCACACCGGCCAGCGAGGGTGACTGGTATCCCCAAGATGCTATTGTATTTGGCGTGGTGGTTAACGGCCAAGCGCGCGCTTACCCAAAAAATATGATGGAAATTCATGAGATGGTGAATGACACACTGGGGGGCAGACAAATTGGTATGCCGTACTGCACGCTGTGCCTCTCGGTGCAGGCTTATTTCACGGATCAAGTGCCGGGCTTTGCCCCCCTACTGCGCACGTCTGGCTTGCTCTCGCGCTCAAACAAGTTGATGTACGACGTGCGAAGCGGTTCTGTGATCGACACCTTCACTGGCCAAGCCCGCTCAGGCCCGATGCGCAAAGCGGGTGTCACGCTCAGTCAGACCAGTGTCGTGGTTTCGACTTGGGGCGCTTGGCGCGCAGCACATCCGACCACCACTTTGTTGGCCAGAGACGGTGGCATTGGGCGAAGCTACCCAGCCAATCCCCTGCGTGGGCGCGACGAACAAGGCCCGATCTTCCCTGTGGGCGATGTAGATTCGCGTCTGCCGGTGCATGAAGTCGTGCTGGCGGTAACCAACCCACAAGGCCAAGCTATTGCATTTCAGCGAGCCACTGTGCAACTGGCGCTTGCAGCTGGTGAGGTGGTGCAGCATGGTGGCGTAGAAATTCGCAGCGAAGGCGGCGGTCTGCGGACTTTCTCGCAGGGCAAAGAGATCTCCAGCCAACAAACATTTTGGTTCGCTTGGAGCCAATTCAAGCCCAAAACACAATTGTGGAAACGCTGAACATTACCTGAAAACTGGGGTGGGCGCTGGCTAACGGAAACTACAAAGAATCGAGCGGCCAACGCGGCTTCACATCAAAGGCATAGTCGAAGCTTGCCTTTGAAATTCCCGCTTGCAGCCGCATTGCGCCTGCCAACGCGATCATCGCGCCGTTGTCGGTGCATAAATGCAGCTCGGGGTAATGCACACGCGCACCCCGCGCTTGGCAAGCCGCGTTGAGCTGCGCGCGCAGGGACTGGTTGGCACCCACGCCGCCTGCCACTACCAGCCTGTTTAAGCCCTCTTGCTCCAGCGCCTTGAGCGATTTGCGCACCAACACATCGGTGATGGCTGCTTGCGTGCTGGCGGCTAGATCGGCGCGCGCTTGGGGGCTTAGGCGCTGCATCAGCTCCTTGGACACGCCAGCGCCCTCGGGGATGTCTTGCACCAAGCGCTTGAGTTGCGTTAAAACTGCGGTTTTAAGCCCTGCAAACGAAAAATCAAGATTACCGCTGTGCAGCAAGGGGCGCGGCAGCTTGTAGGCTACTGGGTTGCCCTGCTCGGCTAATTTGGCAAGTAGCGGGCCGCCGGGGTAGTCTAGGCCTAACAATTTGGCCGATTTGTCAAAGGCTTCGCCTGCGGCATCGTCAATGGTTTCGCCCAGCATGCGGTAGCTGCCCACCGCGTCTACCCGCATCAGCTGGGTGTGGCCGCCTGAGACCAAGAGCGCCACAAAGGGGAATTGCGGTGGGTCTGCACTCAAAAAGGGCGAGAGCAAATGCCCCTCTAAATGGTGCACGCCCAGCACCGGCTTGCCCAGCGCCGCGCCCAGTGCGCAGCCCACGCCTGCTCCCACCAGCAGTGCACCCGCCAGCCCCGGGCCGCGCGTGAACGCTACCACGTCAATAGCAGACAAGCTAACCCCCGCTTGCGCCAGAACCTGTGTGGTGAGCGGCAGCACACGGCGAATATGGTCGCGGCTGGCCAGCTCGGGCACCACGCCGCCGTAGGCTTGGTGCATCTCGATTTGGCTGTGCAGCGCTGCAGCCAGCAGCATGGGCACGGCAGGCGCCACGCCGCCAGCGCTGGGCAGTGTGCGCACCAGCGCCACGCCGGTTTCATCACACGATGATTCAATTCCTAAAACTAGCATGCATCCTTTGTCGTATGCTTTGATTTTTACACAGTGTTTGCAGATGAACCGCATTTTCCGCACTGTGCACGCAAATTCGCTTGCAATCGCAGCCGCCACGATGCGTCGTAACTGACCACTTTTTAAGCCAAGTTGGTGCAACGCACGGTTTTCGTGCATTGGTGCAACCCAAACCGTATTTTTCTAAATTTGAGCAATATGTCGCTGTCATATGGTCATTGTTTGCTATGTATTCAATATCATCACCCGCACATACGAAGCTGGCACGCTTCTCGCTGTACTGATACTGGTATCCACTTTCGAGGGAGATTTGATGTCTGGTTTTCGCAATTTTTTGAAGTCTGGCCACGCGCCTACTTTGTATGTCGCTTTTTTCTATTTTGCATGCTCATGCTGCATTTGGGTGATGAATGGCGCTATGGCACCTTTTATTACCGAGGCCTACAACCTCAGCCCCACGCAAAAAGGGGTGATGTTGTCGATTCCGATTTTTGCTGGCGCGCTCATGCGCTTTCCGCTGGGAATATTGGCGCAGTATGTGGGACGCAAAAACGCTACGCTGATCGAAATGGTGCTGATCATTGTGGCACTGCTGTATGGCTATTTTTTCGTAAGCTCTTACAACTCACTGCTGGCCATGGGCGTATTGTTAGGTGTCGCAGGCGCTAGCTTTGGCGTAGCACTAAGCCTAGGATCTGGCTCGTTTCCTGCGCGGTATAAAGGTTTGGCTATGGGCTTAGTGGGCGCTGGCAATGTGGGCACTGCAGTATCGGTGCTTATTGCTCCTGCGCTGGCGCAGCGCTACGGATGGCAGGCTGTGTATGGATTTGCAGCCTGCTTCATGGTGCTGCCCATCGTGGCCATGGTGTTGTTTGCCAAAGAGCCTGACGATGTAGACAAACACGCCTCATTCAAGGAGCATATTGCCTGTTTGTTTGAAAACGACGGCTGGGCTTTCAGCATTATTTATGCGGTGAGTTTTGGCGGCTTTATTGGCCTAGCTACTTTTTTGCCCAGTTATTACTACGACCAATTTGGCGTGAGCAAGGTGCAGGCGGGGCAGTTGTCGATGCTGGCCGCCTTCATGGGAGCGGCGGTGCGGGTGTTTGGTGGCTGGATTTCAGACCACTGGGGGGGAGTGAACACGCTCACCGCGGTGCTGGTAACCGTGGCTGTAACTTTGGTGATGTGCGGCTTGGCCAGCGAATCGTTGGTGGCTACCACGCTCTTGTTTATGCTCTGCTTTGCGGCGCTGGGCGCAGGCAATGGCGCGCTGTTTCAGCTGGTGCCCCTGCGTTGGCCAGCCGCCACGGCGGTGGCGGGCTCGATGATTGGCGAAGTAGGCGCGCTTGGCGGCGGCTTGATACCGAACGCCATGGGCATGTCTAAGCAATACACCGGCACCTACCTGTGGGGCTTTGTAGGCTTTGCCCTGTGCGCCGTGGCCGTGCTGCTGATGCTGCGTGTGATGCAGCTGCGCTGGACTCGCACTTGGGCTGAGAGTGGTGGGCGGGCACGGGTTTAGGTTTAAGGTTGTAGTCTTCGGATAGGGGAAGTACCGAGGTCAGAGCCAAATTTCGTTCGAGTCAAAGTGCTCCGACCAGAGAATTGTCCTGAATTTGGATCTGACCCCGTTACTTCTTGCGAGGCACTACGAGTGACGCGCCAGCCGATCTAGTGGCGGAGAGCGTTGTGGGCGGAATGGAGAAATTATGCGCAATCCGCGTGGTAGCCAAAGTAGCCTAATGCTTCGGAACTTCGCGCGCATTGCGCAGAATTTATCCAGCACGCACACAAGGCTAGGCCGCAGCCAACCAACATCGAGCTAAGCGCCAGGCCTAAGACAAACCAGCAGTAAGCATAGATGCGCAAGCCACACCGTTTTCCATCCAAGCCAGCACCGCGTCTTTTTGCACCGCACACCCTAGCTCGTTAGCCTGCAACCAAGCCTCGTTGAAGTAGGTGTTTTGATACCGCTGCCCCGAATCGCACAATATGCTGACTATGCTGCCCTGCTCGCCTTGGCTGCGCATATGCTGCGCTACACACAGGGATGCCATCAAGTTTGTGCCGCTGGAGCCGCCCACTGGCCTGCCAAGCACGGTGCTGAGCGCATGCATGGCGGCTAATGACCATACGTCGGGCACTTTCACCATGGCATCTAGCACATCGGGCAAAAAGCTGGCCTCTACGCGGGGGCGGCCTATGCCTTCTATGCGTGAGCCGTGGGGCAGGCTCAGCGATGCGTCACGGCTTTGGTAATAGTCAAAAAACACACTGCGCTCTGCGTCTACGCCGCACACCTGTGTGGCCTGCCCTTGTGTGCCCACGCCTGCTAGGCCTGCTGCACCCGTAACTCCCGCTACGCCTGCCTCGCCCGCTTGGTAGCGCACATAGCGCCCCAGCGTGGCCAGCGTGCCGCCCGTGCCAGCGCTGGCCACCAGCCAGCAGGGCGTGGCGTGGCGCTCAAGCCGCATTTGCTCAAATATGCTTTCTGCAATGTTGTTATTGCCGCGCCAGTCGGTAGCCCGTTCGGCATAGGTGAACTGGTCCATGTAGTGGCCACCCAGCTCACGGGCCAAGCGCTCTGCCTCGCTGTAAATAGCACTGGGGTCTTGCACCAAATGGCAGCGTCCACCATAAAAAGTGATGGCCTCAATTTTCTCGCGCGAGGTGGTTTGCGGCATCACAGCTACAAATGGCAGGCCTAGCAGGCGCGCAAAATACGCCTCTGAAATAGCGGTGGACCCGCTAGACGACTCAACCACGGTGCTGCCCGCATGCAGCCAGCCATTGCACAGAGCGTACAAGAAAAGGCTACGCGCCAAGCGGTGCTTGAGGCTGCCCGTGGGGTGGCTTGATTCGTCTTTGAAATACAGGTCTATGCCCGGGTAGCCCGCCAAGGCCACAGGAATCAGGTGCGTGTCGGAAGAGCGCTGGTAGTCGGCCTCGATACGGCGCACGCAGGCCGCCACCCATGCGCGATTGGCCTTAGAGTTGGAATTTTTCAAACTTGTATTACTCATAAATTAATAGCGCACTATGACCATATGACGCTGACATTGGGCTTAAAAACCTTGAATACTGCTATTTTGGCAGAAACAAGAGCCAATATACCAGCAACAAGTTAAACAAAACGCTGACCAGCACGCCCAGCTTCCACAGCATGGCTGGATCACGCTGAACCAGTGGCGTGGCAGGCATGGCGGGCAGCGGGCGCGATGCGCCGCGCTCAATGGCTAGCAAAAACTCCTCAGCCGTTTCAAAGCGTTGCTTGTGGTCTCTGGCTATCGCTTTTAAAACGATATGGTCTAGCCAAATGGGCACTTCGGGGTTGATGCGGCTGGGCGGCGTGGGGTCTTTAAAGTAGCGGCCGCTTTGGTAGGCCAGCACTTGGCCATAGGGCAGGCGGCCCGTGAGCAGCTGGTAAAGCGTGACACCCCACGCAAACAAATCACTGCCAGTATCGGCGGGCGCGGGATCGGCATCAGCCATGCCAAGGCTGTAGCCCCATTGCTCGGGGTTAATGTAGCTGGGTGTGCCCGCATGCAGTACGCGCGCAGCCGCTGGCTCGCTGCCTGAGAGCGCCACCCCAAGGTCTAGGATGCGCAGCACGCCGTCTGCGCCCAAATGCACGTTGGCGGGTTTGATGTCACGGTGAATCACCGACTGGCGGTGTAAGCGGCCAAGGGCTTTGAGCGCTTGCGTACTGGCTGACAGCGCCTGCGCAATGCTGATGGGCAGCTTGTGGTCAAGCATTTGCTGCAAGGTTTCGCCGCTGTGCCAGTCGTAGCGCAAGTAGTAAGCGCTGGGCTGTGCGCCCGATGGCGTAAGCGCATGCACGCGCACCCAGTGCGCGCTGCTGTCGGCGCTGGCCATGCGCTTGGCCAACCACGCCTCGTGGGCGAGCATGGCGCGCTCCTGCGCATCGTGGGCGCGGGCGGGGTGCAGGGTTTTGAGCGCAAACAGGCTTTGTGTAGACGTGTCGCGCACTTGGTAGAGCAAATTCACGCCTGTATCCGCCACCAGCGCCGTCACCAGCAAGCCGTCAATGGACTCGCCCACTTTGAGCTTGGGGGGAATGGGCAGAGCCAAAGCGCGGCGCTGGTCATCGTGCAAGCCGCCTTGCGACACACCCAGCACGCGCAATACCAAGGCGCTGGCGTTGTCATGCGAACCAGCGGCCAATGCAGCCGTGGCTATGGCATCGGCAATTTCTTGCGCACTGCTGGAGTCAACGCGCTTTTGGATCTGCTTGTCGTGCATAAAGCCGTGCACGCCATCGGTGGTGAGGATAAATACATCTCCCGCCGCCAGCTCGCCTTGTGAATAGTCCATTACCAGCCGCTCCTGCGCACCAATACAGCGCAGCAGCTTGTGGCGAAAATCCGGGTGGTCCATCACATGGTCTTGCGTGAGCTGGGTGAACTCGCCGCCGCGCAGCAGATACGCCCGCGTGTCGCCAATATGCGCCAAGGTGTAGGTTTGGCCGCGCAGCACCAGCGCGGTGAGCGTGGTCAGGCCCAAGAGCGGCTTGCGGCGGCGGTTGATGCCCTCCAGCCATGTGTTTTGCGCGCTGATCACGCGGTCTAGCGCTACGGTGGTGTCCCAAGTCTCGCGGGTGCCAAAATAATCGCGCACCAAACTGGTCACCGTGGTTTGCGCCGCCTCACGCCCCATGCCCCCCGTGCTCACGCCATCGGCAATGGCGCAAATCGCCCCAAAACCTTCTTGCCCCGCCTGCGGCAGCATGGCGGCGCAAAAGTCCTCGTTGATGGGCTTTTTGCCCGTCAAGGAGTTAAAGCCGATGTCTAATTCAAATGCCATGCTGGGGAGCTTGTTTAAGGGATTATTTGCTTATTTTTATGATTTTTTAGCCTGATGTCAGCGTCATATGGTCATAGCATGCTACTTATATAATAGCATTTCTAGAAGCGTTCATGAGACAGTAAAAACCGCCACTGCCCAACCTCCAGCCCCGCCAGTGGCACGCGCCCCACCCGTATGCGCTTCATGCCCAGCACCTTGAGCCCCGCATGCTCACACGCCCCCGCAATGCGCCCCAGCGCCCCGGCTTTGAGCGCAAAGCGCAGGCCAGTCATGCCATCGCTTTGCTTAGACAGCGCCACCTTGGCAGTCAAAATCACCCGGTCATTCACCACAAAGGGGCGGTTGAGCTTATCGAGCGCCTGCGCATCCACCTCGCCACGCACCTCCACAATGATTTCGTTTTCCACCAAATCAGCGTCTTCCCAGAGCTTGCGTTTGATGGGGAAATCTTGCGTGAAAACCAGCAAGCCGCTGGCCCCAAACTCTAGCGGTGTCACGCTCTCTTGCCCCTTAATATGCCGCTGCAGCAATCGCACACCTGAGCGGTCAGCCTTGCTGCGGTTGGCATCAATGAGCAAATCACCCGCCGCCTTTTTGCCATCGGCCCAGTCAAAGCCAGCGGGCTTGTGCAGCAAAATCGTCAAGGGCAAGCTAGGCATCAGCGTAGCGTCTTTGCTCAGCACAATCACGTCATTTCCCACCCGCGCCTGCGGGCTTTCCTCCACCCGCCCGTTCACCGTCACCCAGCCGCCCTCTATGAACTGCTCAGCGCTGCTGCGCGAGATGTTGTATTGCAGGGCGAGGGCTTTGGACAGGCGGATGGGGTCGGTCATATGGGGTGCATTTTATAGATATGATGACAGTGGTACAGCTATCGATTGAGAGTGTGACAAAATGCACCTAGTTAAAAACACAGCAACGCCCCATGAAATCTCATATCTTTGATCGCAATAAGCATGTTTATAAAAATGATGCTTTTGCAGAGCTAGTAAAAGATGCGGTTAGATTTTTCAATGGTACGCCCGTCCACACCTTGCCGCCCCCAGAAAGTTTTTCTGGTACTGGTGTCTATGCCTTGTACTACACAGGTAAAAACCCACTCTACAAGCGCTATGCGGAACTAAACCGCCTTTCGTATGGATTTCCAATATACGTAGGCAAAGCAGTGCCCAAAGGATGGCGGCAATCTCGCACTTCAGATGACGCAGCCAAACAGTCGCGGGAATTGATTGGCCGCTTGCGTCAGCATAGCTCAAATATCGGGACTGTAACTGGATTAAAACTCACAGACTTCATGTGCAGATTTGTCATATTTGAAAGCACAGGGTCTGACATGATCAGCACCATCGAAGCAGCCTTGATCAAGCTCAATCGACCACTTTGGAACACTGCACTAGATGGTTTTGGAAATCACGATCCTGGCAAAGGCCGATACGAACAAGCAAAATCGGATTGGGATGTGGTTCACACCGGTCGCAGTTGGGCAGATAAATGCAACGGCATCGCCAACGACAAAAATAGCGTTGTAGCGAATATCCGTCTGCATTTAAATAGCTTGGGAAGCTAAAGTATGCGAACTTTAGAAATATTTTCAGGCGCAGGCGGCATGGCAAAAGGCCTTGAGTTGTCTGGGTTTGAACACGCGGCTTTTGTAGAGTTCAATAAGCATGCATGCGACTCATTATCGGAAAATTTTGGCCCAGAGCGCGTATTTTTTGGTGACATCAAAGATTTTGATTTGAGTAGCTTAGAACAAATTGATTTAGTAGCAGGTGGCCCACCGTGTCAGCCGTTTTCATTAGGCGGCAAACACAAAGCCGATCAAGACAATCGCGATATGTTTCCCTATGCCATTCGAGCTATTGAAAAGTTATCGCCAAAAGCTTTTGTATTTGAAAACGTCAAGGGATTACTGCGCGGTACTTTTTCTGATTATTTTGAATATGTCATTGAAAGACTGAGATACCCTGATTTTTCTACACTACTGAATGGCGATTGGCGGACTCACCTAAGCGAACTACGCAAAATTGATGCGCTCCAATACAAAGGAAAAAGATATGACGTGCAATACCGCCTTATCAATGCAGCAAACTACGGCGTACCACAAACACGTGAGCGTGTAGTGATTGTGGGAACGCGATCAGATTTAAATGTGGCGTGGGAGTTCCCCAAAGAAACCCACTCGGAAGATCGCCTTCTTTGGAATATGCATGTCACGCAAGAGTACTGGGAAAACCACCGCATTGCACGTGCTAACAGGCCTCACACGGATCAAAATACGCAAGAAAAAATAATCCGACTAAAAGAAAAATATGGAATGTTTGAGCCCGAACTGCTTCCATGGGTCACCGTCCGTGATGCCTTAGCAGACACCCCCAACCCTGAGTCGAACCACGGCATCGTTGACCATGTGTTTAAAAGCGGGGCTCGCACCTACCCTGGCCACACGGGCAGTGATTTTGATTGGCCATCAAAAACTATCAAAGCAGGTGGCCATGGTGTGCCAGGCGGTGAAAACATGATCCGTTACCAAGATGGTAGCGTGCGTTACTTCACCGCATATGAAGCCAAGCGCATTCAAACTTTTCCAGACAATTTCATTATTAAAGGCGCCTGGGGCGAAGCAATGCGCCAGATTGGGAATGCCGTACCAGTCATGTTGGCTGAAAAAATTGGACATCAACTAGCTCTGCGTATCGCTAAAGCCATGCATACAAAAGTGCAATATGCTTAATTAGCGCACACAATTGGTGCGCCGCACCCATTTCTAGCTTGGCACGCCCCTTGCAAGCTATCGGGTATTAACCCGGAGTGTTTGCGTGAAGAAATCAAGATTAGTGATGGTGGGCAATGGCATGGCAGGAGTTCGCACCATTGAAGAGCTGCTGAAAATTGCCCCCGATTTATACGATGTGACCGTGTTTGGTGCTGAGCCGCACCCCAACTACAACCGCATCTTGCTCAGCCCCGTGCTAGCGGGTGAGCAAACACTTGATGAGATTGTGCTCAACTCTTGGGATTGGTACAAGGACAATAACATCCAACTCTATGCGGGCAAAAAGGTCGTGGAAGTTGACCGTGTCAAACGCATCGTGCGTGCTGACGACGGCACCGAGGTGGAGTATGACCGCTTGCTGATGTGCACGGGCTCAAACCCTTTCATTTTGCCCATTCCCGGCAAAGACTTGGAAGGCGTGATTGCCTACCGCGACATTGCAGACACCAATGCCATGATTGAGGCATCGGCCAAATACAAACGCGCCATTGTGATTGGCGGCGGCTTGCTGGGCCTAGAAGCGGCCAACGGCATGATGCTGCGCGGCATGCAAGTCACCGTGATCCATGTGATGCCTACCCTGATGGAGCGCCAGCTGGATGCGGTAGCTGGCGGTTTGCTACAAAAATCATTAGAAGAGCGTGGCTTAAAATTTGTGATGGGTGGGCAAACGCAGGCGCTGATTCCCGACAAAGATGGCAGGGTGATGGCGCTGCAATTCAAAGACGGCACTGAGATTCCTACCGATTTGGTGGTGATGGCCGTGGGCATTCGCCCCAACACGGCCTTGGCCGAATCCATGCGCTTGCATTGCAACAAAGGCATTGTGGTCAACGACACCATGCAAACCGTGACCGATGCGCGGATTTACTCGGTGGGTGAATGCGCGGCGCACCGCGGCATTGCCTATGGCTTAGTTGCTCCACTTTTTGAGCAGGCCAAGGTGGCTGCCAACCATTTGGCACAGTTTGGTATTGGCCGCTATACAGGCTCGCTCACCTCTACCAAGCTCAAAGTGACGGGTATTGACCTGTTTAGCGCGGGTGATTTTCAAGGCGGCGAAGGCTGCGAAGAAATCGTCATGAGCGACCCATTTGGCGGCGTGTATAAAAAACTCGTGCTCAAAGACGACAAGCTCGTAGGTGCGTGCTTATATGGCGATACTGTGGACGGCAGCTATTATTTCAAGCTGCTGCGCGATGGCAAAAACGTGGGCGACATTCGCGACAAACTCATGTTTGGCGAGGCCGCCATCAACAACGGCATCGGCGACGTAGGCCACCAAGGCCACACCAAAGCCGCCAGCATGGCCGACAGCGACGAAGTGTGCGGCTGCAACGGCGTAACCAAGGGCACGATTTGCAAAGCCATACGCGAAAAGGGCTTGTTTACCATCGACGAGGTGAAAAAGCACACCAAGGCCAGCGCGTCCTGCGGCTCGTGCACGGGGCTGGTGGAGCAAATCCTCATGTTCACTGCGGGTGGCGATTATTCAGCCGCCCCCAAGCTCAAAGCCATGTGCAACTGCACCGACCACGGCCACCAAGCCGTGCGCGAGGCCATTGTGGCTATCAAGCTACTCAGCATCGGCGCTGTGCAATCATTTTTAGAGTGGAAAACGCCCAATGGCTGCGCATCGTGCCGCCCTGCGCTCAATTATTATGTGACCAGCTCTTGGCCCAAAGAAGCCAAAGACGATCCACAAAGCCGCTTCATCAACGAACGCAGCCATGCCAATATCCAAAAAGACGGCACTTACAGCGTGATACCGCGCATGTGGGGGGGCGAGACCACGTCCAGCGAGCTGCGCCGCATTGCCGATGCCGTGGACAAATACAACATCCCGACAGTCAAGGTCACAGGCGGCCAACGCATCGATTTGCTGGGCGTAAAAAAAGAAGACTTGGTCAATGTCTGGAAAGACATAGGCATGCCCAGCGGCCACGCCTACGCCAAAGCACTGCGCACCGTAAAAACCTGCGTAGGCAGCGAGTGGTGCCGCATGGGCACACAAGACAGCACCCAAATGGGCAAAGATTTGGAGCGCGCCATGTGGCGCATGTATGCCCCGCACAAAGTCAAGTTTGCAGTGAGCGGCTGCCCACGCAACTGCGCCGAAGCAGGCATCAAAGACGTGGGCATCATAGGGGTAGACAGCGGCTGGGAAATGTATGTGGCAGGCAACGGCGGCATCAAAACCGAAGTGGCGCACTTTTTTACCAAACTCAAAACTGCTGCCGAAGTGCTGGAATATACGGGCGCATTTTGTGAGCTGTATCGCCAAGAGGGCTGGTATTTGGAGCGTACCGTGCACTATGTGTCGCGTGTGGGCTTGGACTATGTGAAGAAGAAAATTCTAGACGACCACGAAGGGCGCAAGGCGCTGTGGGAGCGCCTGCAATTCGCATTAGACGGCGAACCCGATCCTTGGTTTGAGTTTGACAAGGCATCGGTGGATACGCGGCAGTTTGAGGCTATTGCTGTTTGAGTGCTTTTTAATATCTGGTTTCCGGCCGCGAAGGGCGCGAAAGTTGCGCGAAAGACGCGAAAGGGATACCAAAAAATACCTTAATAATCAATTGAAAAAATGAAAAATGATTTTTTGGAATTAATTTAAAAAAATATTTTTTGAATTCGAATTTTCAAATTGCATTTTTTGTATTGTATTTTTTTTGTATTTCTTTCGCGTAATTTTCGCGCCCTTCGCGGCCAGAAGCCCGATTTCAACCTTAGATAAACATACCCCATGAACAATTGGAAAAAAATCTGCCTAGTGCAAGACATCCCCGTCCTAGGCTCGCGCAGAATAAGCCGCGCGCAAGGCATGGACGTAGCGGTCTTTAGGAATTCTGAGGACAAGGTCTTTGCCCTGCTAGACCGCTGCCCGCACAAGGGCGGCCCGCTTAGCCAAGGCATCGTCCATGGGGAGCATGTGGCTTGCCCGCTGCACAACTGGAACATCAGCTTGGGCAATGGCTGCGCGCGTGCGCCTGACGAGGGCTGCACACCAAAGTTTGCGGTGCAGGTCACCGATGGCGAAGTATTTTTAGACGCCGTGGAGCTAGCCACACATGCCATTGATTTGCCCAAGCCACTGGCTGGCCCTGAACTGAAGGCCTCGCTAAACGTTTGAATATGAACATGGGCATGGGTTTCACAAATATAGCTGCGGGCAATGGCATGGCCATGCGCGAGACCAAATCCACCTGCCCGTATTGCGGTGTGGGCTGCGGCGTGATCATTCAAAGCGACGGCGCGCAGATCACAGGCGTGCGCGGCGACCCTGACCACCCCGCCAATTTTGGCAAGCTTTGCTCCAAAGGCTCAACGCTGGCGCTCACTGCCAGCGCCCCCATCACACGGCAAACGCGGCTTTTGCAGCCTATGCGGCGTGAGCACCGTGGTGGCATAGCCAAGGCCACTAGATGGGATGCTGCTCTGGATTTTGCAGCCACTGGTTTTGCACAAATCATCACAGAGCATGGCCCCGATGCCGTGGGCTTTTATATCAGCGGGCAATTGCTCACCGAAGACTACTATGTGTTCAACAAGCTGGCCAAGGGCTTGATTGGCACCAACAACATCGACACCAACTCCCGCCTGTGCATGAGCAGCGCGGTGGCGGGCTACAAGCAAACGCTGGGGGCCGATGCGCCACCCGCCTGCTACGACGATGTGAACCACGCCGATTGCATTTTCATAGTCGGCAGCAACACCGCTTATGCACACCCGATTTTGTTTCGCCGCATCGAAGAGGCCAAAGCTAACAAGCCTGATTTAAAAATCATATTTTGCGACCCACGCAAAACTGACACCGCCGAGATCGCCGATTTATACCTGCCCATACAACCGGGCACCGATGTGATGCTGTTTAACGGCATGCTGCACACCATGCTGTGGGAGGGCTGGACAAATGCGGCCTACATTGCAGCCCACACCAACGGCTTTGATGCCCTCAAAGCCACCGTGCGCGATTGCACACCCGATGCGGTGAGCGCTATTTGCGGCATTAAAAAAGAAGATTTGTTCACCGCTGCCAAACTGTTTGCCACCAGCGCCGCAACGCTCAGTTTGTATTGCCAAGGGCTGAACCAGTCAAGCAGTGGCACGGCCAAAAACGCAGCTTTGATCAACCTGCACCTGGCCACAGGCCACATCGGCAAACCCGGCGCAGCGCCCTTCTCGCTCACGGGCCAGCCCAATGCCATGGGCGGGCGCGAGGTGGGAGGCTTGGCCAATTTAATCAGCGCCCATCGCGACATGGCCAACAGTGCGCACCGCGCTGAGGTGGCCGCGCTGTGGGGCGTGGCTGACGTGCCCAGCAAGCCGGGCAAAACAGCGGTAGAAATGTTTCAAGCCGCGGCTGATGGCGAGATAAAAGCCCTGTGGATCGCCTGCACCAACCCCGCCCAGTCCATGCCCGACCAAGCCACCGTGCGCCGAGCGCTAGAGCGCGCCGAGCTGGTAGTGGTGCAAGAAGCATTTGCCACCGCCGAAACCTGCGCCTATGCCGACCTGCTGCTGCCCGCCACCACATGGGGCGAAAAAGAAGGCACGGTGACCAACAGCGAACGCCGCATCAGCCGCGTGCGCGCAGCAGTGAGCGCGCCCGGGCAGGCAAGGCACGATTGGTCAATAGCAGTTGAGTTCGCCAGAAAGTTAGAAGGAATTGGGGTCAGATCCGAATTCAGGAAGACCATCGAAACGGAGACTCTAAGCACCGAACGAAATTCGGCTCTGACCCCAATTCCGCAACATCCGGAGACTACAAAAACACTCTTCAACTACGACACCCCCGAACAAATCTGGCAAGAACACCGCGCCTCCACACAAGGCCGCGACCTAGACATCACCGGCCTGAGCTACGAAAAACTAGAACAAAGCCCCCAGCAATGGCCTTTCAAACAAGGCGACACCACAGGCAAAGCACGCCTGTATGAAGACGGCATGTACCCCACCGCCGACGGCAAAGCCAATTTCGTCAACACCGTCTACAAACCCGTAGCCGAGCCACGCGAATCGCGCTACCCCTTTAGCTTGAACACCGGAAGGCTCAGAGACCAATGGCATGGCATGACCCGCACCGGCACCCTAGGCCGCTTGTTTGGCCACGTGGCCGAACCCACCGTGCAGATGAACATTCAAGACATGACGCGCCGCCTGCTCAAGGAGGGTGATTTGGTGCATGTCACCAGCAAACGCGGCTCTATCGTGCTAGCAGTGCAAGCCAGCAGCGAGATTGGCCTAAGCCAAGCCTTCATCGCCATGCACTGGGGCAGCCAATTTTTAAGCGGACGCAGCAGCACAGGCGAGCGCTTGGGCGGGGTCAACGCCATCACCACCAGCGCCTATTGCCCCAGCAGCAAGCAGCCCGAGCTCAAACACGCGGCTGTCAAAATTCTCAAGGCCGAGCTGCCTTGGAGCATGGTGACACTGGCGTGGTTGCCAGATGGTAGCGCCCACACGACACGATTGGCTCTGCAAGCGTTGATGGCTGCGTTTGAGTTTGCCAGCTGCGTGCCTTTTGGGCGCGAGGGTGATGCCAATACTGACATGAAGGGTCTCGTTGACGGCCATGCGCATACAGCTGCAAACAGCACCAACCCAGCCAGTGAAACACGTGGTCTGCTGTTTCGCGCCAGTGCCAATTACGCGCCCGCACCTGCCCTGCTTGCCCAAATCGAAACCCTGATGGGTTTAAACAGCAAAGACACCCTGCGCTATGCAGACCTGAAAAAAGGCCAGCACCGCGCCGCTCGCCTGCAGCGCGATGGCGACGGCAGAGTCACCCTGCAAGCCTTCATGCTCGCAGGCGACACCAGCGCCCAAGTGTGGATAAAAGCCCTGCTGCAAGACAAGCTAGACGCGCAAACCTACGGACGCTTGCTGCTCAGCCCGGGCGGCAAAGCACCATTGGCCATAGAGGCCAAAGGCGCGCAAATTTGCACCTGCTTTAACGTGACCGAAACGGCCATCAACGCCCAACTGGCCAGCTGCACAGGCAGCGAGCCAGAGCGCTTGGGGCAATTGCAAAGCGCCTTGCAATGCGGCACCAATTGCGGCAGCTGCATACCGCAGCTGAAAAAGCTAGTGCGCACCAGCGTGCCGCAGCTTGTGGCAGCTTAACCATCCCTCCTTCACACGCCAAACATCTTCCGTTCGCCCTGAGCTTGTCGAAGGGTTCTTGCCTTGCTTGGTCACTGCTGCGGTCAAGCAAGCGCTGTGCCAACGCGCAAACGGATCGCTGGCCCGCTTCGCGGGGAGCTTGTTTTTTTGAACAAATGGGGGGAAGCGGCCTAACTCGGGCTAAAGCCCTCAAACAGAGCCCGCTTCTTGTATCTTCAATCTCATGGACATTTCCACCAA